>CAYTJE010000007.1:2409-20252 GCA_964437855.1 uncultured Anaerolineales bacterium | reverse complement strand
CCACGTTCGCCGGCTCCTCGGTGTCGTGGGCGAACGGACGGCCCTGGAACTCGGGGGGCTGCCGTGCATCGGCCTGGAGGAGACGCCGGCGCCGGCCAGGAGCATCGTCCGGTCCCGCTCGTTCGGGCGGTCCGTCCGGCGACGGGAAGCGCTGGAAGAGGCCGTGGCGGCCCACGCCACCCGCGCGGCCGAGAAACTCCGTCTGCATCGGCGTGTGGCGGGCGCGGTGAGCGTCTTTGTGGCCACGTCGCGGTTCCGCGCCGCGCCCTACGCCAACGCGGCGACGGTGGCCCTCGATCCACCGACCGACGACACCTCCCGGCTGATCCGCGCGGCGCAGGCGGCCTTGCGGCCGATTTTCCGGAAGGGTCTACAGTATCAGAAGGCCGGGGTGATGCTGAGCGGACTGGAACCGCGGGTGGGCTTGACGGAGAGCATGTTCGTCCGGTACGACCGCGCGCGGTCCGAGCGGCTGATGGAAGCCCTGGACGAGGTCAACCGCCGTCTGGGTCCCGACGCGCTCCGCTACGCTGCCTCGGGCTTCGAGCGTCCGTGGCACATGCGGCGAGAACACGCCTCGCCCCACTACACCACCCGCTGGGACGAATTGCCGACCGTCCGGGCCGGCTAGAGGCACCTGGAACAGAAGGTGGGCAACAGGAAGCAAGGTAATGGTCGGTCACCCAGTTCCCGGCCTCACTTCGGCATCAGCTTCGTCAGCACCTTTTGATTTGCCTCGTGTCCGAACCTGCGTTGCGGGCGCGAGCTATGTTACGGGGGCTTCCGTGAAAAGAAACGGCGGCCATTGGCCGCCGTGTGAAAGTGGCTCCCCGTTCCGAACGGGTTTCAAACGTTGGGTGGTTCCCAGCCGCCTCAAAGCGGCCTTCCTCATGCCGGCCCCTCTCTGCGGGCGAGTTATCACATCAGATGCTCTCGTCCAGCACCGATGGCGGGCTAAGGCGGAGCGGGTCACGGCGGTCCGCCTGCTGGTGTGCCCACCGCAGGTACTGTGCTGCGTGGAGGCGCTCGCATCGGTCGAGCGGATTCCGGAAGCCCGCTTCTCCCAACCCATTACTGCCCGACAGCGAGCCACCGCGGGTCATCAATTGCGGCATCAAGTTCGGCGCCGAGCAGCCTGGCTTGGCGCTGATTCTCGCTCAGGCCGGCCACGAAACGCTCAAGATCTTGGATGAGATCCGGCGTCCACTCCGGGTAGTCTCCAAGTCTATCAAGGCATCTCCGCAGTCTCCGCGAACTCGCCATGTCGCGGTTCATCTGTTCATACAGCTTGCGGTTGAGGTCTTCAGGACCAGCGCCCAGGCATGCGAGGTATCTTCCGAGTTCTCGAATGAGCCGGAGCCGAGCAGCTCCAACTTGGCGCTCAAGGGCTTCCCTCTCCTGATCCACTGCGCGCTGGGCGGCTTCAAGGGCCTGTTTCTCCGCTTCGGATCGCGCTGCTTGTACGGCCTCGTGCCAAACTGCGGGGTCGGGATACGCGCCGTCCCACGCATCCAGTTTTGCCCGCAGCTGGGAAAGCAATGTAAGCGGTTGAAGTGCACCACGCTCGACCCAGTATGCCGCTGAAGCACGGAACTGCCCGTGTTGAGTTGACTCCACTACGAGCGGCAAACGCTCTCCGCTCTTGTAGAGACGCCCTGCCAGTTTCCGCAGTTCGGCGCAGAAAGGTGACAGCGGACGTGCATTGGGAGAATGCTCGAGAAGTTCCACAGACGGGGCAAACTGGATTTTCCGTCTCCTGAGCCCGGTCACATCTATCAGCGGTGGGTTTTGGCTTTTCCGGACCCGTATACCTAGTTCACCATCCACGTCATGCAGAGCGTCGATGATTTGCGGCAAGCTAACCGCGGAACCCGCATGTTGTGCCTCTTCCGCTTCCGCCTCCAAGTACATCTCTTGGGGTAACGGGTCGTCCTTCAGTTCATCCGCGGCGGCCTCAAGTTCATTGACCTTCAGGGACGCGGAGCCCGTTAGCATACGCCGTGCCTTCGCCAATACAGGCTGCATCGAGCCAACGAAATGCTCAAAAAGGCCGCACCGCGCCCGCAGAACTCTGTAGACCTTCTCGTCAACGCTATCCTCTAGAAAGAGATTCACTACCCGCACGACGGGATAGCATTGACCGATCCTGTCGATTCGCCCAACCCGCTGTTCAACGCGGCTGGGGTTCCAAGGCAAGTCGTAGTTGATGAGAGCGCCTGCCGCTTGGAGGTTCAGCCCTTCACTGGCTGCATCCGTGCAGATCAGAACCTGAAGCTGGCCGTCATGCAGGGCCCGTGTGATGGCATCTTTGCTGACCGTGCGCCATTGGTCACCATCCCAGACCTCGCCACCCTTGCCACTGTAGCAGCCGAGACTCCCACCGTACCATGGAAGCAGTGCCTCGCGCAGGTAATCGAGCGTATCCCAATATTCGGTGAAAACAAGTGCTGGCCGACCATCGTCAGTCACGCTTCGCAGTACTTCGTAGAACTTGTTTCGCTTGCTGTCTCGCTCCCCCAGAGCCGCAAGATCACCAAGAAGCCTCTCTACATCAGACAGTTCGTCCCGAGCCACCTGCGGGTCCTGCGGGTAAGCTGCCGACACCGCGTCTGATTCCTCGGTTTCCGGCAGATCCTCACCAACAAACGCCTCCGGCACGTCTTCGCTATCAAGCGTTGGCGTGTAAGCGTATCGGTTGGCAACCCGCTCCAATCCTGCCTTGCGACGTTCAAGGCTTCGCCGAAGGGCAAGTGGCGAACTCGACGCTCGGCGTCGATACACCGTCATCACGAACCCTTTGCCTGCCTTCTCCTTCTCCAGGTCTTCGAAACGCCGGTCGATGTAGTCAGTGATCGACTCGTAGACCTTCCGCTCGGCCTGATCCTCGTAGTCGAATACGAGATCATCGACGACCCGACGCGGCGGGGGAGCATCCAGCAGGCCCATCCGGTGATATGCTCGCAACGTGTTGCGGCTGTTCCTGTGCATCTTTCGCGCAAGCGGCGAGCCCCGACGAAGCCACTTGGCCAGTTCATCTCGTTCAGAGCCTGAGGCGAAAGCCAGTCTCTGGGCGACGGTAGAGGCATCGGATGTCGGGGTTCCATCCGGCAGTTTGGGGAAATCAGGATCCGCGGCCACAAGGCCGGCAGCGCGCTCCGCCAACGCAAGATCGCACCGGCCATGCTCCACCGCGTTGATTGCCCGATAGTAATCTCGCACCGGCGAGAATTCCGCCAGCCAAGCGTTCCCCTCGCCCAGCGTGGCCAGGAGGTCCCACGGTTCCCATGGATGCGTCTGCATCGGTGTGGCGCTCAGCAGCAGAATACCTCGCGCCTTCTTCCGCAGCTGAAGTTGGCGGAGCAGGTTCAACAGGAGGGTTGCGGGGTTGAACTCGCCTTCCTCCTGGCGCCGCCGGCGTGCGGCGTGCGCTTCATCCAACAAGACAAGGTCCCAAGGCTCGGCTTCAAGCAGAACGGCTAAGTTGTTCTCCAGGCGAGCCGTCTCGCGGCTCATCACGAGAAGGTCCTGACAAAGAGCCTCTCCCAAATCGCTGACCCGCTCTCTTGTCTCGTCAGGCCAGACAAGGGTTTGAAGTCCCTCCAGGCGTGGGACCTCCAAGGCCCCCTTCTCGCGCAGTTCGCCCTGCCACTGGATCACCAGGTTCTTCGGCACCAAGATCAACGCGCGGCGAACACCTCGGCCGGCCATCAGCCGCCGGAGCACGTAGATGGCCTCAATCGTCTTGCCAAGGCCAACCTCGTCGCAAAGGAGCCGCCCGTTCGGCCATGCCGCCGCTGTTTCCTCAACGACGCGCCGCTGGTGTGGCCAAAGGCCGACCATTCCCGTCGCATCACACGCAGCAGCCCCTTCCGGTCCCGGTAGATACGGCGCCTCGACGATGAACCGCCAGAGCATCGCCAGCCGCTGCCGATTCATGGCCCCCATCGGCTCCTGCACGGGCGGTTCCTCGGGGGCAAGCTTGATGAGTTTGAGTCGCAACGCCTCCGGAAGCGCCACGGTGTGAACGTATGCGTGGCGGTCTTCCCACAAAGACTTGAACTTGTTGACATAGTGGCGATGCCGCTCCTCATCTTGCCACGAGGCCGAGACGTCCACCTCCTCATAGTTGGCCACAAGGGCCCGTGACGACTCATTGCCGCTACCCACGAAGACAATGGCGTCGCCGGCCTCGTCGGTCACGATGCCGTATTTGCTGTGGACGATGCCTTCACCGTGGCGCATGACGCCCACGCGCACCTCAAGCAAACCCTCCTTCACAAGCCACGCCAGCATCTGGAGCCGGCGCTTCTCCAGCAGGTCCTTTGGATTCTTGAATCGCTTCTTCAGCAACTTCTCCAACCGCGACAGATCGCCCGTCTCCGTCATGGCTCGGACATCGTCGGCTGGAAGTTCCTCGTTGACGATCAGGCGCACGGCGGGGCGGGGGGCACGTTCGTCCATGGCGATCAGCCGCTCGATGAGTTTGGCGAACCCCCGCGCGGCCGCCGCCAAGACCGAACTCGAAAAATACGCACAGCACCGGTCGTAGCGGATGGCTTCGCCCAAGGCGGGGACGTAGAGGTGCTCAAGCAGGTCCGGGTCCGGACCTTCGACAAACCGCTTCCATTCACGCCCGCGGAGGCTTCCGGCGGCTACTTTGGAAGCGCTTCCACCGCTGTTCTTCTTCCCCCGGGACTTACTCATTCCTCGTCGTCCTCGTTGTCGTTTTCGTCCTCGATTTCATCGTCTTCCTCATCCGCGGCCCGTTCGGACTCGAAGGCGAAGACCTCCTGCGGTGGCTTTTCTTCCTTCCACTCCGGCGGCTCAATGCCGAACAGCGGATTCAGTAACGCGTGCCATGCCCGAAACTCGGGGAACTGTGCGGCCACCGACTTCGTGCCCTTCTCGAACTTCACGGCATCCGGCGCCGCCTCCACGAGCGCCGCCATCAACTTCGCCACAGCCGAGTCCGTCCCCCAGCCCTGCTGATGAGCAAGGGAACGGGCCGCACCGATTCCCCCGGCTTCCCCGCCGGCCTCCACGTACCGAAGGGCCAGGGCATGGCAAGCGTCCAGTGCCGTCCGGAATTGGGGGTCGTTTGGGTGGACCTTCAGGATATCCTTCTTCGTGCGGCGTTTCTTCTTCACAACAGGGCCGAAGAAGGTCTCGGTGACCTCGTCCGGTTCCAAAGCCCGATCGCGTCGCCGTTCCTGCGCCGGAAGAATGCGAATGTCCTGGTTCTTCTTGGCAACCAGGCCTGCGCCGATCAACTGGTCCACGTCCATCCGCACAGCATTGCCAAGGAGTTTCGCTTCATTGAAGCGGAACCGGGCTGCGCCGAGAACATCCCAGCATAGCAAGTAGAACCGGCCTTCCGGCTCAACGCCCTCCAGGCCGCGCTCTGCAAGTTGCTCCACCCGCCAGGCGCTCACGGCATCAGAGGCCGCCTTGAGGGCTTTGTCTACACCGACCGAAGCGCCCGTGTCCGTCCGGACCTCGTCGTACCGGCTGTAGACTTCCATCGCCGGCCCGAAAGAGCCCACCAATTGGTCCACACGATTCAGGCCTTCGCCCTCAAGGCGCGCGGCGGCATTCCGGGCCGCTTCCTTGATTTCAACCTCCATATCGGCGTCGAAGTAGCCGACCCCGGCGCCTTCCAGGCGCTTGCGGGCCACAAGGACGACCGTGCTCTGAGCGGCATTCTTCTTTGCCTGGTGCAGACTGTGCTCGGATTCGGTCTTGACGGGCCACGTAGCCGTGATCGTGAAACCCGCCTTGATGAGCGATGTAAACAGGGCCTCCCACGCCTCCTGCTTCTTGTGGGTGAACATGACCGTAAGGGCGCCATCGTCCCGCAGGACGCGACGGCACTCCTGGAACGTCTCGGTCATCAGTTTCTGATAAAAGGCGTGGGCCTCGGCTTTGGCCTCCCTGGTCTTCTTCCTGCCGGCCTTGAAGCGCGAGGCGTTGACAACAGCTTCTTCGTCGTGCTCGCAAAGATACGTTGAGAACCACTCGGGCCGCCGGTGCCCCTGGGTCCGCTTCAGCCAGACGTAGAAAAAGTCCGCCAGTTCCGAGTACTGCACGTTGTCGGCATAGGGGGGGTCGACAACAACCGCTGTGATGCTACGGTCGGCGAAATGGGGGAGTGAGGTGGACGAACCTAACGAGATCTCGCTGGGTTGGGTTGCCTTCGCACGCGACAGCGCGCTTACGCGGTCATACGCCTCGATGACATTGTCAAGCGCCCACTCAAGGCCAGCACCTGCCACGCAGGGGGCCAGTTCGGCGAACGACAGTTTGTAGGCATAGTCGTGCCGGTCCATCTTGCTCTTGACAACACCACGCGTGCTTTCCCACCGAGTGGCATTGCAGTTGTGGTTCAGGAACTTGTTTAGGGCGAAAGCGAGAAGATGGACAACAGCTTCGGCCGAGTCGGCGCCCTCAGCCTTGACAATCTCCGGCTGGAATCTACGGAGCTCCTCTACCAAAACACCCGTTGCCATGAGTTGCCTGGGCAGGAACATATCTGTCCAATACCCCTCGCCGCGTTCGAGAGGCTTGTCTGTACCCTTGCCCGCGCCATCCCCCGTTTTATCCCCGACTGGCACCTTCTCCGTCGGGACGACGTTGTCCTTCTCCCAACCGGGCCGGAGGCGCGCCAGTTCCTCCTCGGCGGCGGCAAGGGCTTCCAGGTCCTTCTTCTCCGGTACGTGGAACTCAAGCCCTTGAGGTGTTTTCAGCGCCACGGCATACAGCCCGCTTCTCATCCGCCCCTGCTGGGCCATCGTCTTGATGTAGTCGGCCTTGATCTGCTTCCCGAGCCATCGGCCGCCGTCCATGCGGCCGGAGAAGAGCGAGGTGCCTTTGCCGCGGCTATAGGTAGGCGGAGGCGGCTGACGAATCTGGCCCGCCCCACCGCCCCCCTGCTTGAATGCCCCCACGCGCCACGTGCCGTTATCCCTGTCGACCTCAGGGATCGCCAGCAAGCAGTCGGACGTGCACCGGCTGTGGTTCTTCGCCTTGAGCACATGCCAGTCGGGCACCAGGGGCGTGTGCCAGCGTCCCGTCGCGTCGTCCGCCTCCGCCTGAAACTCAGGGTCGGGAACGGTGCGGGCGAAGATGTACGCGTGCACGAGAACGTGCTTGTGCTCCGGATAGAAAGGGGCGAGACGTTCCTCGACGCGCTCAAGCCACACCTTGGCCCACTTGCGTGCCTTACGCGCGAGTTCCTCGCCGAAACGGAAGGGGTAGTCGACCGTGGCTTCGAGAATGGAGCAGGCGACCGGATTGTACTCGTTGGCCAGGGTCTTGAAGCCAAGGCGCGCCGCTTCAAGAGGTATTGAGCCACCGCCGGCCATTGGGTCGAGCACCGTAATGCCGTCTCCCCAAACACCCTCCGCCGCCTTATGGGCGGCGGCAACATCGCGCCGAGCCAAGGGTGCCTTGAAGGCACGGTCGCAGCCGAATCCACCCTTGACCCGGACGCCCGTGTCCATAAGGCGACGAGCCTCTACGATCTCTCTGCCGGGCCGCCCGAATCCCAGAAGTCTCTCGAAGGTGTCCCGCCGGAAATCCGCAGGCAGTAGCGAGCCGAGGACTGCGGCGCGGCTGGCACAGAGCGGCCGCCGCGCCCACCAGACGTGAAGCCGCTTGTCAGGAGGCTGCTGGCCTGTGGAGCGTTCCCGGGTGCACTCCACGCCGATGGCCGCCGCCGGCAGCCAGTCCTCAATCAGCAGCCGCGGGCGTTTCTTGTCCTGATGTTGGCTCAACGTGGGGCTCCCGGCCCGGAATGTACGTTAAACGCCACAATTAACCCGCCGGCGACAGGCCCCAACATCTTGGGCCTCCCGTAAGGAGACGTACATTATGTCGTGCCCAGATGCGCTCGCCATGCCCCTGACACTCAATTCTCCGGTCATTCTATTGTCCGACGGTCATTCTTTCGGCGGCGTTCGGGCCGGCGTTTTCGCCTTCGCCGACGTCGAGGACTTCCCTGCCGACACCCAGCGGCTGGCGCGCCCTTTCCCCACGAGCCGCACCAAGCCCTCGGCCCGCAATTCATTCATGAGGGCAATGACCTGGCGGCGATTCATTTGGGTCATCTCGCGGATATCGGCGTTTGTGAGGGAACGGTCGGCCAACACATCCAGGATGCGGGCCTTGGCGTTCTCCCCGGCGAGACGGCGGTCCACATGGTAGTCAAGAGCTCCGACTAACGCTTCGTATCCTGAGCGCGACAGACGGTAATACCGGCCGCGACCCGCCCCACCGCCGGCTTCGACCAGGTGCCAATGGGTCGCCAATTGCCCGAGCGTCTCCCGAGCAGTCTTGATGGGTCTTTGGCAGACCTCCGCCGCGGCACGGGCGGTGACTTCGCGGTGGCGCGTCAGGTAATGGAGGACAAGCAAATGGTCCACGTCCAGGTCGGGGTAGCGCTTGACAAGTTCGAGGAACTCCCGTTTTGTCTCTTGCCCCCTGACGGTCACGCTGACGGTCTGGCCCGTACATGAATAGACGGGAGGTTCTTTGCCTTCGCTCAGCAGGTCGCGGAAGACTCTCGGGACACCCAGGTTGGCGGCGTTGGCCAGCCGCATCTTGGCCAAAGCCCCGAAGAGCGTGGGATATCGGGGGGCCGAAGGATGATGGAGGATGTTCTGCGGGGTCACATCGCCGACGAATCCGCCAGGGCTGCTGAGTTCCAGGCGGTCGGGATACAGTTTCAAGGTGACGGCGCCAGGCGCCTCGTAATCGCGGTGCGCGAGAGCGTTCACAATGAGTTCCCGAAGGGCCAATGTCGGGTAGCGAGGGAACTCGGGATGCACGAGGCCAATGGGGATCGTCACAACAGGATTGTTGGCGTCTACGAGTTCGCGCAGTCGTCTCAAGGCAATGGGGAGGCAATCATGGCCCCCGTCCGGCTGGTCGTATTCGGTATCAGACTTCATCCGGAAGAACTGCCAGCGGGCGTGAGGGAAGCGCTGCCGGATGGCCTCGGACTCGCCAGCCAGAAGCAGCCCTGCTGTGAGCAGGTCGCCGCCGGGAGCCAGAACTCCAAGGGAACGGAGGAGGTCTGTGTCGGAAAGCCTGATCAGATCGGCCGAAGCCCCGGCTTCCTTCATGAGCGCGCGGAGTTCCTCAAGACCCGAGGCGCTCAGCAGTTCGCTTGGCGCGCCAGACAATGGCGTGGCGGTGATTTCCGTGCCGGCTTCCCGCCGGATGGCGTCAATCTCGGCCGGCGTCATGCCGCGGAGGCCCTCGCCGAGGCGAACCAAGTACTTCCCGCTACGTGTATGAAAGAGGCTTCCGCGGGGACGGGGAGGGATCTTAACCGCGAGGACAGGGCCTTCAGCAGTGGACACGACCTCCACTGCGACGTGAATGCCGGCCGAGTCGGCGACGCTTTCCCGAATTCTTGCGAGTTCATCTTCCGACGGAACGGTGACGGGCTTGATGCGCCGGGGAAGGCGGTCGGTCACGCCCATGATGAGCCACCCGCCTCCGGCGTTGCCGATACCAACGGCGTATTCGGCGATTTCGTGCCGCTTGAGAACCTTCGGTTTGAACTCAACCGCTTCGGTTTCGCGATGCTCCATGAGTTGTCGTAGTTCGGCCTCAGTCACCGTCATACCTCCGCACCCGTTTCGTCACTGCCATTGCCTGCTGTCCTCGATGCGCCTCGGATTCTCGGCAAACTGCTCGAAGGACAACTTCGTCCAGTGCAGGCGGTCCTTGGCCTTGAAGAACCGGAAGTACCGCTCGCGTTCTGCGTCGCGAGCCTCGTCCTTCTTCCCCTCATGCTCGTTCACGATGAACACTTCCGGTGCCGCGCCGGCTCGGTTCACCTCCGACCGCTTCAACAAGTACTTCACATGGATGTCGGCGTCGGGAAACGAGTAGCCGCAGAAGATGATACGCTCTGCCTGGGTGAGTTCCTTTTCGGCCCGGTCCCAGGTCTGGCGGAGGTACAGGTTCGACAGGGCCTTGAAGTACGTGGGAGGTATGATAATGGGGACAGCCAACGTTTGACAAGCGCTGCAAAGGCAGTCTTGCGGGTGCCACTTCAGGTGGCAAACCTTTTTTTGTTTCGGTGTGAGCGTAACTGAGCGGCACGTCGGGCAATAGAGCCAGTTGAGGCTGCCGTGAAGCTTAAGCAACAGGACCGATCGTTTCGGGTCGGGCCGGTGCCACTGGCTCTCAGGCAAGCCGCCCCGCATTTCCACGTTCGAGAACTCAATGCCGTAGTGCAGATCCCAACCGCCGCCACCTTCTTGGTACAGGTCCAAGAGAGCGTTGTCGATGAGGATGTCGTAGTTGAGGCTGACGAAGACCGTCTCCTTAAACCCGCCTGCCTCGTTGATTCCTTGAAGAAGTCTGCCATGATGCTGGCCACCTCCCTCCCCCAGTTTCTTGTCCAGGACCTCAGCAATAAGGAGGATCAGGAGTTCATGAATGTGCTGAATGCGTGGCTTCTGGCGTGAATCGACGAGGTGCGAAGTGCCCCAATCGCGGAAAGTCTCCTCTTGTGAATCGGCTAATTCCAGGACGCCGAGCACTTCCTCAAAGGTAGGGTACGGGATGCTCGCAGGGTCGGCCTGGTCTACATCAATGCCGAAGAACTCGCTGAAGAACGTTGGCAGCTCGCTTCCCCATTCATGCTGTCGCTCTTGTGCAGGTGCGCTGCGATAATGTTGGAAGTACTCGCGGAAGAGCGTGGACTGGTCGGGGGCACCTTCAGCCACAGAGGCACCCGCCCCTAGGAAGATGACCGTTCTCGGCCACGATTCTCTACGTCCCCCCGTAGGCTTGGTCATTACTTGACAGCCTCCACGAGAATCCTCAGGGCCCGCACGGCCCGTTTGCCTTTCGAGTTGGTCATGAGGCCGAACCACCAAGCCGCCTCGGCGCCGTCAGCGTGCCGCAAGTTGTCCGAAGCGCGGTACAGCCGATGGGCATTTCGCAAGCCTCGGGCGACCATTGCGTAGCAGGCCACGCGAGCACCCCAGTCCGGATCAAGCGGGTGAAACGGCCCTGTCGAGAGTTTCGTATTGCCCCCGCCGATAGCCCGTACCGCGTCGCGCAGGAGCCTGGTCCCTGCCGAGAACGCGAGAGGCGAAATGGCTGCAATACGGTCGAGGCGCTCCTCGCCCCTATCGGTCAGACGCCGCCGATACACGATGGCCGCATCGCCGCTTGCTCGGCGGACGACCCGCAGCGCGTAAGGGGCCTGGCGAATGTTCATCCCGATCCTCCAACGGGTTTATCAAACGTAGCCCGGGGGCGCACGTCTTCAGGGGCGTCTTCGCTCAGTTTCTGCAATTGATCCACCAGTCCCGTGCGGCCGTCCTTCCCGAATCTTAGCGCAAGGTCGGCCTCAAACTGCCCCCCTTCTTGCATCGCCGTGTGCAGTGTCCGGCCTAGGTCGAGCGGTTTTGTCGGATGGTTCAGACCGACATCGGAGACGAGGAAGTTCGCCATGCCGCCTCCTTTGAGGCTGCCGCTCGTCTTGATCGTGAGGCTCAGTCGGTCCGCCCCCAAGGGTTGCGCCAGGGCCGCCAACGTGCCGGCACCGCCCGCCGTCGACGCCAGCAGGTGTAGTTCCAGAAGTGGGCGCTCGGCGGCAAACTCAAGGACCTTCGGCCAATCGGCAGCTGTAACCTGCGATGGCGGCGGTGGCGGCGGTGGGGGGCCCTCCTTGCCCTCCTGCTTCTCCTTTTCCTTCTCCTTTTTCTCAGTGACCGTGGTCCACTCAGCAGATGTCTCTGTGCCGGACCGCGTTACAAGGACCGTGTCATCCAGAGCAAACGTCGAAAGCGTTCCGCCAATACGCCGACGGAACTCTTCGGGGCCTTCAACACAGCCCTTGTCGTCATAAACACGGCCGTCCGGTAGACGCACAACAAGTTTGCCCTTCTCCACCGCCCGAATCACAGTCTGTCGAACGACCGCGCCATCGGAAACGAGGCGGAGTTTGGAGGCCGAGAGGAAACGCTCATGGATGGCCTTGGCCGTATAGACTTCCGGATTATCAGCAGTGGGCGTTGCTCCTTTGAGGACCTCGTCAAGGAAACGATTCACGTCAAGAGCGTCGCCGGCCTGATAGATGAGGTTCTTCGCATCGAGGAACTTGCGGAGGCAAGCCTGGCCCTGCGCTCTCTGCAAAACCTGCTCGTCCGGCACTTGGAACTGCTCGTCGAGCGCGTAGACGGTCCCGCCTGCAAAAACCACCTTGTCGAATGCCCGGCACGCCCGGAGGCGAAACTGTTTGAGGAGTTCGGGCTTGATGCGTTTGAGTTGGTCTCGGACGAGTTTACCCTCATCGCCCTTGCCGTGCTCCTTCTCGATCTGCTCGGCAGCGATGAGCCGTTGCGAATGGGTGACAGCCTCGTTCAGGATTGAAGTCGTCGGAGCAACAGCAAGGATAGCATTCACGAAGGCCCGCGGGATAGGCGCCTGCGGATCGCTGTCGTCGGCGTTGGCACAGACGGCCTTTGCACGCTTCTCATCGTCGCACAGCACGAGTTGCAGATTCGCCGATTCCTGCACCTGCTTCGCCGACTCGGGCCAGGCTCGAACCTTGAATGCCGGACCGGTAAAGTAGCCCTGGACCTCTGCCAGCACTCGGGCTTTGGCATCCTCGAAGGACACCTGGCCCTTACGCTCTTCAATCTGCTTCAGGATATTAGGCTCGTAGCGAAACTGCCAACCACGTCCGCCTGGCATGGGGTAGGTGTGCCAACAGACGCCGACCAGGCGGTCGAGCGCCTCGGCCGGCTCGTGTCCAGCCTCATCCGGCCGGAGAACAGCAAGCGTCGCCTCTGCAGGGTCAAGGCCACTGTTCGTCTCAAGTGGAATGCTCTCAAGGAGGAGCGCGGAGGCGACACGCCGATGAACGCCACGGGGTGCGCCGCCATCGAGTTCGCCGGCATGATGATCAACATCTGCCGAGGCCGCCGCTTTGAATTGATCGCGATTGAGGCGTTGAAGCAGATCCGCCTGGATGCGTGGACTGGACCAGTTGATCTCACCAGCAGTCACCAGATCAAGGTCTTCTTTGGCCTCCCAAACGTCGCGGAGAATGCGAGCGAACAGCCGGAGGACACCACGGCTCTTATGGAAACTCTGCATGGCTCCCAGCCGATCCTGCGCAGTCTCAAGTAAGCGAGGATGAAATGGGAAGCATTCGACGATCCGCTTGGCGTACTGAGCGTTCGCGGCCGAAGAGGGAAGGACACCAGGATGCTCCTGAGTGACGCGCTGGTACAGCTGGTGGTATGTAGCCGATGCTGCCTCGGCTGCCGAATGATCGACGCTCTCAAAGAGCCGCCGCACGATGACACGCGCGCCCTCATTGCCAATAGGGTCGAAGTCCGAGACCTTTCGGTCGAACATGTCATCGATCTTGGTCGCCGCCTGCTGCAAACCCGCGCCCAATTGAGCGGCTTGGGGCGCGTAGGCGACTTGACCCGCGGGATCGGTCACAATCAGGACAGATTGCGGTCGCCTGTTGACAACCGACGAAAGGGAATTCAAGAACCCCATGAGATTGCCCTGGCCCCGGTCAGACAACTTGGCCATGTAGATCACGAGTTCGTCGAGCAAGACCAGGACAGGACCATCCGGGAACGCAGCCTCGATCTGGGCTTCGCTTGGAGAGGCCTCCGGGTCATCACCCTTGCCCAAGGCCTTTAGCGCCTTGGCCTTGCCCATCTGGTAGAGGATCTCACCGTGAAGGCTTCGCACCTTGGTTGAACCGTGTTCGGCAAAGAGCGGAACCCCTGCCTTGCCAGCATCAACGGCGACGACCGTGACTTTGTCTGGGCGGCCCGCTGCGGGAAGCAACTCCGTCCCCAGTTTCGGGTTCCCGATGTTCTTGGCCAGGTGCCAAAGAGCCATCAGCGTGTGCGTCTTACCACCCCCAAAGCCAGTGCTCAGGCGAACCGTCGCTCCCGCCTCCTTCGCATCCGCCAGCCGACCAAACACGGTCTGCACGACCTTGCAGAGCTCTTGGGCCGGGTGGGTATTCTGAAAGAAGAACTTCGCGTTCCCGTAGACCTTTGGCGCGTTGCCAGCGACGAGATTCCCGAAGTCTGCAGCGAAGATCGCGTCGTCGAGGTCCCCTTTGAGGACCTCCGTTCGCGGTTTGCAGGCCTTCAATATGCCCATGGTTGACTCCTCGGCGATCGGTTCCCACGCCCAAAGGCCTGATGGGGCACCCCAGAACCGGAAGCATCAAGAACATGTTATTTTATCTGGAACGAGCGTAGCAGGTGGGAAGCAGAACGTCAAGAAAACCGAGTCACCAAGGGGCCGCAGTATATGGGTAGAGCCTATCCCTACCGGGAGCCATTAGGACCTCCGTCAACCGCCCGATCGTACCTGCGCGTTTCGGCTCGATGCCGCGCGGCAGGCGGTCGAGGAACCAGTGTCACTCGCAGAGGGTGAGGCGGGTGCGGGTGGGGTCGTACTCGAAGTCGAACCACGGCTGCGGCGTGGCCTCGTAGACCGCCCGGCTCGCCCGAAAGCAGGCCGTGTCGGAGTCCGGGTAGTGGCCTGCCAGGCCGTAGCGGCCGAAGCAGGCGGCGTAGACCACATCGCCCGGCTCGGTCCAGATCTAACCGAGAACTTGCCCGAGCCACTTACCCGCGCGCCGCCCCCACCGGTTGAGCGTCGCCTTGCGCCTGGCACAGCCGCAGGGCCGGCCGGTCAGTCGGCGGTGGACAGCCTTGTAGGCGGGGCCGACTCCGGTGGCATCCAGCAGTGCCTCGACCGTATCACCCAGGCCGCGGTCGCGGTCGGGAACCCCGTACCCGCGGTCATAGAGCCAGTCGCGGTAGGCGGTCTCGATGGCGGCGATGGTCTCGCAGCTCAGGACCTGGCGGTATCCGCCGACGCCGACACCCGTCCGGTGTTCGCGAAAGAGGCACGTCCGCGGATCGAATCGACGGCGGCGCGGCGGTTTGAGAGCCTCCACCCGGCGGCGAAGGGTTTCGGCGTCGGCGTCCAGGCCGAGCAGATCCAGCAATGCCTCGGTCGCATCGCCAGTCTCGTAAGCAACGGTCAGGTCCGCGCGGGGGTGCCAGAACGTCTCCGGGGCCACGCAGTACCGGCCCACGTACTTCACGGCCGCCTCAGGGGTATCGGGGCTGAACCCCATGCGGACGGCCGAGGCGTAGGCGTCGCGGAGGTCGCGGCGGGTGCAGACAACCAGGTCGGCCCGATCCGCCAGGGCCTCGGCGGGCCTGTGCGTCTTGAACAAGTAAGACCGCTGTCCTAGTCGGGCGTTGAAGTGCGGCCACCAGCCGGCCTCCGGCTCCAGGCCGGCGGCCTCCAGGGCGAGGCGGGCGAGATTGTAGAGGCGGGTGGTCCCGCTGCGGACCGGGCCGGCGATGACGATGCTCGTGCCTACGGGCAACACGATGTGACCTCGACGTCCTGGCTGAAACTGTACGGGCCGCCGCAGCAGTCATCGATGTCGATCTCTTCGTTGAACTGCTCCTCATCGGGCGGGTCGGCCCAGATCTGGATGTCCATGACCGGTCCGGCGTCCACCCAGACGGTGACGCTCCAGATGGTGCCGTCGACGTCCTTGTAGCCATACCAGCAGCAGTCGTCCGTTCCACAGCCCTTGCCTGCACTCTGGACGGCGCAGATGGTGCCGGGGCCCACGTCGCCGAGGTCGACCCGGTACGAGTCAGGCGTCGTGTCGGGGCAGTGCTGGCACGGGTCGCCGGGGCAGGCACACGCCGGCGGACAGCAGCATCCGGCCTGGTGGAAGATTCCGGGCATCAGTCGCACGTCCCGTCGACGCCGTTCTCGTAAGCGAACCAGTACTCCCAGGTCTCGTTGCTGTAGTCCCACACCCAGGCCATGCGCACGATCAGGCCGGTCGGGGCGGGCTGGAGCGTGAAGGTGTAGTCGGCGGTGTCCAGGTTAGCCACGTCCACGCCGTTGCCCTGGACGCCGCTGCCGCTGTTCATGTCCTCGATGCTGTTGTAGGCCGTCCCGGTAACGCCGCCGTCCCAGTCGGCCCAGGCCCCGTAACCGGCCCCGTTTTTGTACTTCTGCTTGAAGGAATAGGACCAGCGGTTGTTGCCGAGGTCGGTCGCCCCCGTGATCTCGGCCCAGAAGTCCGCCTGGTTGCGATAGGCGCCGAGCCGCACGACGGCCCATTTTGTCCCCGTCCCGGCCTCTTTCCACAAGAGGCGCGCCGCGCCATAATCCGCAGCGCTTTTCAGTTGCGTTCGATTGCCGTCTGCCACGTCCGCGTACCAGTCGTTCGCGTTCTGCACGTCGACCCGGGCAACCGTGGCGCCTGTTACCATCCCCAGGCCGCAGCCCCCGTTCGGGATGGGTTCCTGGAGCACGACGAACCGTCCCCAGTGGTCGTCGGCAGAGGGGATGATACCGGCCAGCGCCACCCGCTGGCGGAACTCGGACTCGTTGTCGGCCGGGGCGATGACCACGCCGTCGATGCCGAGAACGTCGAACTGGGCGCAGTCCTCGCCGGAGTCGTTTCGGACGAGAACCGGCCCGCCGGCCCGGTCACGCCCAGGGCCGGCGGCGAACCCCTGGCCGCCCTGCCGGTAGGCCTTGGCGGCGTCCAGCATGGCGTTCCAGACGGGCGCCGGGACCGACCGCAACGTCCCGCCGGGGCTGACGTGATCGAATCCGCTGGGCATCAGATCCCCAGGTTGCTGAAGTCCTTCTCGGGGTAGACCTGGTCGACGTAGGCCGCAATGGCCTTGGCGTAAAGCCGTTTGGCAGTCGCGTCCTCGGTCTGCGCATACCGGCACCAGAGGTAGTCGTGCCCCTTCTTGTCGCCCGTCACGGTGATCTCGGTGTTGCCGACGGCGAAGTTCGAGCGGTTCGGCCGGGCGGCGAAGGAATAGGTGACCTCAAAACACCCGTCCTGGCGGAGCGGGCCGCAGTGGCCCCCGCGAAACAGGCACTCGCCGGCGGCCAGGGTGATCGTGCGGCCCGTCTTCGAGTCGGTGACGCTGAACTCGGCGTCGTTCATGCCGGGGGCCATCGCCGCAAAGGTGGCGTCGGTCGGGGCGTCGCCGGGCGAGGCGAAGGCCTTGGTGACCTCGAACTCCCAGGCGAACGCCTCGATCTCCACACCGGCCACGTTCCCCCGGCCGTCGTCGCCGATGCCGTGGGCCGTCGGGGCGGTCTCGCCCGTGGGTGCATAGGCGCCCCGCTGGGCGATGGGGACGACGAGGTGTTCGCGTCCCCCGCCGACGCGGCTGCGGATCACGATCTCCCCGGAAGCGAGATCGAGGCTGCCGGCCCGGGCCCGGTCGTAGGTGACCGTGCCCCCCCACCAGGACCCGGCCGGGTTGGCGGCGTCCACGAAGACCGGCTCGACGTCCCACGACTGCCGGGCCTGGCCGTCGTAGGTGGTCGGTGCGGCGGCGGCGAGTTCCGAGCGGGCCGTGGCGCCGTCGGCGGTACCGTGGATGATGTACCGCTTCTGCTTCTGCTTGGCCTCGCCGTCGCTGCCGAGTTCGCTGTCCGGTTTTTCGGTGACGGTGACCGCCATGGGTTTCCCCTACTGTGTAACCGCAATCCCCGCGCCCTGCCGCGCCTGGCGGACCATCTCCTTGGTGTTCTTCGCCGTCTCTTCCGCCGCCTTGGCGGTCCGTTCGGCCACGGAGCCCACGGCCAGGTTCGCGGCCCGGGCGCTGAACGTGCCGCGGGTGCTGACCGTGCGCTCTACGCCGCCGGCGCTCTCCATCGCCTGCCGCCTCAGGTCATACAGCCGGTTCACGAGGTCCGCGCTCGCCCCCGTCTCGCCGGCCCGCCGGAGGGCCGCCTGCCGTTCCAGTTCCAGCAGCGCC
>CAYTJE010000007.1:0-2309 GCA_964437855.1 uncultured Anaerolineales bacterium | reverse complement strand
AACTGTTCCTCGGTCGCGCCCTGCGCTTCGAGCCGACGGCGCTCGACGTCGTAGCGATGATTGATCGAGGCGACGGCCCGCGCGTGCTCGTCCTCGATCTGGTCGATGCGGATCTTGTGCAAACGGTCCTGGAGCCGTTCGGTCAGGCCCTCGACGCCGGCCGGGCCGGCGCCGGCACCGCCAAGGGCGCCGGGTGGCCCCGCCGTCTCCGGTACCCCCGGCTTCGCGCCGCCGGTGAAGCCCTCCTTCTCGCCGCGAGCGAGGGCCGCCATCTGCGCGCGAAGGGCTTTGATACGATCATGGAGGGCGGACGCCTGGTCCATCCGGGCATCCAGCGACGCGGACCGGACCTCGTCACCCTCCGTGGCGAGGTCGTACCAGAAACCTTCCCATCCCTCCCGCATCTTCGTCCAGAAGGCGTCGGTTTCCTTGCGGAGTTCCGCCAGATTCTGTTGCGTTTCCGCCAAGGCCTCTTTGATCTGGATCGTCGCTATGGACCGCATGACGTCTTCAACTTTATCCAGCGCCCCGGCCAGCCCCGAGATCTCGCCGGTGACCTCGTTGACCGAGAGGCCGAGGTCCCCGTACTTGCCCTCCAACTCGTCGACCAGCCGCTTGGCCTCGGCGATCTCGGCGTTGGTCCTCTCGTGGTCCGCCTGGATTGCTTTCAGGCGCCCGAGTTTCGCCAGGTCGGCGGCCCGCTCGCGGTTGGCCACGGCCAGAACCCGTTCCTTCTCCTTCGCGAGCTGGGCGGTGTAGGAGGTAAGGCGGTAGACGGCCAGGCCCGCCACCGCCGCTGCCGCGAAGACGGCCGTGAAGGGGTTGGTCAGGAGCACGGCACTGAGGGCCTTGAAGGCGCCGACCAGGCCCGACACGCCGGTGGCGAGTTTGCCCACGACGATCAGCCCGCCGCCCACGATGGCCAGCCACTTGCCGATGGAGAGGGCGAGTTTGCCGTACTGGACGATCAGGTCCCGGTTTTCTTTGATCCAGGTGGCCGCTTCCTTCAGCCAGTCACCGGCGCTCTTCGTCAAGTCCCCCACCGCCGGCACGAGCGCCGACCCCAGGAGCGCCACGCCGTATTTGACCTGTGTCCATAGGTCCCCGAGCGTGTCGGTAAACGTCTCGGCCGCTTTGAGGTCCTCCCCGCTGAGCGTCACGCCCAGGGCCTCGAACTTCTTCTGGAGGGTCTCGATGCCCTTCCGGCCCTTCTCAAACATGGGCAGGAGCATCGTGCCGGAACGGCCGAAGATCTGCTGGGCGATGGCCGACTTCCGGCTCGCGTCCTCAACCCGGCCGAGGGCGTCGGCCATGGCCTTGAACTGCTCCTCCGGACTCTTGCCCTGGAGGTCGCCTATAGTGAGGCCCAGGTCGCCGAGGGCGTCCGTCGCGGTCGATAGACCGCGCTCGGCGTCCCAGATGGTCCGGCCCATCCGGCGGACACCTTTTTCCAGGGATTCGAGGTCCGTGCCGGACCGTTTCGCCGCGAAGCCGAGGGACTGGACGGCCTCGCCCGAGAGGCCGGTTCGCCGGGCCATCTTCGCGGCGGCGTCGCCGATCTCGCTGAACGTCTTCAGGGCCGCGGCCATCGGCGCGAGGAGCCCCGTCGCCGCCCCCATCATCGTCGTGCCCATGGCCTGGACGTCTTGGCCGAAATGCTGGAGCCGCGCCCGGGCCCGGGCCAGGCCGCGCTGCATCTTATCCTTGGTGGTCAGTTCGACCGACGCCCGACCGGCCTTGATGTCGCGGGTGTACGCCATCTCAAGCCTTTACGCTGTCGTGCCAGAACCGGGCGAGTTTCGGTTCCGACCGCTCCAGGGCCGGTCCCATGTACGGCCGGGCCGGGTAACGGGCGGCCCGGTGGCCGCGGCGGCTCGGCAGCGTCCCGCCGAACTCGTGAACGCCCGGCACGTCGCGGCCGGCATTGAATACGTGCGGGCCGACCACGACCGATTCGGCCGCCCGGTCGTAGCCGTAAAAGATCTGGTCGCGCAGGAGACCGACGTGCGAGTGCGGCGGGTTGCCCGGCCGGGACGCCCCGGGCCGCCGGTGGATCAGGTGCTGAGCGACTTTCCGGAGGTAGGCGCCCTGCCGGATGAGGACGCGCCGCTTGGCCTTGTCCACGGCCCGGCGGACACGGCGGGTGTTGAAGAACATCGAGGGGTTGACGCCGATACCAAGACCGAGTCCGCGCGGCATGATCGCCTCAACTGCTACTCTGCGAAGCACGAGCAGCCTTGTTCAGCCCGCCGGTGGCCTCGAGTTCGGCGTGTTTCAGCCGGATCCCCTCCTCGATCTCGCGGCGCTGC
>CAYTJE010000006.1:0-40133 GCA_964437855.1 uncultured Anaerolineales bacterium | reverse complement strand
AGGTGCTCCAGGAAGTGCGAGACGCCGGCCCCCATGTACCGGCCCTCGTTCAGGCTGCCGACGCCGAAGTAGACGCGGAAGGCGGCCACGCCGCCCAGGTGCCGCTCCCGGACGATGACGCGCAGCCCGTTGGCAAGGCGGGTGATCCGCTCGTTCTCGGCCGCGGGCTCGGGCAGGGCCGGCGCCGCGGCCGCCTCGGCGCCGGCGGTCTCGTCGGTCGGCGGAGGCGCCTCGGCGATACCGGCCGCCTTCTCGCCCTTCTCGGCGCCCCAGTCGAGCCAACCCCGGGACGTCTCCCCCTCGCAGCCGGCGCCGACCGCGAGCGCCAGGCCGATGCACAGCAGCCATACCGCGTGCCATCGATGCGTCATGGTTTGCCTTTCGCCGTTCGCCAGGACGATTCTACGCATCGGCGCCCGCCAGGTCGAGGACCACCCGCGTCATGACCTCCGCAAAGCCGGCGAGGTCGCTGACGCCGATCCACTCGCCGGCCGCATGGTTGACCCCCTCCGGCCCGCACGAGAACCCCACCGCCGGGATGCCATGGAGGATCAGGAACTTCGCCACCGTCGCGCCGGACTGGCCGAACCGCTCGGGCCGAACGCCCGTGACGGCCTCGGTGTGCCGCTCGATGACCTCGACCATCCCGCCATCCTCCCCGGTACGGGTCCGCATGGACTGGACGAGTGTGGGCGGCTGGTCGGAGAGGACCTCCAGGTCCATCCGGACCCCCTCGGCCCCGTCGGCCACGGCGGCGAGTTCCGACCGCACGTGCTCGAGCAGGTCGGCCCCGTCGGTACCCGGTAGATAGCGCATATCGATCTGGGCCTCGCACTCGCCCGGCACCATGTTGGCGACCGTGCCGGCATGGACCGACCCGACGTTGAGGGTGGGCGGCGTGAAGAGGTCGGCCCCCGGCCCATCCTCGGGGACGGGCGGCCGCCAGGGGCGGAGCCGCTGAAGGAAATCGAGCATCGGCCAGAGGGCGCTCGCGCCCTTCTCCGGCACCGAGCCGTGCGACTGCCGGCCGACGGCCCGGACCTTCAGGAACAAGGCCCCCTTCTCGCCCACGTCGATCTGCCGCATCTTGGAGCCGGAGTCCGGGACGATGGCCAGGTCGGCCTCCAGGCCGGTCTCTTCCAGCAGATAGACCATGCCGAGGCCGGAGCCCGCCTCCTCGTCGGCACAGCCGACCAGGATGAGTTGGCCCGCCAGGAGCGACTCGTGGGCCTTCAGATAATCGGCGGCGAGCATCATGGCCGCCAGGGGACCCTTGTCGTCCGAGGCCCCGCGCCCGATGATGCGGCCGTCGCGGAGGACGGGGGCGAAGGGGTCGGTCTCCCACCCGTCGCCGGCGGGAACGACGTCGAGGTGGCACGGCACCAGGACCCTCGGCCGGCCGGTGCCGACGCGGGCGACGACGTTCGTCCGGCCGGGCTCCTTCTCGAACGTTTCATACGGGATACCGCGGGCGTCGCAGAAGTCCGTCAGGACGGCGGCCGCCAGGTGCTCGTCGCCCGGCGGGTTCACGGTGCGGGCGCGAATCAGGTCCGAGAGATACCGGATCAGGTCGTCGCGGCGGGATTCAAAAAAAGCGCGGACGGCGTTGGGAGTGGCTGGTGGGGTCGTCATGCCGTATTCGCCTTCGCTGAAAAGGCTATCGCGTTTTCGGTTCGCGTCGTGGCCCGGCCAGTCCGTATGGACCCATACGGACCCGCGCAGCACAAAGACCCGTGCTGTAAACGGGTACGGGCCGCGCAGAAGCAAAAGCCGTTTTCGACGCGGTCCGCACGGACCGCCCAGGCTCCCCTTGTGGCATTGCCGTATCAGCAGGCGCTGCTACGTTTCCTCGCCGGTCCCCTCGCCCCCGTCGACCTCCTGCTGGTAGGCCAGGAGCCGCTCGAGTTCGTTCTGAAGATGCCGGACGCGCAGGAGGCTGCGGACCCGGGTAATCAGTTCCCACCGGTTGACGGGCTTGGAGATAAAGTCGTCGGTGCCGGCCTCGACGGCCCGCTCGATGTCGCCCTCCTCCTTCAGGGCCGTCACCATGCAGATGGGGATGGAAGCCGTGCCGGGGTCCTCCTTCAGTTTCTTGCATATCTCGTAGCCGGATACCTTAGGCATCATAATATCCAGGAGGATGAGGTCTGGCCTGGCCTCGGCGACCTTCTCGAGCGTTTCCTGCCCGTCGTAGGCGGCGACCGTGCGGCACCCGAGATCGTCGAGGTAGGCCTGGAGAAGTTCGACGTTCTGCTCGGTGTCGTCGGCGATGAGGACGGTCGCGTTGCGGACTTCCTCGTCGAAATCGGACGTCATGGCAGGTCTCCGGTTGTTCGGCTCACCGCAGAAGATGCGTCCTCGCGTCGCGTGCGCGGCGGGCAGTCCTGCCCGCCGCGCCGGCCTTGAGCCTATCCGTCGCCGCGGTGGGCAAGACTGCCCACCGCGCAGCCCTTACTCCCCCTTCGCCAGCCGCAGGCGAGCCAGGAGCGTCTGCGTCCGCCGGGGCAGTTCGTCGTCGCCCACGAGGGCCAGGGCCCGCAGGTGGCTGGCCAGCCGGTCCAGGCCGGCCCGGTCCTCGACCTCGTACCAATGGGGCACGAGCCCCAGGATCAGGCCGAAGGCGTCGACCCGCTCGACGAGCGCGTCGAACACCCCGTCGCCCTCCCAATCGAGGCCCAGCAGCAGTTCCGGCCGTTCGAGGCTCATCCCCACGAGATACACGCGGCCGTCGGTCGTCGGACCCAGGACCACGTCGTCGATCAGGAGCCGGTCGAAGGCATCGATGACGAAGCCGCCCGGCACGGTGGGACAGTCCGAGAGGAGCACGACGGCCCGCTGGCATCCCGTTCGCCAGGCATGCTCGAAGAGGCCGGCCAGGGCCCGGCCGGTGCTCGCCCCCTCCTGCAACATGAGCCGCCACCGACGCGAGGCCAGGAGGCTGACGGCCTTGCGTGCCCCGCGGGGGGCGTAGGCGAGAACCCGCTGCGTCACAGACAGGTGGGCGAACCGCTCGCACAGGTCCATGATGAAACTACGGTACAGTTTCGCCGACGCCGGCGCACCAAGATACTCCGCCAGACCCGGTTTGACCCGGCCTGGAACGGGTTTGGTGGCCAGCATGGCGAACAGCGCGGACATCGCACCCACCTCGACAGCGAACCGTGCGGCCTTGGGTCCGGGGCCTCGCGTCCACGGGCGTCCTCTCACACGGATGAAGGCTCGCTCGCCTCGCCGAGATTATAAGGAACCGCCGCGAAGGGTGTCCATGAAAAACGCGCGGCTTCGAGTCACGAGCCCGAACCGATTCACCCCGGCCTTGAGCCGTACCCGGCCCCCCAGCATAATGAGGAAGGTGGAGGTGCACACAGACCCCGGAGGAGATGAACGATGAGCCAGCAGCGCAAGAACGCCGGCCCGGCGATCCACTCCGTCCTGGCCCAGCGATGGAGCCCGCGGGCCTTCGACGACCGGCCGGTCGGGCCGGAGACCCTCCGCACGTGCCTGGAGGCCACCCGCTGGGCACCCTCCTGCTTCAACGAGCAGCCGTGGACCTTCATCGTGGGGGTGCGCGGCCAGGGAGAGACGTTCGACCGGCTGCTTGACTGCCTGGTCGACCAGAATCGGCGGTGGGCCGGCGCGGCCCCGGTGCTCATGCTCTCGGTCGCCCGGCCGACGTTCGCCGACGGGGGACGGCCGAACCGCCACGCCCAGCACGACGTGGGCCTGGCCACCATGAACCTCATGCTCCAGGCAACGGCCCTGGGCCTGGCGGCTCACGCCATGGCGGGCTTCAAGCGGAAGAAGGCGCGGGAGGCGTTCGGCATCCCGGAGGACCACGAACCCATGGCCGCCATCGCCCTCGGCTATCCCGGCGAGCCGGACGCCCTGCCGGAGGACCTGAAGCAGAGGGAACTCGCCCCCCGCGAGCGGAAGCCGTCGGCCGACTGGGGCTTCGGCGAGACCTGGGGCCGGCCATCCCCCCTGCTCCTATAACGCTACAGCGTCACTTTGCGCGGTCCGTACCCACCGCACCAGAATCATCGGTGTTCCGCGTCCGCGGCGGGGCCGCCGGACTCGCCGGGCATTCCCCCACACCCCGGCGGCGGACGAGAACGCCAACCGCGCCGCGCGCCGTCTCGCCCTACCGACCCGAGACCGGGTCGATCGTAAAGCGGAGCCGATACGGCTTATTCCCCGGCAAGGTGTACGCCTCGTGCGTGCGGGCACCCCAGGAGTTGTCCCCGCCCACACCGTGCAGTTTCCAGTCGACGAAGACGGTGATGACCTTCCGGCGAGGCAGTTCGTAGGGATGCTCGGACTCAGAAAGGTCGTCGAGCGTGAACGGCAGGGTCGAAAAACTGACCGGCACATCGGCGGCGCTTATCCGAAGTCCCCGGCCACGGCCGTCCGTCAGCGTGAACTGCCGCACGTCCGCCCGATTGCCGGTGTCCTGCGGCCGCACGTACGGGAACCACATGGCGTCAACGGTCTTGTGGTAGACCGCGATCTCGCCGCCGGTCTTACGGTCCCAGTAGGTCTCGTGGGGCCCCCGGCCGTACCACTCGACGACGTCCAGCGCCTTCGGGACGGCGAAGGTCATGCCGAAGCGCGGCAGGAGCGGCTTGGGCCTGGCCTGGCCCGGTTCGTAGGCCATGTCCACGCCGAGGCGGCCGCCGGCGCCCACGGTGTAGCGGACGCGAAGGAGGCCGTCGCCGACGGTCGGCAGGTGCATCGCCGCCTCGATCACGGCCCGGCCGTTCTGCTTCTCGGCCGAGACGCGGCGGACGCGGCGCTCGGCCGCGGCGGTCATCCACGGGCCGAAATCCTTTTTCCAGATGTCCCTGGCGCGCTGGTTCGAGTTGGGCACCTTGCGGAAGTTGGGGACGAGCGGCCGGGCGAGCCGCTCCACCCCCGCCACCTTCAGCGACTCGATGGCGCCGGTCTTGCGGCCGACGCGGACCGCGACCTCGCCGGCGCGGGCGACGACGGCGTCGGCGGTCGTTTCCAGGCGAACGTCGCCGGCCCCCTTGACCTCGACGGAGGCCGGGCGCGGCCTCACCGCCATCTGGTCCCAGGCCACCACGTGGCCCTTGGGGGCCCAGAGTGTTTCCTCGGGCAGATGGAAGGAGACGGTCAGCAGCAACTCCCCGTCGGGCCGGGCCTCGGGCAGCGGGACACGGAGGTCGGCGGTCCGGCCGGGCGCGAGGTCAACGCCGCCGAGCGAGCCGGAAGCGGCTTCCCGGCCGTCGGCCCGCAGCATCCACCGGCACTCGAACTGATTGAGATTCGTGAAGACGAACTTATTTTCGACCCTGACCTTTCCGGCCTCGGCGTCCAGGGGCGCGGCCTTGACGTTCTGGTACACCTTCTTGACCTCCCACAGGTGCGGGTTCGGCCGGCGGTCGGGCTGGACCAGGCCGTTGCAGCAGAAGTCGCGGTCGTTGGGATGGTCGCCGAAGTCCCCGCCGTAGGCGAAGAAGCGCTCGCCCCGGCGCCCCGGCACGGGCTTGGCCAGCCCCTGGTCAACCCAGTCCCAGATGCACCCGCCCTGGAGGGCCGGGTGCGACTCGAAGGCGTCCCAGTAATCCTGGAGGTTGCCGACACTGTTGCCCATGGCATGGGCATACTCGCAGAGGATGGCCGGCCGCGACGGGCTGCCGCGGGCGTACTCGACCATCCGCTCGCTGGAGGCATACATGGGGCAGAAGATGTCGGTGTTGCGGTCGAGCACCGCCCGCTCGTACTGGACGGGGCGGGAGGGGTCGCGCCGTTTGATCCAGTCGTAGGCGGCATGGAAGTTCACGCCGTTGCCCGCCTCGTTGCCCAGCGACCACGTGATAATGCAGGGATGGTTCTTGTCGCGCTCGACCATGCGGCGGGCGCGGTCGAGATGGGCTTCCTTCCAGGCCGGGTCCTTCGCAAGCGATTCCTTGTTGTACCCCATGCCGTGCGACTCGATGTTCGCCTCGTCGACGACGTACAGGCCGTACCGGTCGCACAGGTCGTACCAGCGCGGGGCGTCGGGGTAATGGCTCGTGCGGACGGTGTTGATGTTGAACTGCTTCATGAGGCGGATATCGCGGACCATGGACTCGACGGTCAGGGCGTGGCCGGTCTCGGGATCGTGCTCGTGGCGGTTGACGCCCTTGACGTAGATGGGCCGGCCGTTGACGCGGAGTTGGCCGCCGCGGATTTCCACCTCGCGGAAGCCGACGGGCTGAGTCGTCACCTCCAGCGTCTTTCCGCCCACGTCCTTGAGGGTGAGCACGAGGCGATACAGGTTGGGCGTCTCGGCGGTCCACTTCGCGGGGTTCGCGACAGTCTCAACGAGGCGGACAGAGCGACTCTCGCCGGCGGCGACCTCGGCGGGTTGGGCCAGGCCGCGGAACCGCTGGACGACCTTGCCGCCGGCGTCGCAAAGGTCGGCTTCCAGGAGGAACCGCCCGGCCGCCTTGCCGAGGTTGCGGACCTCGGCGTCGACCGCGAGCGACGCATCGCGGTACGCCTCGTCGAGGTCGGTGTAGACGAAGACGTCGCGAACGTGCAGGTCGTCGGCCGACCAGAGGTACACGGGCCGGAAGATACCGCTGAGGCGCCAGAAATCCTGGTCCTCCAGGTACGAGCCGTCCGAGTAGCGGTAGACCTCGGCCGCCAGGACGTTCCGCCCCGGGCGGAGACGGCCGGTGATATCGAACTCGGCCGGAGTGCGCGAGCCCTGGCTGTAGCCGACCTCCCGGCCGTTGACCCACAGGTAAAACGCCGAATCCACGCCGCCGAAATGGAGAAAGACGTGCCGGCCCTTCCAGGCGTCCGGCACGGTGAACGTCGTGCGGTACGAGCCGACGGGGTTCCGCGCCTTGTATGAAGTAAAGTGCTTGGGCGGCTCGCCCGTCACGCGCGGCGGGTCCTTCTTGAACGGATACGTGATGTTCACGTACAGCGGCGTGCCGAAGCCCTGCGTCTGCCAGTTGCCGGGGACGGCGATGTCGGCCCAGCGCGAGTCGTCGAAGCCGGGCTTGTGGAACGCCGTGGGCCGCTTCGAGGGGTCGGGCGCCCAGTGGAATGTCCACCGGCCGGCGAGCGACCTGACCCAGGGCGAGTCCTTGCGCCCGCCCCCGAGCGCGCTCGCGGCGTCCGGAAACGGGACCGAGGAGGCCCGCGGCGGCTCCTTGCCCCGGCCGATCACCTGCTCGTTTTCCCAGTCCGGCCGGGCGGCCGCGGTGCATCCCAGCCCCAGGGTCAGTGCGATGCTCACGGTCAGCCACCCCATCCGATGCCCGAGAGACCTGGTCATATCGTCAACCCCTTGCTGTCCGTGCGCGGGCCCGGAAGCCAGTCGCGAAGTGCCCGTCCACCTTAGCACTACAACGCTAACTCGTGCGCGGCGGGTCTCCGCACCCGCCGCGCAGGCCTGGAAAGGGCCTTTCGAGCGCGGTGGGTACGGAGACCCACCGCGCAAAACACCGACTTAGCGTTGTAGTGTTAGCCACCGGGCGAGTCGCGTGCCAGACGAATATGCGCAGGGCTGTCCGGCAAACCGCCACCGCCGTCACGCGGGGCGGGTGCTTCCGGCCGGAGGCCTATGCCGCAACCCGCCGCGCGACCACCGCCCTACCCATCCGCTTCATCGCTGGCCTTGGAGGGTCCGACAGGTAACATGCTCCGGCAGGCGAATGCGGCGACGCACGGCGTTGTTGGAACACCGCTCTCGGATGTCTCTGACATCAACCACGACGTCCGCCCCGCCGTCGGCCGCCCGGCCGAAGGCGAACGTCCGCGCCTTCAGGCCCGGGGCCGCCACCCGGACAACGCGGTCGGCGAGGACCTCGATGCGCGGCTCGTCCGCGCCTCGTTTCCAGGGCGTGACGACGGCAAGGAATCGCCCCGTCCGGCTGGGCTTGACCGTCGTAAGCCAAATGTTGGTCTGCGTGAAGGCCTTGTCCAGATTCGTGGCCTTCTCCTTGGCGCCCCGCAGTAGGTTCTCGTAGTAGTCCTTGCCGGTGAAGGGGTTGCGGCTGGCCTGCTTCGGACCGATGCGCGCCATGAACTCAAGGTTCCCCTCGTTGCCGACGTGCCGGACCTTCACGTTCACGTCGTCCATCCTGTAGCGGAAGGCAGACCGGTCGCGGTCGTAGTCGAGTTTCAATTTCGGCAGGAAGTGCCACAGCCACGTGTACCGCGAGGGTTCGGCGGATTCGCGCTTGCCGATATCATCGAAGATCAGGAAGTATTCGCCATCAACGAACAGCACGTGGCGGAGGCAGTGGGCCAGGCCTTCGACGCGCGGATACGCCCACGTGGCGTCGCCGCAGAAGTACACCAGGCCGTCCTTCTCGGCGAAGGCAATGATGCGCCCCGCCAGCGGATAGCGGGGCGAGCGGAAGTCGTATTCCTGGCCCCGACCGTCGATGAGCACGGCGTTGTGGCTCATCGTGTCGTGCTGGAGGCGTTCGCGGTTGACGGCCGTGGCACCGCCCACGGCAATCACCTTGCCGTAGGCAAACAGGTCAAAGGCGTTTTCGCTCTTGAACGAATGGCTGTATCCGCCTCGGGGCCGACAGTGGAACGTCATGCCGACCAGGTCCGTCCACGTCTCGAAGGTGCTCGGCGGGTGCGAGGCCGTCATCACCCACCCCGAGACGTTGAACAACTTCGTGAGACGCCGCTCGGGATGGGCCTCGGGCAGCCTGTGCGTGGCCAGCATAACGTACTCGGTGGGGAGATGCTGCGGCCGTCCGGCCAGCCGCCTCGGCGAGCGGCCGAGGAACCGCCGGCACGCCCGCCAGTTCGCCAGGAACCGCCCGCTGCCCGTCAGCATCGCCAACTCGCGGAAGTACGTCTCGTGCATCGTGGCGTAGGCGAGGTATCCCTGGTTGCCGAAACTCGACCGGTACGTGCCGACGGGCGAGAGCCTGGCCAGGAAATCGCCCACCCGCCGGTGGTACGGGTTCCGTTCCAGGTGAAGGTCCGGGACGGTCAGGTTCCAGAGGAGCGTGGTCAGGACAGTGGTTTCGTATTTCCAGTTCCCGTAGCCGGCGCCCTCGTTGTACGACTCGTAGTCGCCCGCGCCGCCGGTGACGCCGACGAGGTAGTTCAGCGCGATCCAGGCGTGCTCGCGGGCGGCGGCGCTGTGTTCGTAGACGGCCAGGTCGCCCGCCAGGGTCCAGATGGCCGCCTGGTACGGGTGGCTGGCGGGCCAGATGGCCAGGCCCCTCGGTGCGATGTGCCGGCCCTTCCGCCACGAGAAGTAGTCGGTGTTATACCGGATTCGCCAGTCGAGCGAGTGGATCAGGGCCCGGCGCTCCCGCTCGGTCAACTCGTCCCAGCACCGGTCGAGGAACACGGCCAGGCTTCGCGTGAGTTTGGTGGACCATTTCCTCTGGCCGCGGGGAGCCTTGGCGCCCTCCGGCGTCGACATGCCGCCCGGCGGATACGAGGCAATCCGCAGGGCGTCCTCCTTGGCCGCCAGGTACGCCTTCTCGCCCGTGAAGGTGAACGCCCACGCGCAGGTTTCCAGACCCTCGCCGACCTGCCCGAAATCGGCGGCGTCCAGCCCGCAGCCCTTCTCGTCGCTGGTCGGCAGACGGCCGTGCCGCCGGCTCTTCAAGTACCGCCGGGCCCGCCGCACGACCGTGTCCACGATGAGTCGGCACTCGGGCTTCGCCTTCATGGCGGCGAGGAGCCCCGGCGTGTTCGTCCGGTTCAGCAGGACGCGGGGGTGACCTCTCAGGTACTTGCCCAGAGCCTTCAGGACGGTCCGGTCCCATTCGACGGCGTCCCTGGCCAGCGTGAACGAGCGGACGCGGGACCACCTCTCGTCGGCCGTGCCCACGTCGTACCCGACCCGCCAGAACCATTTCCTGGCCCCGCGGAGCACGGGCAGGGCGTTGTAGACGTTGATTCGCAGGCCGGTCTCATCGACCGCAGGCTCGGTCATCGCCTCGTCCGAGGCAATCCGGAGCGTAAACGTGTGATCCGCAACGGGCCCCTTTGCCGGCGGCACCACGCCGGGCACGTACGGCCAGGAGAACCGCGGCGGGTTCACCTCGCACACCTGCCCGTCGCCGGGGCGGAACGTGACGTACTGCGGAAGCACCTGCTTCTCATCCAGCGGCGTGGCCGCGGACGAATCAAAGACTGTCGGCGCAGGCAGAGCCACCGCCGGGGCCGACAGAAGACAAAACAGGGATGTCAGAAATCGAACGGTTCGGATGGCTCGCTGCTCCTGGTCGCCGAGTATCCGACGGCGTCCGCTCAGGGCGAATCCGGCCGGCGATCGGCGCCGCCCAGGTCGAACGGGCGGGGGGCGGGCATCTCCTCCTCGCCGGCCTCGAGGGTCACCTCGACGTCGCGCTCCTCGCCGTCCCGGCGGATCGTCAGCCGGACCGTATCGCCGGCCACGTGCCGGCCGACGAGCAGCCGCAGGTCCATCACGTTGCGGACGGGCTCACCGTCCAGCGAGACGATGACGTCGCCCTTCTGTAAACCGGCTTTCTCGGCGGCCGATTCGTCGAGGACGGCCTGGACCCGGGCGCCCCCTTCCGTTCCCGCCGGCGCCGGCCGGATACCCATCCGTCCGGCCCGGATCGTCTCGCCGCCCTTCATCTGCTCGATGACCGGTCCGAGGCCGGCCAGCGGCACCGCAAAGCCGATGCCCGAATCGTACCACCGGACGCCGCCCGCGGGCCCCCGGCTGCGGGGCGAGAGGGGGACGCACAGACCGATGACCCGGCCGTCGATGTCAACGAGCGGCCCGCCGTAGTTCGCCGGCGACAGGTTCGCGTCGGTCTGCACCGCCCGGCCGAAGACACGGCTGGCGGCACTGACGATGCCCACGGAAACGGCCGGCTCCTCCGCCCCGTACCCGACGCCGACCGAGATGGCCCACTGCCCCACACGCAAACGGTCGCGGGGCACGAACTCGGGGACGGGCAGCCCCTCCACGCCGTCGATCTTCAGGACGCACAGCGCCCGCGTCTCGTCGCGTCCGAGCAGGCGGGCCACGCGGCGGGTTCCGTCGGACAGGGCCGCCGTGATGACGGGCGGCGACCGAAGGAACTCGAACGTGCTGGTCAGGATGTATCCGTCGGGCGAGATCAGGAGGCCGGTGGTGGGGCCTTCACCGGGCCGGCCGACGGCCCGGATGCGGCGGGGCCGACGACCGGGACGCCCGCCGCGACGGGGCGCCGGCGCCGCCCTGGCCGGCTCGAACACGCCGCCCCAGGTCTCAATGCGGACAACGGACGGCAGCACCCGCTCGACGGCTGCCCGAAACACCTTCGGGGCCAGCAGCCGGACGTGGGCCGCCTCGTCCGGCGCGCCCCCCGGCTCGGCCGAGGGCGCGCCCGCCGGCGCCCCGGCAGCCGTCAGCGCCCACACAAGGGCCGCGATGATGGCCGGACGGCAGATCACCCGTTCTCCTCCTTCCTCGCCGGGGTGACCGTCAGCGTCAGGACCGCCCGCCCGCGTTTCACGAGGAGCCTGGCGGCGCGTCCGGGAACGAGTTCCGCGAACGCCTCCCGGCACGCCTGGCAGGTGGGGACGCGCGTCCGGTCGACGGCCAGGATGAGATCGTCCTTCCGCACACCGGCCTCCGCGGCGGGCGAGCCGGCCTCCACACGGTCGACGTACGCCGGGGCGCGCTTGCCGCTCAGCGTGAACAGGCGGATGCCCAGGACCGCCCGGCCGCCGGGCGCCTCCGACGTCTCCTCAGCCGCCAGCCGGTCCGACACGAACGCCGCCAGCCGGGCCACCGGCACGGCGTAGTTGATCCGCGTGTTCGTGCTGGTGCTCTGGAACAGTTTGCCGAGCATGCCCGCCAGGCGTCCGTCGGCCGTGACCAGCGCGCCGCCCGGCGCGCCCGGGTTGCTGGTAATGGCATCGACGAGCAGGACCTCGCCCTCGTACGGCACGTCCTGGGTGCGGTGCCGGGCCTGGAGTTCGGCCCGCAGCGAGACGACGCCCAGGTTGACCGAAAGGGGTTCCTCCGGCGCCGCCACGTTGTAGGCGTTGCTGACGCCCAGGACCCAATCGCCCTGCCGGACCAGGTTCTCGGCCGCGAGGGTGAAATGCTTCGGCGTTTCGGCGTCCACCTTGAGCAGCGCCGCCTGGAGCGACTCGCTCCGGCGGACGATCTCCGCCTCGTGCCGCGACCCGTCCGGCAGGATCACGCGGACCCGCTCCTCCGAGAGGTAGATGCCCTGGGCCGTCAGGATCAGCCCGTCGGGCGACACGATGAGCCCGGTGGCGTAGCCGTGCTCGCGGCCGGCCCCGCCGCCGTACACCTTGACACACCGCCGCTGGGCATAGGCGATGGCGGCCCGGAAGGGGTTCTCGGCCGACCCTGTTGCTGCGACGGGTCCCACGGACGGGTCGGCCGTCTCGGCGCGCGCGGCCCCTGCAACGACGGCAAGGCCCAGCAGGATGAGGCACCCCTGCCGCATGCTTACCGACCCTCCACTTCGTGGCCGGGCGGGGCGAAGGCGCCGGCCGGCGGCTCCTCGAGCAGCGTGCAGGCGGTCACGGTCATCTCTTCCTGGACGCGCTCGTCAAGTCCCGCCACCATGCGCCACCGATGGGGTACCTGGAGGCCGTCCACGGGACGGTAGTCGCCGAACGTCAGGGCCCGCCCGTCTGCCTTGTCCTCGGGTTCGAGGGCGGCCTTGAGCAGGCGAACCTCGAAGGCGCCGCGGTCGTCGAACACGCTGAACCAGAAGAGGCAAGCCGGGGCGTCCGCCTGGCGGACACGCAGGCGGAAGGCTCGCTGCCGGCAGGCCCGGTCGCCGCCTTCGAGTTCGATCTCCGCAAAGGCATCGAGCGGCTCGGGCGCCGTCAGCGCCGCCGCGGCCCGGGCCAGCGCTACGACCTCACGTATACGGTCGGATTTCTCCTCGATTACCTCGGCCGGCTTCGAGGCGTCCGGCCGCCGCCAGAACCGCCGGCCGTCCCACCCCACGGCCGAGCCCCTGCGCTGGCCGGCGACGCGATCGACGCGGAACCGGCCGTCCGCGGCCTTCAGCCGCCGGTGGCGGGAGACTTCCCGGCCGTCGCGGAAGTGCGTTTCCTCAAACCTGACGGCCGCAGCGCGCTCCAGCACCTCGCGCCCACCCAAGAAGGCGACGTACTGCTCCAGGAGCCATCGGCAGGTCGCCCGGTTGCGCTCGGGCTTCATAATCTGGCCGGGCTGGACGGGCGGCTGCCCCGGGGACTCGGGCTGTGGGTCGTCCGGCGAGGGGGACGGGGCCTCCTCGTCGGCGGCGCCGTCGGGGGCCTCGGATTCCTCATCCGGCCCGCGGTCCTTCGTCTTGCCTTCCGTCTCGGCCTCCGCCTTCTCTTGGGCTTTCTCTTCTTTCTCTTCCTCCTCCTCTTTCTCTTCCTCTTTCTCCCTCGGGACGACGCGCGGCCGGACGGGCGCGGGCCGGCGGGCGCTCCGCCCGTACGGCAGGGGCGTCAGGCGGAGCCAACCGCTGACCTCACGGTCGCCGTGGCGGAACCTTACCTCGACCGGCCAGCCGGCGGGGTACGTCGTAATGAGGTTCAGGAAGTGGTTGGCGGTGCGGATGGTCCGGCCGTCGAAGGCCAGGAGTTCGTCACCCGGCCGGAGGCCCAGTTTGCCCACGGGCGAGTCGAGGTTGACGGCATCGCAAATCACCCTGCCGCCGGCAAAGACGAACGTGGCGTCGAGGGTGGCGTGCTCGCACACCTTCGTGGCCAGGAGGTCGGGCAGAAAGTTCTTGGCCTGCTCGATGCTGATGGCGTATCCGACGCCGACGTTGACGCGTCCGCGTTCCTCGAACGACCCGCGTCCGTTGATGCCGATGAGCCGGCCGTGGATGTCGAAGAGCGGCCCGCCGGAGTTGCCCGGGTTAATGGAGGTATCGATCTGGATGCAATTTCCGTAGACCAGGGTCCGCCCCCCGCCCTGGCCATGCTGGAACCGCTCCACGCCGCTGACGATGCCAAGCGTGACGGTGGGGACGTGGTCGTCGGCCAGGGCGAACGGATTGCCCATGGCCAGGGCCCAGTCGCCCGGCCGGACCGCCCCGCTGTCGCCGAGCGGGGCCGCCGGGAAGGCGTCCTTGCCCTTGAGTCGCACCACGGCCAGGTCGCCGCCCGGGTCCATGCCGTAGAGGTCCCAGTCGTAGAGGTTCCCATCGGCCAACCCGGCCTTCCCGCTGCGTCCGGCGGCCCGGACGACGTGGTAATTCGTCAGGGCAAAGCCGTCGGGGTGGATGAGGACGCCGGAGCCGCCGCCCCGGCCGACGGCCCGCCCGTACATGCAGACGACGGCCCCGCGGACCCTCTCGACGGCGGCCACGCGGTCGTCCTCGGCGGCCTTGACGCGCCGGAGGGCCTCGGCCGGGCTCGGCTCGCCCCGGGCGGCGGGGGGGCCGGCGGCCAGGAGAAGCATCAGAACCAGGCACGCGCGACTGGTCATTCGCAGCACACGCCCACCGCCATGGAAGAACACGCGGGAGAGAGCGGGCCCGGCCGTCACTCGGTCGCCTCCTTCAGGAGCCGGGCGTCGCACCAATCGGCCCGGTCGGCCAGGTCCATATCCTCGCCCCACTCGACCGTCAGCGCCAGCCGGCCGGCGCCCCGGACGGGCAGACGTACGGCGTGGGGGGCGTCGGCCCCCCTCATGCGCTTCGCGAGCAGTTCCTTGCCATCCGCATGGACCTTGAAGACGCAATCGCCCCGGCCGCCGGCGCTGGCGTCGATCCCGATCGTTGCGGCGAACTCGTCGTACCGCCCGCCGAGATCATAGACGAGGCGGCAGCGGCTGTGGACGCCCAGCCCCTTCTCGTAAACCCGGTCGCCCAGCGTCAGCGGCCCGCCGACCACGTTGCGGTCGCGCCGCCACGGACCGGCGAACGAGACCAGCGGCTTCTGGGTAACCTCGACCGGGTCCAGGTCCGAGAGAAAGACCATGCGGCGGCTTCGGACCCGCAGGCGCGCCACCGCCGACCAGGGGACGACCATCCCCGCGCCGCCCGCGACCGTGCCCGCCAGGCGATCCTTCTCCAGGCGGCGGACGGCCATCCAGAACGAGGAGCCGTCCTCCATGCGAACGAGGCATTGGCCCGCCTGGTCGGGCGCCGGGCCACCGCCGGCCAGGACCACGCCGTAGACCTTCGACCGAGCAACCCGGCGGGTGGTGTCGTTCCAGATGAACTGCACGTCGGAGGGGCCGATGTGCTGAAGCGCGCCGCGGACCGCCTGGACCCGCCCCTGGATGAGCGCAAAGAGTTGGTCGCGGCGATCGTCGGCGTCGGTGCGGGCCGCCTGGAACTCGGGCGGTTCCGCCCCGTCGTCCTCCGCCACACGACCGAGCCGCACCGCCCGCACCGCCGCGAGCGGCAATCGCTGCTCGGCGCCGTAGGCCCAATCGACCGCAAACGCCGCCCCGTCAAACATCAGGTCGTGGGCCCGCAGGACGCCCCCGCCGACCAGGAAGACGTCGCACGGAGCCTGGTCGGCGTCCGCTTGAACCGCGCCGCCGCGGTCGATGGACCGCAGGCCCTGGAGGTCCATTGTCTCGGAGCGGCCGGCCAGGTGAACCCGTCCCCTGGCATCGATGGACCGCACCGTGGCCTCAAGGTCTCGGCCGTCGAGCCGCACCAGGCGGTCGTCGCCCAGAGCCGCCGCGGCGAGCGCGAGCAGGAGCGCGGCGGCGAAGGCCCCGCCCCGGCCCCACGGCTTTCTGTTTCGGCATACCTCCATGACTAGGGTTCACCTTCCTGGAGGCTCTTGTAGTACTGCTCGAGGAGGTCGCGGTATCGCTCGGGGAACTTGGCCTTGAGGACGTTCAGGACCTCGTCGCGCTGGCGTCCGCGGACGTTTCCCCAGACCTCTTCGGGCCTGCCGCGGTGGGCCCGGCGGAGCGCGCCGATGCGGGCCTGGCCGGCCGGCGCGGCCGAGGTGTTGGCCGGTCCGCCGGGCACCTGGTTGCCGCCGGGCGCGCCGCCGCCGCCGCCCTGTCCACCGCCCCCGCCTCCGCCACCTCCCCCGCCGCCCTTCTCGCGCTGCTCCGCCTCCTCAATCAGTTTGTCGAGCATGGCCACGATGCGGCCCTGGCGGGTCTGGGTCGGCTTCCCGGACTTTTCGAGGTGAAGGCGTCGGCGGGAGTCGTCCATCCGTTCCTGCACGTCGGTAAGGGAGCCCTCCTGGATGGTCTGGATGATGCGGGCCACGTAGTCGGCCCCCACGCGCATCCGCTCGGGCGACTCGGGGTAATGCGTCAGGAAGTCCTGGAGAATGCGGACGGCCGCCTTCCGCCGGAGCAGGCGGCCCTGGCAGATGCCCACCAGGAAGAGGCTGTCGCCCGCGAACAACGTCCGATCGATCCACTCGCCCGCCACCTTTGCCAGCAGGGGCAGGGCCTCCTCGTACCGCTCGTCCATCACGTAGGCCCGACCCATGAAGTAGGCCGCGTGGGCCGCCAGGTACGGGTCCGGCGACTCGCCGAGCCCCTCCAGGGCCGCCAGGGCGGAGGCGGTGTCCTCGTCCGCGAGGGCGTCCAACGCCTTGGCGAATCCGGGATACCGTCGGACGAGGCCGTCCACGAGAGCGTCGGCCAGGCGGTCGGGCCGCCGGCGCGCCGCCTCGACGGCCGCGCGGACCTCGGCCTTCCCGGCCTCGCCGATGCCGGAATCGGCGTCCAGGGCCTTGAGAAAATCGCGGACGACCTCGCCGGGGTCGGGCGGCGTGTAGGCCGCCAGGCCGGCCACGCTCGGGTCCTTCTCGAGCGTCGCGATGGTGTCGGCGGCCTGGTCGAGCAGTTTCTTCAGCGGCGGGTGGGTGGTGTTGCCGAAGACCTCCCGGAACGTCTTGGCCGCCTCGTACGCCTCGGACCGCTCCCGGCGGTCGAGGAGGTCCTGAATATCGTCCAGCATCTCGCGTGCGGCGGCCAGGCGCTCTTTGCGTCCCTCGGGCGAGGGGTCGTCGTGGTGGACGAACCACTGGCGTGTCAGCCACCCGGCCCCCTCGTCCAACAGGCGGGCCGGGGCGATGGCGTGGTCGCCGTCGAACGTGCGGATTTCGAACGGCACACCCTGCTCGCCCAGCCACCCCTTGGCCGCACGCAGTTCCCGCAGGTTCGGGTCCCCCTTGCCCGCGATGGCAAAGACGTACAGGTGCTCGGGGTGATCGCCCCGCGTGGGCGGGAAGAAGCCGCCGACCGGTATGACGCCGGCAAACTCGTCGGGGAACATCCGGGCCATCGCGACCGCCCACCGGGCGCCCGCGGAGAACCCCGTGGCGTAGGACCGGTCGGGATGGACCGTCACGCGCTCTCGGATACTCGCCATCAAGGCCTCGAAGCGGACCCGCACGGCTTTGGCGTCGAAGCGACCCGTGCACGCCTGGTCGCTCCAGAGCACGACCCACCCGTGCCGCTCGGCCACAGGCGCCCAGCGCGTGGCGGCGTCCTTGCCCGCGCCGTCGCCCGGCGAGAACCCGTACACCACGGGCCAGCGACGGTCGGGATCGTAGGCCTTCGGGACGTAGCAGTGGTACGGGACGGCCCCGTCCTTGCCGCAGGCGACACGGTGAACCTCGCCGAGCGGCGGCTGGGCGCGGGGCGCGTCGCTCCGGCCGACCGCCTCCTCGGACGGATGCGCCGCCGCACCGGCCCCGACGGCACAAAGTGCAGCAATCGCGATTGGCAGGAGGTATCGCATCGGGCACGGCTCCTTGCGCAGGTGCGCGGGAGACTACTACTACGCTACATGCCTGCCTGGTTTGGCTTTGATGTTCAGCCCGAAGGGCTGAAACAGGAAAGCCCAGGGCACCGCCCTGGGTAGGCGGGCCGGTGTTCATGGCCCAAGCCCTGTCAGGGCGGAACGGTCAACCGGTGTTGTGTCGCCCTTTCAGGGCTCAGATCCTAAAGGCCCCCCTTCAGGCCCCAGGGCGATGCCCTGGGCTTGTCTCTCGGAGCCCTTCGGGCTCCACGACGGAAGGCTCGTAGCGTAGTAGTGTTAGTAGCGCTGCGTCATCTCCTCGGCCATCTCGGCCACTTCGGCCTGACGGTCCGTGATCTTGTCCAACTGGGTTTTCATCTCGGCCTCGAGCGGCCCCTCGGAGCGCGCCTGGTCGAAGGATTCGGTTCGCCGGTTGACGCGCAGTTGGGCGGCCTTGAGGAGTTTCAGTTCGGCTGAATCGGGCACGAGCGGCTGAAGCGGTGACTGGGCGGACTGGCCCTGCCCTTGCCCGCTGCCGGCCTGCTGCTCCTGTTGGGCGCGCTGGAGGGCCTCGATGAGTTCTTCGAGCGTCCGCTCGATCTCCTTTTCGAGGGTCTGCGTGTAGGCGCCCGTCCGCTGCGACGCCAACCGACCGTGAACGTTGACCATGTCGTCACGAAGCCCCGCGACCACCCGCGGGAAGACGACCGTCGTGCCGTCCTCGATGAGGATCTCGTGGGCCACCTGGACGAGGTCGGCCAGCGTCTTCTCCTCGGCGGTGATGTCGGCCAGCCGGAGCCGGTCGGCCCGCGTCCAGGCGCGGTTGGCGCGGCCCTCCTCCAGGTCGATGGTGCCGGTGGTGATCGGCCGGTGCCGCTCGAGGATTTCGCGGAACCGGGCCTCCAGCGCCGCCAACAGGGCCTCGCGTTCCTCCTCGCGGAGTTGCGCGAGGACCTGCTCGATTTCGTCCAGCGCCCGCTCCAGGTCATCGACGGCCTCCTGCTGGTGACCTGAGGCGTCCTGGGGCTTGTTCTGCCGATGTTGCCCGCTGGCCTGCTGCATGGCCCCCTGGGCCTGCTGGACCTGCTGCTGGCCTGGCTGCTGCTGCTGACCGCCACCCTGGCCGCCGCCCTGGCCGCCGCCCTGACCGCCGCCCTGACCGCCGCCTTGACCACCACCTTGGCCACCACCCTGACCGCCGCCCTGGCCGCCGCCTTGACCACCACCTTGGCCACCACCCTGACCGCCGCCCTGGCTCCCTCCCTCTTCCATGCTTCGGGCGACGCGACCGGTCTCATCGGCAACCTTGTCCTGGCGCCTGGCCAGTTCCTCGTTGTAATCCTTCGGCAGTCGTGCCAGGCGATCGCGTTCGCGCTTCAGTTCGTCGAGCGCCCGCTGCATCTCCTGGACGGCCCGCTCCTCGTCATGCTCGGCAGACTTTCGGAGACCGCGGACGAGATTGTCCTCGGCGGACCGCTGGCGGCCGACGGCCCGTTGCAGGGCTTGCTGACCCGGCTCGCCGCCCTGGCCGCCGCCTTGGCCACCGCCCTCGGAGCCGCCCTGACCGCCGCCTTCGGAGCCGCCTTGGCCGCCGCCTTCGGAGCCGCCCTGACCGCCGCCTTCGGAGCCGCCCTGGCAGCCGCCCTCCGAGCCGCCCTGGCCGCCGCCCTCGGAGCCGCCTTGGCCACCGCTCTCCGAGCCGCCTTGGCCGCCGCCTTCGGAGCCGCCCTGGCCGCCGCCCTCGGAGCCGCCTTGGCCGCCGCCCTCCGAGCCGCCTTGGGAGCCGCCCTCGGAGCCGCCTTGGGAGCCGCCCTCGGAGCCGCCTTGGGAGCCGCCCTCCGAGCCGCCTTGGCTGCCGCCTCGGGCGCCGCCTTGGGCGCCGGTCTGGCTCCCGGCCTGTGCGTCCTCGGCACCGCCTCCCGGAGGTTCACCGACACCGTCTGCGAGGCGCTGCGTATCCTCGCGGACGGCTCTCTGGGCGGAGGCAATCTGTCCGAGGCCGCTGAGGCCCTTGCTGCGGCTCTGCCGTGTCTGGTCGAGGACGCCCTTCTGGCGTCGGATAAGCGATTCCAGTTCGCGGATGCGTGCCGCGAGGTCGCGAATCACGTCCTCGCGCCGGGCGACCTTATCGGTCTCGCGTTTTTCGGCCTCCTCCTTCTCGATGAGCCGCTGGATCTGCTCTTTCCAGGCCTCGAGTTGCTCGATGCGTTTCTGCATCTCGTCGAGTTGGTCGTCCTCGCGCGTCAGGACGTCGATCAGGCGGATGAGATTATCGACCACCTCCTGCTGGGATTCGTTGGCCCGGTCAAGGCGGCCCTCGTCCAGGAGATGGACGATTGTCGCCATGCGCCGCTCGATGAGGGATTCCTTCGACTCGCGGAGGGCTTTCAGAAGCCGCGCGGCCTGCTCGGGCTCGCTCTCCTCCAGGATGCGGGCGAGGCGGCTGAACTTATGCTCCAGTTCCTTCATCATCTGGCGGACGCCGTCCTGGCGAATGCCGAGGGGGCTCCCGACCGACGTGCTCTCCGCCTCGGCCGCCTCGGTCGGCTCAGCCGGCTCGGTCGGCTCAGCCGACTCAGCCGGCTCGGTCGGCTCGGCCGGCTTCTCGGCTGCAACCGCCACGGCCGCCGCCGTCAGGACCGCCAGTACGAGCAACGCGGGTTTCATGGCTCGGCTCCCGACAGGGTTCACTTGTCGAAGATAGAGCGAATCCGGCGCTGGTATTCCTTGATGGTCTTCTCGTTAACCTCTTTCTGTGTCCGGAGGACCTGCCGCAGCAGGGTCACGGCCTCCTGGTAGCCCTCCCATTTTACCATATTTCGGAGCACCTCGCGCATGGCGGCGACGACGGCGTCCTGCTCGTCGGCGGCGTCGGCCAGCGCGGTCCGACGGGCGGCGAGGTCGTCCTCGGGCGTCTTCCGCGCCTCCTCGAGCAGGTCGGCCGCGCGGACCACGCCGTGGCGGGCGAGGTCGCGGAGCGGCTCGATGACCCTGCCCGCGAGCCGGTCGCGGACGGCCTGCTGGTCCTCCTCCAGCCGGTTGTTCTCGACCTCGGCCAGAATGCGTGCGACCTGATCCGCGATGGCCGTGCACCGCCCACCCACCAGACGCTGCCGCTTCTCGGTGGCCGCAAGCAGCCGCCGATCCTCGTCGGCAAAGGGGCGGTCGGGAGTACTCAGGATCGCTCGCAGGGCGCGGGCGTTCTCGGCAAGTTTGCGCTGGTCGCGGAGCAGCCGCTCGAACTCCAGGCGCTGCTCCTGTTCCCGCCGCAGCAACTCGGCCCGGAGGTCGTCCTCGGTCACGACCTTCAGCGAGAACGAGCCCGACGTGCCCACGTTCGGCCCGCCCACGGTATCGTTGTCGAAGGCCTCGACCCGGAGCGTCAGGTGCGAGCCGACGGGCACGTCGAGCGGCCGGCAATCCAGCCGATGGACGGCCTCCACCTTCTTCCGGCCGTAGGGCACCTCTCCCCCGCCAAAGTCCACGCGCCGGGCGGGCGTGTCCCCCTGCGCTTCGACGACCGCGGCGTAGACAAGTTCCGCCTTGCGGACGCTGAAATCGTCGCGCAGCGTCGCCCGGACCGGGACGACGGCCCGGGGCACGATGAGGTCGCCGATGCCCTCCAGGCGGGCCCGGACCACCGGCCGGCGGTCCGGCCGGACCTTCAGGCTGAACCGCGTGGGCCGACGGGACGCAAGACCGGTCGTATCCAGCAGCGAGATGGCATAGACGCCGCTGCGAAGCCGCTCGCCCGCCAGTTCCGTCCGGAAGCCCCGTTTGCCCACGCGCTGGACGTCGCCGATCGGCTCCTTGCCGAAGCGGAGCCGGGCCCACCTCAGGTCCTTGCTCGCCGTCCCCCGGACCTCGACCCGGCTGCCGGCGAGAACGGGATACGAGCCGACGTTCTTCGGCAGAGGACGCGGCTCCGGGTCCACGTACGCCGGCGGCGTGTAGAGCAGCGTCAGGTCGTCCACGACGGGCCGTTCGACCAGCCTGACCCTGTGCCAGGGGGTGACGGCATCGCCCCCCCGGGCGCGAAGCCTGAACGGTTCCAGCACGTTGCGGAACAGAGACCGGAAGACGGTATCGCCGACCATCACCATCGTCTCGCTGCCCCAGGCCCCCGTCTCGTCCCTGTGGTCGAGCGCGACGACCGACGGGACGACCCCGTCCGGGTCGGCCCGGACCTGGACGGTCAAATCGTCGCCGCGCGGGCAGACGATGACGCCGTCCTCGGCGCCGACGACGGCCAGGTGCGTATTCTGCGGCCAGGCGACCTCGGCCAGGAGGACGTTACGCCGCCACCACAGGCCCATCGTGTTGGGGAAGATGAGCGAAGCACCCGCCAAGGCCGCCACCGCCCCCCCGACGACCAGCAGGTTGCGGGCGCGGCGTCGGCGGTCGAGGACGTCGCGGAAGTCGATGGCGGCGGCCCGGCGGACACCAAGGTCAACCGCCGCTCGGGCCATCGCCTCCGAGCACCCGGCCGCCGACGGATCGATGCGTGAGAACTGCACGGCCGCCAGCAGGCTCTCGCCGAGTTCGCCGTGGCGGGCCTCGACCAGCCGGGCGAGCGCGTCGTCGGAGAGCCCGTGCCGGAGCGGCCGACCCAGCCGACGCCACGCCATCACGCCCGCCGCGGCCGCACCGAACGCCAACACGGCGAACCGCTGCGGACGGTCGAGTCGCAGCGTCCGATCCAGGAGCAGGCTGGCGCCGACGAACACGGCCGCGACAACGCAGACGGCCGCCAGGGCGTCGACCAGGATCCACGCCACGACCGACCACCGCAGGCCGGCTAGCCGGCGCCGGATGGCCCGGGGCACACGCGCGGGTGACACGGCGGTTCGCATTCGCTCGTTCCTCGTGGCGGCGGCGCCGGGCGGCCAGCCCCGCACCACCGACCGACCTCCCACCGCCCAACCGGCAAGGCCGGGCAGGCGGGCTACATCATCCGATATCGCTTCCGGACCGCCCACTCGACCGTCAGCAGCAGAACCGCCAACGCCAGCAGCCGCCAGGTGTCCCACAGGGTGCGCGGGGGTTGACGGACCACGACGGTCTCGTGCCGGTCGGGCAGGTCGCCGGCGATTCGGTCCACCTCGTCGATCTCGTAATAGCGTCCGCCGGAGCGATCGGCGACGTCGGCCAGCAGGGCGCGGTTCAGGCGGGGGTCCTGGAACTCGACTCGCGGCGGCTCGACGGTCACCTGCTTGGTCACCCGTATGGGCTTCCCGCCGCCCACGCCGTGCAGGGCCACCTCGATTTCGGTGACGCCGACGTCGCGGGCGATGACGGCCCCCTCGTAGTGTCCCGGCCGGTTCGCCATCAGGCGCAACTCCACCTCGACGGGCGGGGCCGGCGGCCGGCCGCGGACCACCGCCGGCACGAGCGGGTCGGTCAGCGGCTCGAAGGCGGCGTCGTAGAGGCGGGCCGTGATGCCGATGCGGCTGCCGACGGGGTAGACGTCGCGGTCGGTGGCGATTCGGCCTCGCCGTTTGCCCCCCATCAGCCGCCCCTCGACCAGGTACCGGACCGCCTGGACCCAGAACCGGTCGAAGTACCGCTCGCCGAGCCGGCGCCACCGCCAGGAGCCGTCGAAGCCCATGTAAAGCACGCGGCCTGGGCCGTACCGGCCGGCCACCAGCAGCGGCCGCCAGTCGTCCCGGACCTTCAGGCGCGGGTCGCCATGTTCGACGAGCGTGGCGGCACCGGGCTTGGCCGCCGCCGCCGGGTACGACCAGTACACGCCGGGCAGCGCCTGGGCCACAAGCCGGCCGGCCTGGGGGTCGGTGCCGAACTGGAGCAGCGGGTGCTCGGCACCGTCCGGCGTGAACCGCATCCGCCAGGCCTGGGTGTACGGGCGGCCGAGCCAGCGGACGTCCCGGTCCGGCATATCCCCCAGGCGGACGGGAAGCAGGTCGCGGATCTCGCGGGTCCGGTACGAGGTGAAGAAGCGGGTGGAGTACTTCGGCCCGGCCACCCAGAAGAGCCCGCCCGCGTGGTCGCCGACAAACCTCTTGAGCAGGTCGATCCACGGTTCGCCGAACTCCGACGGGTCCGGGTCAACCATAATGACCACGTCGTACTCGAAGAGGTCTTTCGCCTTCGACGGAAGCCGCTCGATGACGGTGTTGCCGTCCTGCCGCATGTCGGGGTCGAGAGACTGGAGCCAGCACGAGACGTCGATGGTCTTGTCGCGGATGAAGAGGGTGCGGACCACGCGGAAGTCCCACGTGGGGGACCCCGCAATCAGCAGGACGCGGGCCTTGGCGCCGACCACGCGGACGGTCGTCGATTTTTCGTTGTCGCTGGTCAGCAGTTCGTTGGGCGCCGCGAGGGCACGGACCGTGTAGACAAAGCGGCCCTCGGCGGTGGGCTCGTGGCGGAAGGAGGCGGCGGCCTGGCCGGTGTCCGCCTCCAGGGGGACGGCCCGACGCTCCAGGACGGTCTCCGCGGCCTCGGCCGGCCCGGGGGCGCTGCCGACCCGCCGGCGGACGAACTCCAGGTCCACGGTACCCTCGTCGATGCCCTCCGCCTCGACGCGGGCCTCGACGACGAACGGGTCGCCGCGGAAGACGGTCTCGGGGGCCCAGACGTCGGCTAGGCGGAGGTTCTGCAGGTCGCGGGGGTCCCCGACACCCACGGTCATGACCGGGACGCCCTGGGCCTTGGCGAAGTCGGCCGCCACCGCCGGGTCCAGCCCGCCCGTGTTCTGCCCGTCGGAGACGAGGATAACGCCGGCCACCGGGTTACCGGCCAGGGCCTTGAGGGCGTCGCGGACGGCCCGGCCCAGGGCCGTGCTGGTGCCGGTCGGCTGGAGCGGGGGAATGGGCGGCCCCTTGGGCATCGGCTCGGCGTCGGTGGGTCCGGCGTCGTCCTCCGCCGCAAGGGCCTCACTGTCGAACCCCAGGACATCGCGGACCGTGAGGCGGTCGGAGAACGAGAGCACCCGCACCTGGCCGCGCGCCTGGAGGCCCCGTCCGAACCGGCCGTCGCCTCTCCGCAGCAAAGCGTCGACGATGTCGGCGCGTGTGGGCGGGCGGGCCTCGACGTCGGCGGGTTCCCGGCCGGTGACCTCGGCCACGCGCTCGGCCGCCGGCCCCCGGTAGTGGTCGCGGATACCCATCGAAAGGGAGTCATCCAGCAGCAGGAGGACGTAGGGTTGGATGGACCGCCTGATCGAGACGGCCAGCGCCGGACCCATCAGGACCAGCGCCAGCACAAGCACCAGCGCGATGCGGAGCCCGGCCAGCAGCAGCCGCACCCCGCGCGGGCAGGCGACCGTCTCTCGCTTGTACAGCCACCAGACGAAGTAGACCAGGCCGGCCGCAAGCACCACGGCGACGACGGCGACCCACGAGGACGGCGCGTGGGTCCAGACGAACTCCGTGTCCGCTCCCTCGGGGATACGGCTCCTGTCGAATCCGAGAACCGTGAGCCAGAAATCGCTCATGCTCGTGTTCCATCTCGATGGCGTCGGGGCGTTCGGCCCCCGGGCGAGCCCGCGACTACCGCCGTTTTCCAAACCACCACGCCAGGACCTGCTCGGCGAAGAGGACGAGAATCAGCGCCATGAGCAGCGACCGCCAGATCTCGGCCCGGGCGCCGGTGGGCCCTTCGCCAAGGTACTGGTCGCCCTCCAGGAACGTGACCTTCGAGTCGCCGAGGGCGCGGCGAAGGACATCGGCGTCGGCCGGCGCCAGGTCGCCCTCCGTCGGAGACAGGTTGGCGGCGAACAGCCGCGTCTGTTCCGCGCCCTCGTGGGTGGTGAGCCGAAGACGGTAGAACCCGCGGGCGTCGGTGTCGTCGTACGTGAGCCGCAGACGGGTCGGGACGTCCGTGGGAACCGCCTGGACGGGGACGACCTCGCCGGCGGGGTTTTCGACCCGGACCTCGCTGACGTAGCGGGCGGGGTCGACGTCGGCCCGGAGCGGGGACCCGACGGCCGGGCCGCCTGCGCCCGTGGTCGCCCGCTCGACGTAGCGGACCATCTCGAGGACGGCAACCAGGAAACTCGGGTCCGCGGGCCAGTTGGTCCACTCGGCATCGGCGGTGGTCGTGACGAGGAGGACGCGCCCGTCGGCCAGGCGCGTCTCCACGATGGCCGGCGAGCCGTCGGTGTCGCTGTACGTGGCGAGGACGCGGGTCCGGCCGGAGTCCAGGTCCGCCTTCGGGACCCCGCCGCTCCACCACCGGAAGAACTTGACGCGGCCCAGGAACGGGTTCTGCGTGCCCGCGAACACCTGGAGCACCGGGTGGTTGGCGGCCTGGGGCTGGAGGTGCACCCAGCGTCCCTCGGCCGGGTCGCCCTTGACGTCGGCGAGCGCCATCGGGCAGAGGCCGGCACCGCGGGCGAGTTTCTCGTTGTAGACGATTTCGTCAACCTGGTCGCCGAGGAAAATGACGAGCCCGCCGCCGGACCGCACCCACTGCTCGAGGGCGGCGATGCGGCCGTCGGTCACACGGTACACGTTCGCCAGGACGATGACCTGGAACTCGTCCAGCGGCATATCCTCGAACTGGTTTTCCGTGACGATGCGCACGTCGTTGCCGCTGGCGATCTCGCCCGGCGGGTCCAGGGCGCGGTGCAGGTAAAAGGTTTCGCTCTCGCCGTAGGCCGACGAGGGCTCGCCGCCGACCAGCAGGATGGGCACCCCCTGCCTGACGCGAGCGGCGTGGAAGCGGACGTTGTCCCGGGGGACGATATCGGCGGGGATCTCCGCCCGGACCGGCGCGGGGCCGGCCTCGCCGAACACGAACGTGAACGGAACCGCTGCGCGCCCGCCGGCCGGCACGGCATCGAGCGTGGCCCGAAGCGGCACGGCGTCGCCCGCGGTCAGGGTCACCTCGGCATCGGTTGCATCGGTCGGGCCGTAGTTCGTCACGGTCACCTGGAACCGGGCGGGCACGCCGGCGACGACCGTCTTCTCGCCCACCGCCACGTTCGTGACGGCCAGGTTGGGCCCGCGGTCGCCTCCGAGGTCGACCACGGTGAGGGCCTCGACCGCCTCGGCCACGCGCTTGAGAAGGCCGGGTAAGCCGGGCGTCCGACCCTTGGCGGCGGGAGGGGCCTCCGGGGGCGGCGCCGGGTCCGAGGGCTCGTCCGGGGCCTGGTCCGACGCCGGGGACGGGGACGGGTCGGTCTCGTCGTTGGCCGCGGGGGCCGCCCCGGGCACCTGCCAGTCCCGCCGGCGAAAGTCCGTCAGGACCAGGACCTCGCGGTTGATGTTGCCGCGGGGCGAGCCGAGCAGTTCCTCCAGGGCCGGCAGGGCGGTATCGAAGTCGGCACCGGCGTCGGAGACCTCCAGGTTCTCGATGGTCCGGCAGACGGCGTCGGCCTTGCCGTCGGCCAGGAACTGTCCCGCGAGGACGGGGCGGTCGGGCTGGCTCGTCGTCACCAGGGTGAACGTGTCGCCGGGCCGCTGGCGGGCCGTCTGGCGGACGTAGGAGACGAGCCCGTCCCTGGCGGCATCGAAAACGGTCTTCGGGCCCACGCGGGCCTCCATGCTGGGCGAATCGTCGAGGAGGACGATGCGCTCGAACCGAGCGGCCTCCACGACGGTGGCCGCCAGCCCCGAGGGCCGGAGGAACACCCTGGCCACCAGCAGCGACAGGAGAAGGACGGCCAGGCATCGCAAGAGGAGGAGGAGCAGGTGCTCGAGGCGAATGCGTCGGCGGTTCCGGCGCTGGGCCTCCAGGAGAAACGCCATCGCCGCCCAGTCCACCGTGCGGAACCGGCGCTTGCTGAGCAAATGAATGATGATGGGCGAGGCCACCAGCAGGCTCCCCCAGAGGAGCATGCTGTTGACCGCGCCGAGTCCCAGCCAGTCGAACACAACCGCCTCCTGGTCCCGCCGGCCTCGCGTCTCTACCGGCTCAGAATCGTCCGGGCCGTCCGCTGGCGAAAGGCGAGGTAACTGGCCAGCGCCGCGTCGAGCGGGTCGGCGGTGCTCATGAGCACGTAGTCGACGCCGCCGGTCGCCGCCAGCCGGCGGACGCGCTCCAGGAAGCCTTCAAGGGCTTCCAGGTACGCCCGCCGGAGGGCGCGGGGCTCGGCCAGGACCTCCTGCTCGATCTCCAGGCCGCGAAACAAGGTGTTATCCTCGAACGGAAACGTCAGTTCATCCTCATGCATCACGTGGAAGACAACGACCTCGTGCCGCTTGTGCCGGAAGTGCTGAAGGGCCCGCCTCAGGGCCTCGATGTCGACAAGCAAGTCCGAGATCAGCACAACGAGCCCGCGTTTGGTGATCTGTTCCGCCAGCCGGTGGAAGATGTCCGAGACATCGGTCCGGCGATCCGGCGCCGTCCGGGCCAGTTCGTGGAGCAGCAGTTTCAAGTGGCTCGGATGGCTCGAGGGCGGAAGGCTGCGGCGGATGTCCGTGTCGAACGTGACCAGCCCCACGGCATCCTGCTGCTGCTGGAGCAGGTAGGCGAGCGAGCCGGCCACGGTGGCGGCGTAGTCGAACTTGCTCATGCGGCCGTGGCGGTCGCCCTCGCCGTACCGCATGGAGCGGCTGCCGTCCAACAGGATCGTGCTCCGGAGGTTGGTCTCTTCCTCGTACTGCTTGATGTAGTAGCGATCCGCGCGGGCCCAGACCTTCCAGTCGATGTGCCGGATGTCGTCGCCGTGCACGTACTCGCGGTGCGTCGCGAACTCGACCGAGTAGCCCTGATACGGGCTCCGGTGCAGGCCGCTGATAAACCCCTCGACGACCGTCCGGGCGCGCACCTCGAGCCGCGTAATCCGATTCAGGACCTTCGGGTCCAGGTACTGTCGGCCAGGGTCGTCGGTCATGGGGGCGGTTTCCTTATCGGCCGCGCCCGGCCGGCGCAGCGGGATGCAGGGTTACGGCTTGAAGGCCCGTGCGGTTTCGGCGGGCATGTCGCCCGTCCCGGATCGGTCCGTCACCACCTCGATCAGCCGGTCCACGATGGCGTCCGGCACGATGCCCTCGGACTCGGCCTGGAAGTTCGTAATGATCCGGTGCCGCAGGACGGGATGCGCCACCGCCCGGACGTCGTCGGTGGTGGCGAAGGTCCGGCCGTCGAGGGCGGCGCGGGCCTTCCCACCCAACAGGAGGTACTGGGCGGCCCGGGTGCCTGCGCCCCAGGTAATCCACTCGTTGACAAAATCGGGCACGTCGCCCTCGCCGACGCGCGTGGCCCGAACCAGGCGCAGGGCGTACTCGATGACGTGCGGCGGCACCGGCACGCGACGGACGATCTCCTGGAGCCGCAGGATCTCGTCGCTCGGCAGGACCTCGTCGACCTCCGTGCTGAAGACGGCGGTCGTGGTCTCGGCCACGCGGTACTCCTCCTCGAAACTGGGGTACCGGACGAACAGTTTGAACATGAAGCGGTCCTGCTGGGCCTCCGGCAGGGGGTAGGTGCCTTCCTGCTCGATGGGGTTCTGCGTGGCGAGCACGAAGAACGGGACCGGCAGGACGTGCCGCTCGCCGGCGGCGGTCACCTGCTTCTCCTGCATGGCTTCGAGCAGGGCCGCCTGCGTCTTGGGCGGGGTGCGGTTGATCTCGTCGGCCAGGATGACGTTGGCGAAGACGGGCCCGCGGAGGAATCGCAACTCCCGCTCGCCCGTCGCCTTGTTCTCCTGGATGACGTCGGTACCGGTAATGTCCGACGGCATGAGGTCCGGCGTGAACTGGATCCGGTGGAACGACAGTTGCAGGGCCGAGGCCAGCGTGCTGACCATCAGCGTCTTGGCCAGACCGGGGACGCCCTCAAGAATGCAGTGTCCCTGGGAAAAGATGGCAATCAGCAGTTGGTCGATGACCTCCTCCTGGCCGACGATCACCCGCGCCAGTTGCTGCTTCACGCGGCCGTGGGCCTCTTTGAGGCGGGCGAGTTCCTCCAGGTCGTCGCGGCCGAGGGGATCGGTGTCGTGGGGCGAGTCTGGCGTCTGGCTCATTCGTTCGCGTCTCCTTCTAGCGCTGGAGAATAGGGAGGTAGCGGTAGGGCAACTGAAGCATCATGAGCATCGTGGCCGTGCCGTAAACCTCGCCGACGTTATCGCCCGGCCAACTGCCGTCCTTGTTCTGCTGCTTGACGAGGTCGTCGCGATGATTCGAAAAGAACCACCGCCAGTTTTGCTCGCTGGAAAGATACATGGCCTCGGCCGTGTAGAGCAGCGCGTAGCAGCGGTGCCCGCCGAAGATGCGGCTCCCGCCGCCCTGAAGGTTCTTCTTGATGTAGTCCAGGGCCCGATAGGCGATGGGGTTATCGTACTCGCCCGCGTTATAGAGCACCGCGATGGCGGCGGCGGTAATCGGGGGTCGGCTTCGGCCGAGGTTTCGCAGGGAGTAACTGATGCCCCCGTCATCGTTCGCGCAGCGAGCGATGTAGGTGACCGCCCGCTCGATCGTCGACCTGGGCACCTTGATGCCGGCGTTCCGGCACGCGCGGAGCGCCTGAATCTGCGTGACCGTCACCGAGCCTTCGTCGCCGTTGGCGTCCGGGGTGTACAGCCACCCGCCGTCGGCCGACTGGCTTCGCGCCGTGAGCCTCACGCCGCGCGCCAGCACCCGGTAGAGGTCTTTCTGGAGTTCCACGTCCTGCTCGGCGCCGTAGGCCTGGGCCAGAAACAGCATGCCGAACCCGTGCCCGTACATCGACCGCTGCTCTTCCTCCATGGCGGCGATCAAGCCGTTGCGGTGGGCCTGGCTGAGGACGAAGTGGACGGCCCGTCGAACGTTGTCGGCGTAGGGCCCTTCGCTGGGCGTGTTGCCGCCGGCCATCAACGCCAGCCCCGCCAGCGACGTCATCGCGCACGGGTACACGCCGTAGTTGGTCCGGCTGCGCCACGAGCCGTTGCGGGCCTGCGTCCGGGCCAGATACGCCAGGCCCTGCTGGATCGCCTGCTCGGTTTCCGGCGTAATCATCTCCGGCCGGGGCGCGACACCGGCCCGCGCCGCGACGCTCCACGCCGCGACCACGGCCGTCAGAACCGACACCGCGATGGCTCGCCGTCGTCTCACAAGGGCACCCCCCGGCCGGCCGGCGCCCCGCCGAAGACCTCGATACCCCGGCTCGTCAGGACCAGGATGACCCCGTTCTGGCATACGACCGACCGGAGGTGCTCGAACTTGCCGTCTTCACGAGACGAGGGCAGGCGGACGTTCTCGGCCGGCTCGCCGTCCGACCGCCGCACAAAACGGACCGTGTACAAGTTGTTGTAGCGGACGCTGTTGCCCTTCCGCTCCGGCGGGTCCCGCTCGGCCCACGGGAGGTACGCCCCGCAGGCGGCATAGAGATCGGCCGGCAGGTACCGGTGACGCGCCCTCTCGCCGAACACGTACGACCGCACCTTCGCGCCGGTCTCAAGATCAAAGACGTGCACGCCGTTGCCGGCATGCCGGGTGACCACGTACAGCAGCCGTCCCTCCGGCCCCAGGCCCACGTCGGCAATGTACGGCGTCTTGATCTTGTCCGGGCCGCACTGGAACCGGACGGCCCCGGTCTTCAGGTCACGAATCTCGAACGCGTCGCGGCCTCGCTGGATGAGGCAGAGGTCCCCCCCGCTGATAAGACGGATCGAGACCGGCTTCGGCGAGGGCTCCGCCCGCCACAACACCCGGCCGGACGGCAGGGCCCGCAGGCACAGGCCGTACGTCTTCGCCTTGGGGTCGACGGCCTGCTGAAAGAATCCCTTGCCGGTCATCACGAAGCCGCCCGACATGGTCACCGCCCCGTTGATGACGACGACGCCGCGTTCGGAGACGCTCCGCACACCGTCAACCCGGAGACGGTTGAGACAGGCGCCCGTGAGCGGGTCGCACACCCACAACTCGGTCCCCCCGCTGACGAGGAGGCAGAGGTAGGAGCCGGCCTCCTGAACCCCCGCCAGAACCCGCCGGCGGAACGACCGCTCCCACAGCACGTCGCCGGTGGCCAGGTCCAGCACGCGGACCGACTGCGGGTCGGGACGCAGCACGAGCGTCCCCGTCGGGACGTGCTCGCCGCCTTGAACCTGGATCGCTTTGTGGGCGCGCAGGACCACGCGATGGAGGGCGCTGAAGACCGTAACCTTCCTGGCACTTTTTGCCTGCACCTTTCTTGTCCACAGGACCTTACCGGAGAGGAGCCCCACCGCCGAGACGCCGTCGCCGCCCTGGGCCATCACGATGTGTCCTTCCCGGCCTTCGCCCCGGCCCGGCGACAGGTGGCGCTGACCCAGGTCGCTGTCGTAGACGACGCTCCCGTCGCGCAACCGGCGACAAACGAGCCGCGTCTCGCCCCGGCGAGACCAGATGAGCACGTGCTCCAGGAGAAACTGGGACGCGCAGGCCCGACCGAAAGCCCCCAACCGTCCCGCGGGAAAGACCATCGGCTGGGTCGATATCTCCTCGGTCTTCCAGAGACGCTGCCACGGCGGGGACGGCATGGTCCGGACGGGCCCGGCCGCCTCCGCAACCGCCGGGTCGGCCAGCCGCTGGCGGGCCAACGCCTCGGCGACCACGGGCTTCCCCTCAAACGGGACGCTGGTCCCCGGGAACCCGCGGGCCAGCCGCTTCCATTCCGCCCGGGCCTGGGCGGTCCACCCGAGGTCCTGGTGCATCCGGGCCAGGTGGGCCAGGCCCGCCGCCCGCGTCGGGCGGTGCGCGCTCCGCATCATCTCGTGAAGCATGAGTTCGGCGATTTCGCACGACCCTTGCTTCCGGGCGGCGGCGGCCGCCTCCACGCCCGCCTGCACCGCCTCCTCCGAACCGGCAAACAGCCGCATGACCCTCCGAAGCGCCACCGGGCCGCCGTCGGCCCGGGCCCGCTCGATCGCGCGCTGCGCGTGGGAACGAACCGGCCCGGCAAGCCGGTCTCCGTGCTTTCGGAGCAGCGTTTGGACACCATGCCTCGCGGCCCCCGCCGGCGCGACCTTCCAGGACCCGGCTCCGCCCGGGCGAAGCCCGGAGTCCACACACATGTCAACCAGAACATTTTTCTCGGCCGTTGCCATCTCAAGGTACGCCGCCAGTGCGCGGTCAAGATGGTCGGCGCGCTGGTAACCCTCGGCCATGGCCCGCCGGACGAGCAAGGTCTCCGCCGTCCCCTCGGCTACCCGCCGGGCCTCATTCAGTGCATCAAGCGCAGCGTCGGGCTCCGAAGCCTCCGCCTTTGCCAGGTACACGTCCAGGAGCGCGCGGCGTGCCTTCTCCTTCAGAGGCGACTCCCCGGCTGCCTCGACCGCCAGGCGGTAACTCGCCGCCGCCTTGTCGTACCATTCATACCCGCGCTCAATCCGCGCGCGGGCGACACAGGCGTTACCGTAGCGGTCGCGGGCATCGGCGAGGTCCTTCGACCGGTCCGCGACCTGTTTCTCCAGTCCCTGGATTCGCGCGTCGGAGTCGGCCTTTTTCTGCTGGAGTTGCTCCAGCCCCCGGCGTGCGTCGGCGACCTTGGCCGGCAGCCGCCCTTGCCGAGCCACAAGGTCGGCCCGACCGTCGCTCTCCTCCGCGATGCGGGCCTCGATCTCCCGCCGGCGGTCGGCCACGGCCGCGGCATCCCCGTCGGCGTCGGCGGATTCGGCCTCCAGTTGTTCCCGCTGACGCCGGAGTGCGGCTATCCGGTCGTCCGCCTCCCGTATCTGCTGCTCAACCTCCTCCTGCCTGGTCCGGAGGCCGTCCAGGAGCCTGGCGGCATCGGCAATGGGCTGATCCAGCCCCGCCCTCACGCGGCGGGCGGCCGCCAGGTCGCGCTCGGCGGCCCGCAGGCGATCGGCTTTGACCGAGAGGGCCTCTCCGAACTCCGCCACCGCCCGGTCGAGGTCGGCCAGCCGATGCTTCGCGCTGGCCAGGCTGTAGACGCGCCCCGGCCCGAGGACGAACATACGCTCGCCGTCGCCGGTCACGTTGCCCAGCGGCGCGCCGTCCGGCGTCAGGACGGCCAGCCGGGCGAGCCGGCGGCCCGACCGGCGGTCCAGGCGCAGGAGCGCCGTCTCCACCGGCACGTAGACGGCCTGGGGGGTAACGAAGCCGCGACCTCGGATTCGCCCCTCCTCGTCGCCAAACGCCACCTCCCACACCGGCCGGCCGTCGTCCAGGTCAAGGCACCGGACCACCTCGGGCCCGGAGGCCCAGAGGCGGTTATGATCGACATCCAGGCAGTGCTCAAGGTCGCCGGTCTCGTGGCGAAGGAGCAGGCTGCCCGATTTCGGGTCCAAGACGAGCACGGCCTTCGCATCGGCCGGCAAGACGACCAGCCGGCCGGCGGCAAGGCTGACGTGGTTTCCCCTCCACCCTGCGGTCGGCGTACCGGCCACTTTCCTGGGCACGTTCTCGAGAGGGGTTCGTTCGTAGCGTGCCGCCCAATGGATCGTGCCGTCGACCCCGTCCAGGGCGAACACCACGCCCTCCCCCGAGGCCACGTACACCTCGGTGCCCGCCACGCAGAGGCCGACCTCGTCCCAGGTGGCCTGGCGGCTCATGGGGCGCGAGCAGAGGAAGGTCCGCCACAGCACCCGGCCGTCTGCGGGGCCCAAGGCCGCCAGCGAGACCTCGCCCTCCTTGACGAAGGGCACGAGGACCCGACCGCCGCACGCCACCGGCGGCGCCAGAAACCGCACCCCGTAGAACGGGGCCGACTCATCCAGGGTCCGGCCGAGGCGCCAGACGGCCTTGCCGGTCTCCCGGTCGTAGGCGGCGAGCCGACTGCCCTTCGGCTGCTGCTCGGACTCCGTCCGGACCCTCTTGCCGTTGACGATTCGAATAACGACATGCCGGTGGCGGGACGTCCACTGGTCGTACAGATGGTCCTCGATGTGATAGACCCGGTTGCCGATTGCGCTGACGGCCTTGCCGATCCGGTCGCCGAAAACGAGCATTTCGACCGGCGTCCGCGGACCCTCCACGGAAACGTTGTGCGTGGAGAAGGAGAAGCGGGCCTGCTTTTTCTCGGGCTTCGGCGGCAGCGCGGTTTCCCATCGGACCTTGCCCGTCTCGGCATCCAGGCAGACCAGCCTCGCGTTGGATTTTACGAAGAGGTCCCGGCCGTCCACTAGGACCGACCCGGACGGTGCCCAGTTCGACTGCTCCCAGCGGGTTTGCACCTGTTCACGCAGTACCTGCTCGGCCCGCTGCGTTGACGCCTTCTTGCCGGCGTCATCGTCGGCGTCATCGTCGGCGCCAAAGTACCGGCCGGGCACCTTGGAAGGCAGGAGCGCAAGCAGCCGTTGCCAGAGGGGCACCCACAGGTCCGAGGGCGTCGGGATGCGGTCTTCCGCCAGTTCCGGCATGGGGCCGACCACGTGGGAGGAGCGGGACGGCGGCGCCGCCGTCTCCTGAGCCGGCGCCTGCATCTCGCGTCGCACGGCCGCCAGGACCTCGGGGCTCAGATGGGTCGTCTCCAGGCGCTCCAGGTCCTGCCAGGCGGCCCGGGCACCCGCCGGGTCACCGGATCGGCGGCATGCCACGGCCAGCCGCAGCAGGATCTGCTCGCGCGGCACCGTGAGATCCGGGTAGGTGCGCAGGAGCCGGCCGAACAGGCGCCGCGCCCGCGCGTACTGGTGACGGTCCAGGTACAGGCACCCGAGCGTAAAGGCGGCCTCGTCGCCCCACGTACTCAGGAAGTACCGGCTTTCGACGGTGCGCAGCGCCTCCACATCCCGGTTCTCGGCGGGCGAATCCAGAAGGGCCTTGACCTGCCCGTCGACCTCGGTGCGATACGCCTCCAGGCCGGCCGGGCCCATGGCCACAATCTCCTGCTCGGCCATCTCGCGCACGGGCCGATAGATGCGGCCATCCAGCGTGGTCAGGACGTTGGCGCTGGTCTCGATGACGTGTTGAAGCACGAGAACGGCATGCCGGTACCGGGGCGGGTCGGCCTCCAGGAAACCGCGGGCCCGGCGAAGGTACCGGTCGGCCTCGAAATCCGTCTCCAGGTGCGCGCCGCGGAAGAAGTCCTGTTCGGCCTCGGCCTCGTCGGGGGGCTGATGGGCGTCGGCGTCCTCCTCCGCACGGGCCTTACCGCCGGCTTTTACCGCGGCAGCCTTCTTGCCTTGGCCGACGGCCGGGCCTCCCACCTTGACGGGAGGGCCCACAACCTCGACGGCGTCACCCGCTTCCCCCACGGCAGCGCCGACGATTTCGGCCTCGACCTCGACCGCCCCCGCCGGGTCCGCCCGCGCGGCAGCGGGCCCCCACAGCCACATCAGCAAAAGCAAGACAAGCGTGAACACGCCGCCGGCGCACGGTGCCGCAGGGTGGTGCGGGGGCATAAATCCCCCACCCCGCCGTGCACCGTGTCGCACGCGGATAGGCAGTAGACGCGTCATGGTTTGCATACCGACCCCCGCAGTGGGCCGACCCCAACCATCATACGGCCGTGGCTCACGGGGTCAAGGTCGGCTGCCGCGCGAGGCCCCGCTCCGGCCGTCCGGCCGATAACACCCCTCTCACTTATACGTCCGGCACCCGAAGAGTTTAGACGTAATCCGGTCCCGCGTGGGTCCCCTTATGACACGCGCGGGGGCGAGCGTTTATGCAGGAATTCGGGGGCTCGGTCACGGCGATTCGGTGACTATCTGATAGGCGAACTCGCCCCTGCGTGTCCGAAACGTGAGTTCGTCGGCCCTGGCCTCGAACGGTACCTTCCCGGTTTTGCGACCGTCGGCGTCGACGGCGAGCCCCTCTCGGACGACCGCGTCCTTCTCGCCCAGGGCCCCGAGCCGAAGCGTCAGATCGGCCGGCTCCTCCTCAGGCAGGGGCGTCAGAACAAGCCGGTTCCGGCCGGCGCGTTCGCAGCGGAAGGCCCCGGCCGTGACGGCCGAGCCGAAATCGATCGGGCGCCGGCCCCGGTTTCTGCGATACGTGTCCGCGGGGTCCGCAGAGGTGGGCCCCTCGAGCCGGATGCGCGTGACCCTGTCGCCGCGGCCCTCGACCACAATCGTACCGACGCGGAACCGCTTGTCGTCCAGTTCCTCCCCAAGCAGGCGGCGCCGGCGGCGGCTCTTCGGGTCCCAGAGGCCGACGAGCACGTCGTACCGTCCGGGCGGGCAGTCGTCGGGCACCGTGTTGACGCGGTTCCCGCCGGTGCTGACGCGGCCCTGCCATTGGCTGGTGGGCGGCTTCGGGTTGGACCCCGTGTAGAAACGATGCTGCCTGAGGCGCGACCGGGGCGGCATGACGAAGTGCACGAAGACATGAAGGTCCGTGGGGGTCGGCTCCCGGGCGTCCCAGTGGATGGGCAGTTTGAACTCCCGGCCGCCCAGGTACGCCAGGTCGCCGACGGAGGGGCGAATCCGCAGCGGCGGGTCGGTATCGGTGCCGCGACCGTTCACGTAGAAGCGATCCGGACCCCGCGACCACTCCACGATGACGCCGTCGATCCGCTCGATACAGGATTCGACCCGGCCGCTCCGCCCATAGTAGCCGTAGGGCGGCAGACGGTGGCCCCGGACCCGCCAGTCCGTCTGCCCGCGGTTCACGCAGACCACCGCGCCGGACGCCCAGGAGACGACCTGGCGATCGGCGTCGCCGCCGGCGAAGTCCACCCGCTCGATAGTGTCGGTCGCGAGGCGGCGGATGAGGTCCTGCCCGAGCCAGTACTTGCGCACGGCCCCGCGGACCATGCCCTGACGGTCGATCATCAGGGCGTGGCCCAGGAGCATCTCGGCGCTGAGGTAGTCGTCGCTCTCGATGCCGTGCTGCCGCCGCGACCGCCGACCCTGGTACCGTCCCGAGTACCCGACGCCGTGCAGGCTGAACCGCCGGTGGTTCACGGCGTCGAACCAGGGCACGCGCTGCCAGTCCTTGCAGGGCAGGTACACGTAATGCCACAGGTGAGCCGGCGCAAGTTGGAGGTGCTGGCAGTCGGCCCCGTCGAGATGGCCGATGAGGTGGTCCCCGCCGGCCTCCGAGACGGTCAGGGCGTTGCCGCCAAGGTACTCGCGGATCGAGTCGAACGCCCGTCCCCAGCACCGAAGCGTCTCGGACTTGGGATGAAATCCGCCGCGCTTGTCGTAGTAGTCGAAGCCGCCCATCGAGGCGAAGACGTCCACGAAGTACGCGGTGGGCCGAAGCGCCGGCCCGATGCGTTTCAGGTTCCGCTCCAGGAAGGGCGCGAAGGCGTCCGGCCGCCAGCGGTAACTCTGGGCGTCCCGGCCCTGGTTGATCCACGCCTTGACCGGCCGGCCGGCGGCGTCGAAGCAGATCCGCTCGTACGAGTAGTCCGCCGCGTCCGGGTAAAAGTCGATGTAGTTGTCGTGCAGACCCCAGGGCACGCCGTGTTCGCGGCACAGGCGGCCGAGGCGCTGAAGGTCCTCCAGCGTACCCAAGTCCGGGTTGGGCGGATAAATGTCCGGCAGGCGATAGTCGTATCCCCACCGCTGCCAGACGTGCAGGATGAGCATCGAATCCGTCAGGCCGTAAGCGAACGCCCGTTTCATGGCGTCAAGGTTCCTCGCGTACCGGCCGCCCCAGATGTCGAAGACGAAGCGGCCGGCCTTGCGCGCAACGCCCGGCGCCGCACGCAGCGGGCAGATGGACCGGTATCGGACCGCGGCATCCATCGCCCCGGCCGCGCTCGGCACAAAGGTGAACGTCGTGTCTTCGCGGGCGTGGAGGGCATAGACGCGGCGAGCCGGGTCCACGCGGAGGGTGTCCGGCCCGTGGTCGGTCGCCACCAGGAGCGACGGGCCGCCGGCAAAGTCAAACCCCACGTGGCTCGTCGACAGGTTATGCCCGCCCGCGTGGGCCCGGAACGCCTCCGGCTCCACCACGCGGTAGCCGTGTCCGAAGTACACGCAGGGGGCCTTGCGGTCGGCCGGTCCCGAGGCAAGGTCGGTCAGGCGACGGGGGCACGTGAGGCGGACCCGCAGGCCGGGCCCCTCCGCCCAGACCTCCGCGGTCAGGGCGAACGCCTCGCCCCGCAGCCGGCACCGGTGGACGATACGGAGCCGGCCGGCCCGGGAATCCCGGACGGTCTCGACCTCCCGGACGGTGACCTGGGGCGGCCAGGCGCCGACCTCGGCGTCCAGGACCTCCAGTCGCATGCCGTCGAGCACCACCACGCGGTCGCCGCGGCCGAAGGCCAGGGCCGCATCGGCCAGCCCGTTCGGACCGGGCACGACGGCGGCGGCGCAGGCGCCGGCCAGGTCGAAGACGAACGTGCCCGGCCGGGGGGGATCGCGGGGGTCGGCCACCGCCGTCCGGGCCCGGCGGGCAAGGGTTCGCTTCTCGTCGGCCCTCCGGCGGGGCGGCAGCGGGCCCGCCACCACGGTCGGCTCCGCCCAGAAGGACGAATCGCAGACCGTGTTATGCTCCGGCCCCGGATGGCTTTCGAGGCGCAGCCGGATCTCCCGGCCCGCCCACGGCGACAGGTCCGCCCGGCCGTCCAACCACACCTTGCTGGCGGTGTGCCGCTCGAAGACCTTCTCGCCGTCGGCCCACACCCGGAACGTGACGCCGTCGCTGGCCGGTTCGCTGCCGTGATGGTCCCGGATGGCGTTTGCGAAGAGGAGCCGCAGCGGCGTCGTCGCGGGCAGCCGGAGCCGGTACTCGGCAAACACGGTGCCCTTGCCCTCACGGTACGGCGGGTGCATGACGAGGGCGTCGCGCACCTCGCCGCGGTCGGCCCGGCTCCGGCCGAACGTGGCCCGCGAGACCTCGTCCGAACCCCGCCAGCCGACGGGTTTCCGGACCGGCTCGGCGCCGAAGTGCCGCCACACGGCGCGGTGCCCGGCCAGGGCGAGCAGCGGCAGGGCGCCCCGGTCAGGCACCGACTCCACCGGCAGTTGGTCGGGCGGCCGGGCGTCCGGACTCGCCCGGCGGAACCGGGCCTCGAACACGCGGACCGCCTCAAGGGTCGTCTGGCCCTGTCCGCCGCCGAAGGTCGCCCGGACACGGACCGGGTACAGCGCCGACGGCGCGCCGGGGCCGGCCGCGATGCGAAACGCCACGGTCGCCGTATCGCCGGCCGCCACCTCCGCCGCGGCCTCGGTCCGGCCCTCAGGCCGCCACTCATCCACCAGGCCCGAGAGGGCAACCCGTACCGACAGCGCGTCCGCGCCCGTGTTGCGGAGGGTCACCGGGACGGCACAGGGGGTATCGTATTCCGCGGCCGCCCCCACCTCGCCGATGGCGAGGGTCAGGGGGCCCTCGGTTACCGTGTGCCCGTCGAACCCCAGGACGGGGCCGGCCAGCAGCACCGCGATCAAGGCCGCCAACGTCTTCGGCATGGCGTGAGGACTCCGGGCACGCATCGCACGTCCCGGCTATCGATGAGCGCCGCCGGCGGCGGGCGCCGGGACGGACATGCCACCGGCCGCTCCGTGGGGAGCGGCCGGTGGCGTTGTCGGTCTGCACCGGGCCGAGGCGGCCCGGGAAGACGGCTTAGTCGCGGCGGCGACGGCGGGCGAGCATGGCGGCCGCACCCAGACCCAGCAGGGCCAGGGTGGCCGGCTCGGGCAGATGCTCGCCGGAGTGGGTGTTCCAACTGTTGATC
>CAYTJE010000005.1:22498-43862 GCA_964437855.1 uncultured Anaerolineales bacterium | reverse complement strand
CCTGGCGGGTCATCATTGCGGCCGAGATCTTCCCCGGCACCCGCAGCGGCCTGGGGTACATGATCGCCACCGCCCACGAGCAGGCCTCCTACGAGTATGCCTTCGCGAGCATCATCGTCATCGGGGCCATCGGCCTGGCGCTGGATGGTCTGCTGCGGCTGGCCGCCCGGCGCGTAAGCCGGTGGCAGCCCAAGGAGCGATGACCATGGCCCCCGACGCCGCCGTCATCCGGTGCGACCGGGTCAGCAAACGCTACCGCACGCCCGCCCGCGGCGAGGTCTGGGCCTTGCGGGACCTCGACCTCCTGTGCCCGGCCGGCCAGTTGACGTGCGTTCTGGGTCCGTCGGGGTGCGGCAAGACGACGCTGTTGCGTCTGGCGGCGGGTCTGGAGGCGCCCACCGCCGGTCGGGTCCGCATCGACGGCCAGGCCGTGACGGCCCCGCCGGTCGGCGTGGCCCTGGTCAGCCAGGAGGGGGCCCTCCTGCCGTGGCGGCGGGTGATCGACGACGTGGCCCTGGGCCTGGAGATCCGCGGCGTGGGGCGGGTCGAACGCCGCGCGCGGGCCCGGCAGGCCATCCGCCGGGTCCATCTGCCCCCGGAGGTCGAAGCCAGCCTGCCCCATGAACTCTCCGGCGGGATGCGGCAGCGGGTGGCCCTGGCCCGGGCCCTGTGCACGGGGCCGCGAATCCTCCTGATGGACGAGCCGTTCGCCAGCGTCGACGAACCGACCCGCCACCGCCTCCAGGACGAACTGGTCCGCCTCTGGCAGGCGGACGGGCAAACCGTCCTGTTCGTCACGCACAGCATCGAGGAGGCGGTGTACCTGGCGGACCGGCTGGTCGTGATGACGTTCGCGAAGGCGGTGGCGGACCTGCCGGTCGCCCTGCCCCGCCCGCGGGATCGGCTGGCGCCGGATTTCGTCGAGACGCTGCTGGCCGTCCGGCGGACGTTCACGGAGCGGGCCGTCGCGGGGCCACCGCCGCGCTGAACCCTCCGACGGACGGGCCGCCCGGCGGTTCGTCTCATACTGCAACGCGACTTCCCGCGCGGCGGGCCTCCCGACCCGCAGAGGGGTATATATTGAGATCAGCCAAGCCAATGTCGCAGCCTTTCCGTGGAACCCGTTGTTGTAAAAGGGCAGGATTCGGGGGTGCCACGGATTGCTCGCCATCCGTGATGCCGGGGCCGCGGCGCACGGTTTGACAAGCAAACCGTGGCACCTTCCTTGTACCATTGGTTTTGCTGGTCTCAATGGCAGTGCTGAGCGTGCGCGGCGGGTTGACGCGGGACGCCAGGCGTGGTACGGGGACGGCGGCCGGTGGGGGGCGGCGGCAAGGCAGGTGAGGGGCCATGGTGACCCCTACGCTGGGTCGGGCGGCGGCCGGTCTTCTGGCGGCGGGGGTCCTGTGCGGGCTGGGGGATGCCCCCGTCCGCGCCGAGGACTGGCCGGTCTTTCTGGGTCCGCGGCAAAACAGCACGTCCAACGAGACCGGCCTGGACCTGGACTGGCCCGATCAGGGGCCGCCCGTCGTGTGGCGGAAACGGCTGGGCCGGTCGTTCAGTCCGCCCGTCGTGGCCGCCGACAGGCTCATCGCCTTTCACCGGATCGCCAACCAGGAGGTGGTCGAGTGCGTCGGCGCCCGGACGGGGAAGCGGCTCTGGGAGTTCCGCTATCCCACCCGGTACAAAGACCGGTACCGGTACAATGGCGGCCCGCGGTCCTCGCCCGCCATCGACGGCGACCGCGTCTACACCTACGGGGCCGAGGGCACGTTGACGTGCCTGGACCTGGCGACCGGCCGGAAGGTCTGGCAGCGGCCGCTGAACAAGGACCTGGATGCGCCGCAGGCGTTCTTCGGGGTGGGCGTCCCGCCGGTCATCGAGAAGGAGACCGTCCTGCTGAATCCGGGCGGCCCCGACGGCGCCGGCGTCGTCGGCGTGGACAAGCGGACGGGCAAGATCGTCTGGTCGGTCAGCGACCACGGTGCCAGTTACAGCGCCCCGGTGGTCCGCACCGTCGGCGGTCGGCGGATGGCCTTTTTCTTCACGGCCGAGGGGCTGCTTATCCTCAGGCCGGAAACGGGCGAGGTCCTGCACGCGTACCCGTTCCGGTCGGTGTTTCGCGAGTCGGTGAACGCGGCCTCGCCGGTGGTGGTGGACGACGTGGTGTTTCTGTCGGCATCTTACCGGGTGGGGGCGGTGGCCCTGCGCGTGACGCCGGACGGCCTGGACCCCCTGTGGCGCGACAAGGAGGCCATGCAGAACCACTGGGCCACCAGCATTTACCACGAGGGGTATCTGTACGGCACGCACGGGCGGCACGAGGAGGAGGCGGTGATCCGGTGCCTGGATTGGGCCACCGGGCACGTGCGGTGGACCTCGCCCCGGGGCCTGGGACGGACGCCGTTCATCATGGCCGGCGGGCACTTCCTGGTCGTAAGGGAGCAGGGGCACCTGGTGGTGGTCGAGGCCCGTCCGGACCGGTACGTCGAGAAGCGGCGGGTGAGGGTGCTGGACCCGCCGTGCTGGGCGCCGCCGGTTCTGGCCGGCGGCCTGCTGTACCTGCGGAACGAGACCCGCCTGGTCTGCCTGGACCTGCGGCCAAAGCAGGAGGCAGCGGAGCCGGGCACGAAAGCGGCGGCCCCGTAGCCGGCCGCCCATGTTCATCCGGCGCGGCACCGCCAGGCCCGATGGGCCTACCCCCGGCGCCTTGGTGCATGGATTCCGCGGGGCGTGCGGCCGCGGCTTGGCCTTGCGCGCTGCCGGGTCCTCCGCGATAGTCGTTTCCGGCGTTGCGTTGGGCGGCCCGCGGGGTTAGTACTATTGAGGGTGTTAAGAGTAACGTCCCACTGAGCGCAGCGGGCCCGTCCCGGCGGGTCAACCTCGGTCTGCGCCTCCGTATGGACGGCCCGCCGCGCAGCCCGAACAGCGACCTGCTGAGCGGGGTGGTGAGGGAGGGGGGGAGCGGTCTCGCGGGCCCGTGCACGGCCAGCGGACGAATGGAGGAATCATGATCTCAGTTACCTCGGCGCGCCGCGGCGTTCTGGTCCTGTTGCTGGTGATGGTCGTGTCGGCGTGGCCGGCGAGCCGGCCGGCCGGCGGCGCCGATAGGCCCGCAGCCGGCGCGCCGGAGACGGCGGCGCGGCTGGTGCGCGAGAGCGGCCGGAGCGGCGGCCTCTGCGCCGTCCTCGGCGCGCCGGACGCCGACCTGCCCCTCGCCCTGGCCGAGCAGGGCCGGTTTGCCGTCCACGGCCTTTACGCCGGCAGGGATCTGTGCGACAGGATGCGCCAGGACATCCGCGCCCGCGGCGCCTACGGCACCGTCTCGGCGGACGTGCTCCAGGGCGCCCGGCTGCAATATATGGACAATCTTATTACAATCCTGATTGTCCATACCTGGCCGACCCTTGACAAGGGCGACGTGTGGCTGCCGGAGGCGATGCGCGCCCTGGCACCGCTCGGGACCCTTTACGTCAGGGTACCGTCGCCTCCCGGCGAGACGAAGGAAGCGGCCGGGGGGCTTGTGAAGACCTGCCGCGAGGCCGGTCTCGAAGCCGTTTCGGTCATCGATGTCGGCGCGGCCGGCACGTGGGTCCGCGCCCGGAAACCCTGGCCCGCCGGCATCGACGAGTGGACTCACTACCTCCACGGTGCCGACGGGAACCCGGTGGCCCGGGACACGGTCGTCGGCCCGCCGCGGCGGTATCAGTGGGTGGCCGAGCCCACCTGGATGCAGTCACACGAGACGGACTCGAGCGTCAGCACGCTGGTGACGGCCCGTGGCCGGCTGCTGGCCATTGTCAATCAGGCGCCGACGAGCCTGCCGGGCCCGAAGTCGCCGCCCGACGCCTGGTTCCTGGTGGCCCGCGACGCGTTCAACGGGGCGCGGCTGTGGAAGGTGCCGATCCCCGAGTGGGGCTGGCGCCAGTGGAAGCCCTCCTGGTTTACCACCCGCCCGGGCGAGATTCCGCTGAACATCCAGAAACGCCTGGTCGCCGTCGGCGACAAGGTGTACGTGACGCTCGGCTACCGGGCGCCGGTCTCGGCGCTCGACGCCCGCACCGGCCGGGTCCTGAAGACCTATGCCGGCACGGAGCGGACCAACGAGATCCTCGTGACCGGCGGCACACTGGTTCTCTCGGTCCTGCGGGGCGACGGCGTGCGGGTCCTGGTCCTCGACGCCGACACCGGCCGACGGCTCTGGCAGACGGCCAAGACTTACCGGGGCACCACGGTGGACTATATTCGCTGGAAGGCGATGCGCGGCGGCACGGAGCCGGCCGAACTCGACCCCGCCCCCAACATCGCCACCGACGGCAAGACGACCGTGGCCCTGATCGACGGGCCGAACGTCGTCGGCCTGGACCTGGCCACGGGCCGGCAGCGGTGGAGTACCCCGTTTCCCTCCGACCCCGCCGACGAGACCGCCGGTCGCATGAAGGCCGACGGCAACCTCTGGAACGGGACCATGATCGTGACCGGCGGCGTGGTCCTGCACGCCAGCCCGAACCGGCTCGGTGCCTTCGACGCCGAGACCGGCAAGGTCCGCTGGACCCGGCCCAAAGCCTACATCGGCCACCTCTGGTATGAATGGAAAGATGTCTTCGTCATCGACGGGCTCGTCTGGACCTGGGGCGAGGACCTGACGACCGAGAAACTGAAGCGCGGCTCCGGGCGGCATCGGCGCTCACGCTTCCCCCAGACGCTCAAGGGCTACGACCTTGCCACCGGGACGGTGAAGAAGACGGTCGCGCTCGGCCCCTTGTTCAAGACGCACCACCATCATCGGTGCTACCGCAACAAGGCGACGCTCCGGTACATCCTGGCGAGCCGGCGGGGGACCGAGTACGTCGACCTGGCCGGCGGCCCGCACACGATTCACAACTGGGTCCGCGGCACGTGCCACGTGGGCATGATGCCGGCGGGCGGTCTCCAGTACGTCCCGCCGCACCCGTGCGTCTGTTACATCGAGGAGAAGATCAACGGCATGACGGCGTTGGCGCCGGCGGCCGAGGGGGCGGCCGCGGACCGGGAGCCCCCCGCCCCCTCCGACCCGTCCCGGCTGGAGCGGGGCCCGGCCTACGGCCAAATCGGAAATCGGAAATCGGAAACCGGAAACCGCGTTTCTGAAATCTCAAATCTCAAATCTGAGGTCTCAGAGGCCGACTGGCCCGCCTTCCGCCACGACGCCCTGCGGACCGGGTCGGTCCGGACCGAGGTGCCCGACGAGGCGGTCCGGCTGTGGCGGGTGGAGGCCGGCCGGCGCGTCTCGCCGCCCATTGCGGTGGGCGACCGGCTCTTCGCGGCCCTCGTCGACGAGCACGCGGTCATCTCTCTGGACGCGCGCGACGGCCGGACGGTGTGGCGGTTCACGGCGGGAGGGCGGATCGATTCCCCGCCCACGTATCACCGGGGCACGGTCCTCTTCGGGTCGGCGGACGGGTCCATGTACTGCCTCCGCGCCTCCGACGGCGCCTTGGCGTGGCGGTTCCGCGCGGCGCCGGAGAAGCGGCTCATCGGGGCCTTCGGGCAACCGGAATCGGCCTGGCCCGTCAGCGGCAGCGTGCTCGTCGTGGAGGATACGGCGTACGCCGCGGCGGGGCGGTCGTCCGAACTGGACGGCGGCATCCACCTGTACGCCCTCGACGCCGCGACCGGCCGCCTCCGGCATTACCGGACACTTGAAGGCCCGCGGTACCGCGCGGACGAGATCGACGAGAACTATCGCCTGCCGATGGGGGCGCTGGCCGGCATCATGATGAGCGATGGTTCAAAGATCTACATGCGCCATGAAACGTTCAATACGGCCCTGGAGCCGCAGCGCGGCAAACCGGCCCTCCGGCCGAACGCCGGCTTCCTGGACGACCATTATTTCAAGCGGACGCCCTGGCGGTTCGAGGGCTCCGGCGACTGGGGCCGCCTCATCGTCCACGACGAGCGGTCCGTCTACTACGTCCGCATGTTCGATTCGCTCCAGGGCCTGAACCCGGACGTCTACTTCACGCCGGGCGCCAAGGGGTACCTGCTGTTCGCACGGGAGGCGAGCGGGGAGAAGAAACCGTGGAGCCAGCGGGTGCCGGTCCGCGTCAGGGCGATGGTCGCCGCCGCCGGCCGGCTTTTCGTGGCCGGGCCGCCCGACGTGGTGGACCCGGAGGACCCGCTCGGCGCCTTCGAGGGCCGCAAGGGCGGACGCCTGTTCGTCATCGAGGCGTCGTCCGGCCGGAAACTGGCCGAGCACACGCTGCCCTTCCCGCCGGTGTTCAACGGGATGGCTGCGGCCCGCGGTCGGCTGTACGTGGCGGAGGAGGACGGCAGCCTCACCTGCTTCGGACGCCGGTAACCGCGGCGGCATCGGCGATTGCTCATGGGTCGGGCGGGGGCGGGGCCGCCCCGGGCCGACCGCTGAAACGGCCTGGCCCATCCGCCGCCGGGAGCGCGGCCGCTGGCCCTGCCTCGGCCCTCACCTCGCAGACGGTGTGCATAAACCGTCGCCCGCCAGGCGTGTCTAATTGGACGGGGCTTCTTAAGGCCGCTCGGGTGCACCAGGCCATCGAACACGTGTATTGGGACCACCGTCAGGGGCTCTACACCCTGGCGCTGGCGATCACGCGGTGCCCCGGGCGGGCCGAGGACGCGGTCCAGGAGGTGTTTGCCCGGCTGTGGTCGCGTCGGGAGCGGGTGGCGGGGGACCTGGTGGCGTACATCTTCGCCGCCGTCCGCAACGCCGCCATCGACCAGGTGCGGCGGGGGACGCGGGGCCGGCCGCTGGTGCCGGCCTCCATCTTCAACGGTCTGCCGGCGGACCCGGCCGAGGTGGCCCTCACCGAGGAGGAACACCGGCGGGTACGGGAAGCCGTCGAGTCGCTGCCCCGGCCGCAGCGCGAGGCGATCGTCATGCGAACGTACGCCGGCCTGACGTTCCGGCAGATGGCCGAGGTCCTGGACGAACCGCTCCAGACGGTGGCGTCGCGGTATCGGCGGGCGTTAAATCGAATCGCCCAACGTCTTTAGGATGATATGGAGACCCATTATGCCCGATGACCTGGAGAGCCTGCTCGGCCGGATGCCGCTTCGCCGGCCGTCGGCCTCGCTCGACGCCCGGGTGCTGTCGGGCCGCCGGTCCGAACGGCCCGGCGTGGGGTGGATGCTGGCGGCGGGGGCGGCGGGGGCGGCGGTCGCCGCCGGCGTCGCCGTCACGGTGCTGGCCCTCGCGGGGGCCTTTGACCGGAGCACGGCCTCCGCTGACCCCCTCGAGGCGCCGCAGGTTGCCGCGGGCGAGGTCCATCGGCCCCCGCCGGTGCACATCGAGCGGCAGTGGACGCACCTCTGTTACGAGGGGGTCGTGGCGCCCGAGGGTGAGCCCATGGCGAAGTTCCGCCGACAGGTCGTCCGGCAACTGGAGTGGGTCGACCCCGACGACGGGGCGCGAATGGAGATGACCGTTCCTCGCGAGGACGTGATTCTGATTGAGGCGACCGTTTACTGACCTGCGAAACGAGGAGGATCCCATGCAACGTTTACCGTACTTGGCAGCCATCGCCGCCCTGGCGTGGGCGGGGACGGCCTGCGCCGAGCCGGAGGTCCACGTCATCACGACCGGCTCTGACGAAGCGGGGACGGGCGCGGCCGTCTCGGTGACCGGCGTATCGGGCGAGGGCGACGCGAGGGTGCAGGTGGCCAAACCGCCCATGGTGGTTGCCCGGCCCCCCGTCAAGGTAAAGGTCCGGGGCCCGCACCGGATGACGCTGCCGTACCTGGGCGTGGCCACCTCCACGGCCTCCGGGGCGCTGCGCAAGCAAGTGGGTCTGGCCGCCGGCACCGGCCTGGTGGTGGACTACGTGGACGAGGAGGGCCCGGCCCACGAGGCCGGCGTCCGGACGCACGACGTGCTGACGCGGCTGGACGATCAGATCCTGGTCAACCCGCCGCAACTGGCCGTCCTGGTCCGGATGCAGGAGGCCGGCGACACGGTTACCCTGACGCTGGTCCGTGAGGGCAAGGAGCGGCGCGTGTCGGCCACGTTGGTGGAGAAGGAACAGACCGTTTACGCGGAAGGGCGCGACCGGCCTTGGGTAGGCGGTGTCGTGCCGCCCGTCTCGCCCAAATCGGTCGAGGAGTTGATGGAACAGGGCCGCCGGCTGATCGAACTCCGCCACGGCAAGGAGCCGCAAGGCGGCACCGTGGCCACCACCTTCAGCGTGGTCATGGCCGACGGCGAGCACACCCTTCAGGTGACGGCGAAAGACGGCAAGCGGCACCTGACGGCCAAGGACGCCGACGGCAACGTCCTGTTCGAGGGCCCCGTCAGCACCGAGGCCGAGCGGGCCGAGGTCCCGCCCGAGATCCGTGACAAACTCGACAGGATGGAACCGAAGATCGAAATCCGCACCCGGCTCGAGAGCCTTCGGGAAGACGCCGAAGGCCGGAAGGCGGTCGCCAAAAAACGCCGCGATGCCGTCCGCAAGGAGATCGAGCGGAAGGTCGAGCGGCACACGAAAGACCGCCCCGAAGCCCGGCCGAAGGGCAAGGCCCGTGCCCAAGGCGGTGCCCATGCCAAGGTGCACATCAGCGACGACGAACACGACATCCGTTATACCGCCACCGAAAGCGGGACACACCTGGTGGCCAAGGACGCCAAGGGCCGGGTCCTCTTTGACGGGCCCATCGATACCGACGAACAGTTCCAGAAGGTCCCCGAGGCCGTCCGGAAGAAGGTGGAGGGCATCCAACTGGAGGTGGAGGCCAGCGGCACCGCCATGTAGGCGGCTGCACCGCGGGGGAACGCGGACGCCCTCATTCTGGGAAGGCCCCGGGCCGGTCTGCATTCGTTGCGGGCCGGCCCGGCCCCTTCTGGGGCCGCCGGTCGGGCCCCGCCTGCCGGCGGGAATCCAAGAAACTCGGAACTACGCAGACCGGTGGGGGTTACAATGTAAGTGGGCGGCGTGGCCGCGCGTAACCGGTGCCGAGCGGCCGGCTTGCAGGGGCGGGCGGACCGAATGAGTATCATCGAAGTACTCCTGGAGAGGGGCCTCATCCGGCCGGAACACCTGGTCGAGGCGATGGAACTGCGCAAACGCGAGGGCCTGCGACTGGACCGGGCCCTGGTCCGCCTCGGCCACGTCCAGGAACGGGCCCTGCTCCGGATTATGAGCGAGCAGTTGGCGATCCCCCTGGTGGACCTCGCCGAGACCGACGTGGACGTCGAAACGCTTCGGAACCTTCCCGCCAAACTCGTTTACCGCAAGAACCTGGTGCCCATCTCCCGTAGCGACGGCACGCTGACCGTGGCCACGAGCGACCCGTACGACCTGTACGTGTTCGACGAGTTGCGCCTGCTGACGGGGCTGAGCATCCAGCCCGCCCTGGCGCCGGAGGACGAGATCGCCGAGGTCATCAAGAAGCATTACGGCGTGGGCGGCGACACCATCGACGAGATGATCCACGCCGACGACCTGGAGGTGGTCGGCGAGACGGATGTCGAGAAGGAAGACCTCCTGGAAATGGCCCAGGAGGCCAGCGTCATCAAACTGGTCAACGAGATCTTCCTGGAGGCGGTCAACGAGCGGGCCAGCGACATCCACATCGAGCCGTACGAGCACCGCCTGGTCATCCGGTACCGGATCGACGGCGTCCTGCACGAGGCCACCATGCCGCCGCAGATTCAGCGGTTCCAGGCGGCCATTATCAGCCGAATCAAGATATTGGCGAACCTCAACATCGCCGAGAAACGCCTGCCGCAGGACGGCCGGATCAAGTTTCGCGTGGGCAACCGCCAGATCGACGTCCGCGTCAGCGTCATCCCGATGCTCTTCGGTGAGGGCATCGTCATGCGCCTGCTCGATACCGCCACCGTCCTGTTCACCCTGCCGGAACTCGGGATGGCCGAGGATACCTTCAGCCGGTTCCGCGAGATCATCGCCCGCCCGCACGGCATCCTCCTGGTCACCGGGCCGACCGGCTCCGGCAAGACGACCACCCTCTACGCCGCGCTCCAGGCCATGGTGCGGCCGGAGGTCAAGTTGGTGACCATCGAGGACCCCGTGGAGTACCACCTGGACGGCGTCAACCAGATTCAGGTTTCCACCAAGACCGGCCTGACGTTCGCGCGGGGCCTGCGGTCGGTGCTCCGGCACGACCCGGACTCGGTGATGATCGGCGAGATCCGCGACCTGGAGACGGCGGAGGCGGCGATCCAGGCCGCCCTGACCGGCCACCTCGTCCTCTCGACCCTCCATACCAACGATGCCTGCTCGGCCGCCACCCGCCTGCTCGACATGGGTGTCGAGCCGTTCCTCGTGACCAGCACCCTGGCCGGGGCAATGGCGCAGCGTCTGGTCCGGACCATCTGCCCCCACTGCAAGCAAGAGTACGAGCCGGACCCCCAGACGCTGCCCCCCGATTTCCACCTCGATCCGGGCCAGAGGCTCTGGCGCGGCGCCGGATGCCGGGAGTGTCGCGGCACCGGGTTCCGCGGGCGCACCGGCCTGTTCGAACTCATGGTGGCCGACGACCCCGTCCGCGAGCAGATCATGCAGCGAGCCTCCTCCTCGACCGTCGAAAAGGTGGCCGTGGAGGGGGGATTGAGGCTCCTCCGCCAGGACGGCTGGATGAAGGTCCGCGCAGGCCTCACCACCCCCGACGAGGTCATACGCTCGACAAAAATCTAGCCGCGCCCGCTCCGCAGCGGGGGCGGGGAGCGGCGTCGACGGAACGCGGCCGGCCGGGCTGGCTGGGCAGGGGAGACCGTGGCCACCTACGAGTACGTCGCGAAGACGCCGGCCGGCGAGGAGGTCGCCGGCCGCATTCAGGCCGACAATCACGCGGCCGTGGTCCGCGCGCTGGACGAGCGCCACCTGTTTCCCGTCCGCGTGAGCGAGCACGAGGCGGCCGGGCGGACGGGCTTTCGCAGCCGACGCATCGGGGCGAAGGACCTGAGCGTCCTGTACGGCCAACTGTCGGACCTGCTGGCGGCGGGCGTGCCGGCGATGCGGGCCCTGGAAACCCTCAGCCGGGCCACCGTCAACCAGCGGCTGGCGGCGCTGGTACGCAGCGTCCTGGAGGAGGTGGCGGCCGGCCAATCGCTGGCCGACGCCATGGCGGCCGAGCCCGAGGTCTTCAAGCCGCTCCACGTGGCGATGGTCCGGGCCGGCGAGCAGGGCGGGTTCCTGGAACAGGTCCTGGCCAACCTCTCGGCCTTCCTCGAACGCCAGGACGAGTTGCGGAACAAGGTCCTCGGCGCCATGGTGTATCCGCTGCTGGTGCTCTCGATCGGCATCATCGTGGCGGGGCTCCTGATCGTGTTCCTGGTGCCCCAGTTCAAGACGTTCTTCGAGGGGATGGCGATGCCGCTGCCCACGCGGATCCTGTTCGGCCTCAGCGACACGCTGCTCGGCGTCTGGCCGCTGCTGCTGTTGCTGGTCATCGTTGGCGTGGCGGCGGCGTGGGCGCTGGTGCGAAGCGAGACCGGCCGGCGCCGGTGGGACGCCTGGCGCCTCAAGATCCCCGTGGCGGGGCGCATCTTGCGGATGGTCGCGATTACGCGCTTCTGCCGTATCCTCGGCATGATGCTGGCCGGCGGCGTGCCGCTGCTCGATGCCCTGGCCATTGCCAAGGACGCCACCGGCTCGACCGTCCTGGCCGAGGCCATCGGCGAGGCCACCGAGAACGTCCGCGCCGGCGAGACCCTGGCCGACCCCCTGGGCACGAGCGGCTACTTCCCGCTGGAGATCCTGGAGATGATCGCCGTCGCCGAGGAGTCCAACCAACTGGAGAAGACCCTCCTCCAGATCGCCGACACCGTGGAGCGGCGGACGAACCGGCAGGTGGACCTGGCGGTCCGGCTCGTCGAACCGATGATCCTGGTCATGCTGGCCGGCGGAATCGCCGTCTTCGCCGTTGCGCTGGTGTATCCGATCTTCAGTATGGCAAAGTCGATTTAGCGGGGTAGAATGGGGGACCGAGGGCGCCCCCGCACGAAAGCCTTCGCGAATCTCTGGAAACCGAGAAGGAGTGAAAGGATGCGGCACCGTCAGAAGGCCCGACCCGGCTTCACGCTGATTGAGATCCTGCTCGTGGTGGCGATCATCGGCATGCTGGCCGGCGTCATGATCTTCGCCGTCGGCGGCACGGGCAAGCGCGCCCGGATCGACACGACCAAGGCCACCCTCGAAACCGTCGCCAGTGCCCTGGACACCTACCAGTTGCACATCGGCCACTATCCGAGCGAGGAGGAGGGGAACCTGTCGGCCCTTCGCACCCGCCCGTCTTTCGACAACGAGCAACTGTCCGAGAAGTGGGCCGGCCCCTACCTGAAGAAACAGCCCACCGACGCCTGGAGCAATGTCCTCAACTACGAGGTCCAGGTGGCCACCACCACCGACGAGACGGCGCCGCCGTTCCGCCTCTGGTCCAACGGCCCGGACGGCATGAGCGATACGGAAGATGATATCAACTACTGGCCCGATGAAGATGAGGCTTTGTAGTGACGGCACGGGACCCCCCGCGCCCCATCGCCAGGCGGCCGAGGCCCCGCGCACCTGCCGGGGCTTTACGCTTCTTGAGGTGGTGCTCGTGCTCGGCATCCTGGCGATGCTGGCCGGCGTTGCGGTGCTGAACGTCTCGGCCGTGGGACGCGGGCGCACGCTGGAGCGGGGCGCACGCCGCCTCGCCACCGCGCTGCGCCTGGCCCGGGCGGATGCCGCCAACCGCGGCCGGCGGCTCCGGCTGACGTTCGACGACGAGACCGCCCGCCCGGCCGTCCTGTGGGAGCCCGACCCCCTCCAGGCCCCGGGCGAGTTCACCGACTACGCGACGCAGTGCACCTGGCGGCGGCTCCTGGAGACCGACGACGTCTGGGTCCAGCGGTGCGAGTTCGCCGGCCCGAGCGTTTACCGGTACGTGGTCGGCGCCGGTTCGGCCGACCGGCAGGCGGTCGCCGAGACCGACCTGGCCCCGGTTACCTTTGAGCCGGACGGGTCCAGCGACTCGGTCGTCCTGCACCTGGTGGCCGCCGAAGACCCGGAAGGCCCGCTCGCACGGATTGAACTCAACGGCGTGACCGGCCGGGTCACCCGCCGGGTCCTGACGCCGGAGGAACTGGCGGAACTGGAAGCCGAGCAGCCGGTGGAGCCCCTGGAACCGTGAGGCACTGGCGCAGAACCCGCAGCCCGCGCCGGCGGGCGGCCGTCCTCCTGGAGGTCGTGCTGGCGCTGGCCATCTTCGTCGGCACGGCCATGGCCGTCCTCGGGGGCCTGAGTCTGGCGGTGCGGTCGGCCCGGCACGTGGGCCTGGAGGCCCGCGCCGCCGACCTCGCCGTTACCCTCCTGTCGGAGATGGAACTGGGCCTGGTGGCGGTCGAGGACGCCGGCCCAGAGCCGTACGAGGACGAGGCCCTCCAGGACTGGACCTGGCAGGTGACCGTCCACCCCGTCCCGAGCGAATTGCCCGACCTCGAGATCACCGGCGTCGAGGTCACCATCCGGCACGAGCGGTTCGGGTACACGTTCCGGACGGTCCGGCTGCTGACGGGCGAGGCCGGCGAGGACCTGGCGGAGGCGTTCGGATGACCCCGCGGCGCAACCGGGCGGGCTTCACGCTGCTGGAGGTGGTGCTGGCGGTGTCGGTGGCCCTCGGCCTGCTGACCGCCATGTTCGGCTTTTACCGCCACACCACGCGGGTGGAGTCGGCGGTCACGGACGAGGTGGAGCGCGTCGGTGCGGTCCGGGCCGTCATGCGGCTGCTGACGCGGGAACTGCGGTCGGCCTACGTCGTCCGGTTCCTCGGGCAGGGGCTGGAGGGGGCCGGGGGGCAGATTCGGTTGGCCAGCCTTACGCTGCCCACCGGGGCCGTCTGGATCGAGCAGGGGGTGACCGAGACCTCGCCGCTCCCGCCCCAGCACGACGTCCAGATCGTGGGGTACCGTTTGCGTTACGTTGAGAACGAGGAGGGCGACCTGATTGTGGCGGGGCTGGAACGCACGTGCCAGCGCATCCTGACGCCCCGTGAGGCCGAGGAAGCCGAAGAGATCGCCGTCATGCTCGTCACGCCGCACATCAAGTTCCTGCGTCTCCGCTACTGGGACGGGTCTGCTTGGACGGAGACCTGGCAGGGTAACGATCTGCCCGGGGCCGTCGAGATCGTCCTGGGGTACCGGCCCCGGCCCGAGGACACCGAGCCGGAGGAGTATCCGTACGAGACGCACCGGCGGGTGGTGGCGATTCCGTCCGCCGCCACCGCCGGGGAGGGGACCGTGATACGCGGGTTGGAAGGACCGGGAGCGTTCGGCCGATGAGGCAGCGAGGCATGATTCTGGTGGCCGTGCTCGTGGTCACCGCCCTGGCGGCGGCGGTGGCGGCGGCGGTGATGTTCCGCGCCCGCGCCGAGGTAGCCGCCTCCGCCGCCGCCGGCCGCGGCGAACAGGCCTACACGGCCGCGCTCAGCGGCCTGACCTACACCATGGCCGTCCTCCACCGGTACCACGCTGACATGGAGGTCTGGTACGACAACCCCGAAATCTTCCAGACCCACGAAGTGGCCCAGGACGCCGCCGACACCTGGTACTTCACCATCTACGCCGCCAGCCTCGACGACGAGGACCAGGTGCGCTACGGCGTGACCGACGAGGCCGCCAAACTCAACCTCAACACGGCAACCGAGGCGATGCTGGCCGGCCTCGACCTCCTCACTGACGACCGGCTCGACTGCCTCCTCGATTACCGCGACCGCGACAGCGAGCCCCGCGCCGCCGGCGCGGAGCAGGAATATTACGATAACCTGCCGTATCCCTACGTCATTCCCAACGGGCCGCTGTCCACGGTCGAGGAACTGTTCATGGTCAAAGGGTTCACGGCCGAGGTGGTCTACGGTGAGGACGCGAACCTGAACGGCCGGCTCGACCCGAACGAGGACGACGGCGAGGATCGCCTGCCCCCCGACAATCGCGACGGCCGGCTCGACCCCGGTCTGCGCGACCTCCTGACCGTTCACACCGTGGTCCGCAACGAGGACCGCGACGGCCGGAGGCGCATTAATATCAACCGGGGGAAACTGCCCGAGGATCTCGGCCTCTCGGCGGACACGCGGCGGCTCGTGGCGGTCTATGTGGCCGAGGGCAACCGCTTCAAGCACCCGGCCGAGGTCGTCGACCTGCGGTTTCGTCTCAAGAAGGCCCACAAAGCGTTCCCGGATCTTCGGCCGGGGCAGTGGATGGAGTCGGCCCTGGCCCCCGGCGACCTGGAGACCCTCCTGGACCGCACGACGGCCTCGTCGAAGCGGCGCCTGGTCGGCCTGGTCAACGTCAACACCGCCCGCCCCGAGACGCTGGCGGCGCTGCCCGGGCTCGACGAGGGCCTGGCCCGGCAGATCGTGGACGTCCGCAGCGGCCTGTCGGCCGACACCAAAAGTACCGTCGCGTGGCTTTATACGCAGCATCTCCTGGAGCCCGACGTGTTTAAGGAGGTGGCGCCGCATCTGACGGCCCGGAGCGGCCAGTTCTCGCTCCGGTGCGTGGGCTTTGGCGTCCCGTGTGGGCGATACCGGGTCCTGGAGGCCGTGGTGGACCTGGCCGGCCCAGCGCCGCGACTCGCCTGCGTCCGCGACGTGACGCGGCTGGGGTTGCCGTTCGCCCTGGACCCTGAGCAACGGGAGTACGGCAGATGACAATCGGCGCGATGTGGGAGCGGTTGTGGCGGCGGAAGGTCGGGCGGGTGCTCGCGCTCGACTTTGACGGTCGGCACCTCCGCATGGTCCTGGCGGACGTCTCCGGTGGCTGCACGCGCATCGACCGCCTCGTGACCGTGGACCTGCCGGACGACCTGGACGCCGACGACGCGCCGGCGGTCGGTGCGTTCCTCGGGCGGGCCCTGCGGCAGATGCATCTGTCGGGCGTGCCGCTGCTGATGAACGTGCCCCGGGCCAAGTCCGTGTTCAAGCCGCTTGTCCTCCCGCCGGTGGAGGACGAGGGTGAACTGGCCAGCATGGTCCGCTTCCAGGCGCAGAAGGAACTGACGTTTCGCCCGGAAGAGGCGGTCATCGATTTCACCCTGGAGACCCACTACGGCGTGGAGCCGCCGCCGGAAGAGGAACCGGCCGGCCGGCACGTGCTGGCGGCGGCCGTCCAGAAGCCGGTCGTCGAGTATTACCGGCAGGTCGCCGAGGCCGCGGGGGCCCGGTTGCTGCGGCTGGGTCTCCGGCCGTACGCCAACATGCGGTGCCTGGAGGCCTATGCCGGCGGCGAGGCGGAACGCCTTGCCATCATCCACCTGACCGCCGGCGAGGCGGAGGTCGACGTCATTGAACAGGGCGGCCTGACGTTCAGCCGGTCCGCCGACGTCGTGCTTCCCCCCGAGCCGCAGGACGAGGCCTCCCGCCGCGCCGCCCTCACCGACGTCGTCCGGGAAACCGCCCGGAGCGTTCAGAGTTACCTGGCCGTCGAACGCGAACGCCGCATCGAGCGGGTCCTGGTGGCCGGCGGCACCGGCGTGGAGGCGGAGGCCGCCCAGGCCCTTGCTCGCCGCCTTGCTGTCCCGTGCGAGGTGTTTGACCCCTCGGCCCGGCTTCGGCTGTCGGGGTCGGTGGCGGACGCGTCGGCGTTCATCTCGGCGCTGGGGCTGGCGGTTGGGCAGGGCGATGCCGCCGCTCCCCCGTTCGATTTCCTGAACCCGAAGCGGCCGCCCGTCCGCCGCGACGCCACCCGAACCATTGCCCTGACGACCGCCGCCGCCGTGGTCCTGGTGGTGGTCGCGGCCTTTGCCGGCGCCGCCATCCATCTGTACCGTGCCGGGAGCCAGATGGCCGCGTGTGAGCAGGAACTCCAGGAGGTCCGTAAGAAGAACAAGAGCGTCCAGACCCTGGCCGAACGCGTCAACGCCCTCGAGGCCTGGCTGGCCGAGAAACGCGACTGGCTCGACCAATGGGCCTACCTCAGCGCCACCTTCCCCTCCTGCCGGGAGGTGTACCTCACGAGCCTCAAGACCGGGGCCGACGGCACCATCAGCCTGGCGGTCCGGGCACGCACCAACGAGGCCATCGACGCCATCGGCGAGCGGCTCGGCGAGGCCGGATACGGATTCAAACCGGGACAGGTGACCACCGCAAAGGATAAGTATGGGTACGACTATGTGGCCAGCACCAAGGCCATCGTCGATGCCGACATGGAGGTCCACCTGGCCGACGCGGGGGCGGTCGACCGCCCGACCGACGACGTCTCGGCCGAGAGGTTCCGACCGACCTCGTCGGGGGAGTCCGACTCCGGCAAGCCACCCACCGACGAGCCTGACCGACAAGAGGAGCGGCGGGAGGCGAGGGAGCGCCGCCAGGCGGACGAGCGACCCCGCGAGACCTCCCGCGAGTCCGACGAGTCCAAAACGCTCACCTACGAGCAGTGGCAGCGGGCCCTGAAGGAGTTGAACAAGCAGCGACCGCGCGATCGGTCGTCCAAGGCCTTCCAGGCGTGGCGTGAGAAGATGAAGGCCCTCTACGAGCGCCGACCCAGCGGGGGTCGGCGAAACCAAGGCCGGCGAAGCGGCACCCGGTACCCCAACGCCCGGTACTGAGGAGGCGCCTCGGCGGCACCCCGGCGTCATGAACACACGCGAGAAAATCCTGGCGGCGGCGACCGGCATCGTGGCCGTCCTCTTCATCACGTACCTGGCGATCAACCGGGTCTTCCTGATGCCCGCCGCCCAGCGATTCAACCGGGCCAGCGACCTGGTCCGGCAGATTGAACGCGCCCGGGCCGAGAAGGCCAAGGAACCCTCCTACAAGGCCCGCCTCAAGGAACTGGCCGGCCGGGCGTTCGGCACCGACCCCCATAAGGTCAGCGAACGGGTCCGCTCACGCCTGACCGACCTGCTGGCGATGAGCGGCCTGGATACCGAGCACCTGACCCTGAAGCCGTTCGTGGGCGGTCGAGTGCCGGGCGTCTACCGCGAGGTCGGCTGGCTCGTGCACGTGCGCGGGCAGTTGGCCCGCATCGTCGACTTTCTTTACCTCGTGACCAAGGAGCCGCACCTGCATCGGCTCGACAACATGGTGGTCACCCCCGTCCGCGGGCGCGACGAGGTGGAACTCCAGGTCAAGTACGCCACGTTGGTGCTGGAGACGGAGGTGGTCCAGGGACTCGAGACGGACGCCGTCCCGGCCGAGGTGACCCGGGCCGCCCTGGACGCGCCGGACCGGGCCGGCTACGACGCGATTGCGTCGCGGGCGCTGTTCCGGCCGTACGTGCCGGCGCCCCGCCGGTCGGGGTCCCCGCCGCCGACCCGGACGGAGAGACGGCCGCCGGAGCCCCGCGGCCCCGACCAGCGGTACCGGGTGGTCGGCCTGCCCACGCTCGGCCACGAGCCCGAGGTGCTGGTCCGGGAATCGACCACCGGAAAGATGGCGCGGTACAAGGCCGGCGATGAGTTGGCCGGCGGCACGATCGTCATGGTCGATTACCGCCCCATGCCGTTGCTCCAGAAGCCGGAGTTTCTTTCGGGAAGCCGGGTGGTGCTGCGATTCGGTTCGGAGTATTATGCGGTGGAACTCGGCGATTACCTGGCTGAGAAATACCGGCTCGGCCCCGACCGGATGCCGCCCGGCCTCCCGGTGCCGACGACCGACCCGGCCGAGCCCGAGGCTGACCAGACGGGGACCACGCCGTCCCCGACGGAATAAGACAAGGGGTGTGTGAACCTCCAGCCGCAAGGAGGGATGTCGATGGGGACTTCACGAACGCGACCAGCGTCTCTGGCCGCCGCGCTGCTCTTGGCGGGTGTGCTGGCGGCCGTCCCGGCCCGCTCGGCCGGCGAGGAACCGGAGGCGCCCACGCCCGCCGAGCGCGCGGGGCCGCCGGCGAAGCCCGCCGAGGAGGCAAAGCCCACGGAGGAGTCCGCGCCGCCGGAGGCGGGGGACGTGGATGCCGAGAAGTCCGCCCCTCCCGCTGATGAGGCGAAGCCCGCCGAGGAAACGGAGCCGCCGGCCGAGGCGCCCGCCGAGCCAAAGCCCGCGGAGGAGTCCGCGCCCGCCGAGGAGACGGAGCCGCCGGCCGAAGCGCCCGAGGAGGCCGCCCCGCCCGCGGTCGCGCCCGGACAGGCCGGCCGCCCCAAAGAGGTCCGATTCCAGTTCGACGGTATCCCGTACAACGAGGTCATCCGCCGCTTTTCGCAGATGCTCGGCAAGCCGATCGTCGGTGACTACAACGTGGAGGGCACGCTGACCTTCTTCGACCCGAAGCCGTACGACCTCGGCGACGCGTTCGACACGCTCAACCTCATCCTGGCGATGCGCGGGTACGCCGTCGTCGAAACGGAGCGGTACCTGCGGGTGGTGCCGATCAAGGACGTGGCGAAGGCCCCGCTGCGGATCATCCACGGCTGGGACGAGGCCGAGGACCTGCGGTCCGGCGAGTTGGTGACGATGATGCTGCCGCTGCGGTTCATGGAGGCCGAGGACGCCGTCCGCGTCCTCGCGCCGGTGGTGTCCAGTTTCGGCAGCGTGGCGCCGCTCGGCACCGGCCGGGGCATCATCGTGACCGACCGCGTCAAGAACCTCAAACGCATCCGCGTGGTTCTGGAAGCGCTCGACACCGGCACGCTGTCGAGCGAGAGCGTCCTGAAGACCTACCGCCTCGAGCACGCCTCCGCCCCCGACGTCCACAAGGTCGTGGACGACCTGTTCGGGTCCAGCGCCTTGCAGGCCCTCTCGAAACTCAAGTACATCCGCAACAAGGACGGGCGCATGGTCCGCAACCCGAACTACGGCAAGAAGATGCCGAAGGGCCCGGACGACCTCCAGGTTACCTCCGACCTCCGTACCAACACGCTTTTCCTGGCCGGGCCCGGCGAGAAGGTGGCCCTGGCCGAGGAGGTCGTCGAGCAACTCGACGCCATCTCACCCGAGCAGACCGGCGACATGCGCGTCTTCGAACTCAAGAACGCCCGGGCCGAGGACCTCGCCAACACGATCCAGCAGATGCTGCCCGGGGGGGACTCGCGGTATCGCCGGGGGTCGTCTTCGGAGATGGAGTCGCGGGTCGTGGCCGACCCCAACACGAACCGCCTCATCGTGACCGCGCCGCTGGACCAGATGGCCCGCATCGAGGAACTGGTCCGGACGCTCGACCAGGCCAGCCGGGAGGTCGGGGGCCTGCGCGTCTTCCGGCTCAAGGTGGCCGACGCCCGGCAACTGGCCGAGGTCGTCTCCGCCGCCCTCCGCCGCGGTGGGCGCAGCGACCGGTACCGGGGCCGCTCCGCCGTCGAGACCGCCGTCAGCGCCGACCCGCGCACCGGCACCCTCATCGTCTCCGGCACGGCCGGCGACATCCAGCGGGCCGAGCAACTGATCGCCGAACTCGACAAGCCCCTCGACGTCCAGGCCCGGGACATCCACGTCGTCCCGCTCAAGGCCGGCGAGGCGGATGACATCGCTGACGCCTTGAACCGCATGCTCGGCCATGGCGCCGACGGCCGGCGCACCGCCGGGCCGGTGCACGTGGCGGCCGAGGACGAGACCAACACGCTCTTTATCTCCGCCTCGCCCGACGACTGGCCGACCGTCCAGAAGGTCCTGGATGAACTCAAGGCCTCCACGGAAACCCATGCCACCTCCACGACACGCCTGATCCGGCTCGAGCATGCCGATGCCGACGACGTGGAGGATGCCCTGGATGACATCTACCGGGCCAAGATGATGGCGATGGCCCGGACGCGCCGGGGCCGGTCGTTTGTCCCCGTGGTGATCTCGGCGTCCCGCCGCACGAACTCCCTGCTCGTCTCCGCGCCGGACGACGAGCAGCGGGTGATTGCCGACCTCGTCGCGTCTCTGGATAAGCCGGCCGGCGAGGCGGACGAGCAGATCCACGTGGTCCACGTGAAGGCCGGCGACGCCGTCCGCATCGCCGACACCCTCCGGAGCCTCCAGCCCCGTACCGGCCGCGACGACGACCTCCTCATCCGCGGCGACGCCGACAGCAACACCATCTTCGTCCGCGCCTCGGACAAAGACTTCCAGGCCGTCAAGGCCCTGATCGACCAACTCGACCAGGCCGGCACGACGGCCGGCGGGCTGAAGGCGTTCCGGCTCAAGGTGGCCGACGCCCAGCAACTCTCGAACGCGCTCCGCAGCGCCCTGTACCAGCGGGCGGGGGGCGACCGCCGGGACGACAGGCCCCGCCCGGTCGTGACGGCCGACTCCCGCACCAACAGCCTTCTGGTCTCCGGCACCGCGGGCGATATCCAGATGGCCGAGCAACTCGTCCAGGACCTCGACAAGCCGATGGACGACCAGGCCCGCGAGATGCACGTCGTGCCGCTCCAGGCCGGCGACGCCGACGACCTGGCCAACGCCCTGAACCGCATGCTCACCCATTCGGCCGCCGGCGGCC
>CAYTJE010000005.1:0-22398 GCA_964437855.1 uncultured Anaerolineales bacterium | reverse complement strand
CCGGCGGCCCGGTGCACGTGGCGGCCGAAGACGAGACCAACACCCTGTTTATCTCGGCGGCGCCGGAGGACTGGTCGGCCATCCAGAAGATGCTCGACGAACTGAAGGCCTCCATTTCGCCGCACGCCACGGGCACGACACGCCAGGTGAAACTCCAACACGCCGACGCCGAGGACCTGGCCGGCACGCTCCGCCAACTCTACGCCTCGTCGGAGACCTCCGGCAGCCGATACCGCGGCCGCTACCGCCGCAGCGGCGGCGGCGACCGCATCGTGCCCGTCACCATCGCCGCCGACAAGCGGACGAACAGCCTCATCATCTCGGCGGCCGACGACGACCAGCAGGCCATCGATCGGATGGTCCAGGCCCTGGACGTCCCGCAGGATGCGCCGACCGAGCCGGTGCGGATCGTCCAGTTGACCTCGGCCGACGCCGAGAAACTGGCCGAGACCCTCCGCGCGGCCGTGCCCGAGCGGGCCGAGGGCACGGACGAGCCGATCGTTATCCAGGCCGACCCCCGGGCCAATGTCGTGCTGCTCCGCGCACCGGAGACGGAGCGCCAGCGGCTGGAGGAGATGATCGCCACCCTCGACCAGGCCACCCAGGCCCAGGCCCGCGAGACCCGGCTGATTGAACTCAAACACGTCTCCGCGTCGGACCTGGCCGAGATGCTGACTCAACTGTACCCCTCCGGGTCGGCCTCCTCGTCGCGGTACCGCAGTTACCGGTACCGGGGGAGGGACGGCGGCGGGGACGAGGACCGGGTGGTGATCGCGCCGGCGCCGGGCGACCGCACGCTCGTCGTCGAGGCGCCCCGTAGCCGGATGAAGGAGATCGCCGACCTGGTCGCATCGCTCGACGTCGAGGAGGCGCCAGAGCCGGTCGAGGTGCGGACCTACCGGTTGGCCGAGTCGGAGGCCGACGACCTGGCCCGCTCGCTGGCCCGCCTGATGGCCGAGAAGCGGTCTTCCGGGGCCGCAGACGAGCCCCGCCCCCGGTTCGAGGCCGACGAGGGCACGAATCAACTCATGGTGGCCGCCACGCCCGACCAGTTCGAGACGATCGAGGCGCTGATCGAAAAACTCCAGTCCCCCGCCCAGGTGGCGCGCCAGACCCGGACCTTCCGCCTGACGGCTGCCAAGGCCGACGACGTGGCCCGTGTCCTGCGGGAAATGATGCTGAAGGAGCCCTACGATCCCCGCCGCGGACGCCCCGCCGGCGAAAAACCGCCCGAGGTCCGGGTGGCGGCCGTTGACGAGACCAACGACGTCGTCGTCCAGGGGCCGCCCGAAAAACTCGCCATGGCCGCACAACTCATCGAGACCCTCGACAGCGAGGCGGTCGGCCGGAAGGCCGGCATCGTGATCGTCCGGCTGGACAACGCCCAGGCGGCCGTCCTGGCCCAGTCGGTCAACGAGGCGTTGGCGGCCGGGCAGTCCGGCCGGCGCGAGTACCGCTACCGGCGCGGCCCGGAGCCGGAGGAAGACCGCGTCACCGTCACGCCCGAACTGAACTCGAACAGCGTGCTGGTGCGGGGCCCCGCCGACGAGATTCCCGCCGTCGTCGAGATGATCAAGGAACTCGACGCCGGGTCCACCGGCACGGGGGCCGAGGTTCGCGTGTACCCGCTTGAAAACAGCGAGCCGTCCGAACTGGCCCGCTCGCTGGACGACCTGTTCCGCAACATGCTCCGCCAGCAGTCGCGGCAGCGGGGGGGCGGGGTGGAGATCCCCTTCAGCATCGCCGCCGACGACCGGACCGGCAGCCTCGTGGTCTCCACGGCGCCGGCCCACTTCACGCTGGTCGAGCAGATCCTGGAAAGCCTCGACAAGGCCCCCAACGCCCCGGAGGCCGACGTCCAGTTCTTCTGGCTCGAAAACGCCGACGCCGTCGACGTGACCGCCCAACTGGACCAGATGTACGAGGACCGCAAGGGCGACAAGCCGGTCATCTCCGCCGACGAGTTCAGCAACTCGGTTACCGTCATCGCCAAGGAAGAGGACCTGAAAGACATCGAGTCGATCATCGCGAAACTCGACGAGGCCTCCATCGGCAATACCCGTCGGGTCCGCGTCGTGCCGCTCATCGACATCCGGGCCGACAAGATGGCCGAACTGCTCCGCGCCGTCTACAAGGAGATCACGGGGGCGGACGTTCGGATTACCGGCACCGCCCCGGAGGCCCCTGCCGAGACGGTGCCGCCCCCTGGTTTGCCCGGCGAGCCGGGGCCGGTCGGCAAGCCGGGCCCGGCCTCCGGCGCCGTCTCGTCGGCCCGCGCCGCGCCCGCCGTGCCCGCGGAGGTGTCGCCGGCCGAACCGGTCGTCCCGGCCGGGATCCCCGCCGTCGGCAAGGGCGAAGGACCGATGGAGGCCCTGCCGGCCGAGGGCGAAGCGCCGGCCGAGGAGGCCCCGCCCCTCACCATCGCCGTCGACATGGACTCGAACTCGCTCATCCTGTCGGGCAAACGCCAGGACATCGAGTACCTCGAGAGCCTGATTGAGGAACTGTCCCTCAGCGCCATGGATATCGAGGCCGAGTTCCGGTCCTTTGCCATCGAGAAGGCCGACCCGCATTCGGTGGCCCAGACGCTCGACGAACTCTTCAACCCGAAGCCGAAGGCCCTGCCGAAGGACTACAAAGGGCCGCCGCCCCCCAGCCCGCCGCCGGTCATCAGCGTGGTGGCCGACCCCCGGACCCGACTGGTCATCGTGCGGGCCAAGCCCACCGACTTCGTCGACGTCGAGAACCTCATCAAGCAACTCGACCAGGTGCCGACCGTCGTCAGCGAGGTCCGCCTCTTCCATCTCAAGCACACCAGCGCCAAGGAGGTGGCCGAGAACCTCGAGGACCTCTTCACGCGGGCCGTCCAGCAGCGGCAGGCACCGCGGCCCCAGCCGCAGAAGCAGCCGCAACAGGGCAAGAGCAGCAAAAGCCAGCCCCGGAGGAACCCCAACCCCCAGAACCAGCGGGCCGAAATGATCCGACAGGTCCTGGAACTCAAGACCGACAGCGGCGTCACGCAGGTGGACCTGGTCAGCATGATCAACGTCTCGGCCAACGAGCAGACCAACTCAGTCATCGTCACGGCGCCGGCCGACGCCATGGGCATTGTGGCCGATATCATCGAGGAACTCGACCAGTCCGCCCAGGGCGCCATGCCGGCGGTCCGCATGTACCCGATCGCGCACGGCGAGATCGTCCCGATGGTCAAGGAACTGCGCGAACTGTTCGTCCCCGACAAGCGGGCCCGGGGCGGGCCGGCTAAGGACGTCGTCGTCACCGGCGACGAGGCCGGACGGGTCATCGTCGTCTCCGCCCCCGCCGACGATCACGAGCGCATCGCCAAGGTCATCAACGAGATGGACCAGGCGAGTAGCGGCACGGAGCCGGCGCCGACGCTGATCCCGCTGAAGTTCGCCCAGGCGGCGACGGTCGCGGAGGCCCTCGGCGAGGCCTTCCGGGCCCAGCGCGACCCCCGGCGCGGCACCGGATCCCAGGACCGCGTCACGGTCGTGCCCGAACCCGGGTCCAACAGCCTCATCGTCACGGCCAACGACGAGAATCTCCGGAAGGTCCGCGCCCTGCTGGCCGAACTCGACACCGAGGAGGCCGGCGGCGTGAAGAGCCAGATGCTCCTGCTCGAAAACGCCAAGGCCGAGGACGTGGCCCCCGTCCTCCAGGAGATGGCCCGGGCGTCCGCGGGCGGCGCCGGCGGCCGAGGCGGCCGGACGGCGGCCGGCGGGGCACAGGCCGTCACGGTCTCGGCCGAGAAGGGGTCCAACGCCCTCGTCATCAGCGGGCCGGCGGCCGACCTCGAGCGGATCGTCCAGATGGCCGGGGACCTGGACCAGGCCACGGCCTCCACGGCGCCGACCGTCCGCGTCATCCAACTGACCAACGGCGAGGCCACCGAGGTCGCCTCCATGGTCCAGGACTTGTACCGGCAGCAGTATATGCTCGCCGTCCGGGAGAAGCGGAGCCTGGAACCGCTGGCCGTCTCCGCCGACGCCCGGTCCAACGCCCTCGTCCTGGCCGCCGGCGACGAGATGTACGAGCAGGTCTCGACGTGGGTCAACCAGATCGAGTCGATGCAGCCGGCGCGCGGCACGCTGCGGATTATTTCGCTGGAGCACGCCGACCCGGCGGAGGTCGAGGACGCGATCAAGCGGCTCTTCGGCGAGGAGACGGGCGGGCGGACGGTGCCGATTCGCCGCCGGCCGAGCGGGTCGTACCGCGGCAGGTCGTCCGGTTCCGACCGGTCGCGCCGGTCGTGGGGGTCGCGCGGCCCGGCCGGCCCCGCGGGTCAGGCTGGCCCTGCGGGTCAGGCCGGCCCCGGCGGGCGCGTCGAGACCACCGTCTTGCCGCAGCAGCGGGCGATCCTGATCAGCGCCTCGGACGAGGATTTCGAGGCCATCAAGCAACTGGCCGAGGCCCTTGACGAGGCGGCGGCCGACGCCCGCCGACAGTTCCAGGTCTTTGCCCTCCAGCACACCAGCAACACCAAGATCGCCGCGGCCCTGTCGACGTTGTACCGGCGGGCCGCCGCAGACCGGCCCGAGGACCAGGTCACCGTCACCGCGCTGCCCGACACGAACGCGGTGGTCGTGTCGGCGTCGGCGGCGCGGCTCCAGGAGGTGGGGCACCTGATCGAGCAGTTGGACCAGGAAGAGATTGCGCCGCAACTGGAGTTCCGCATCGTCCAACTCCAGAACGCCCAGCCCACGAAGGTCCTGCCGGTCCTGGAGAAGATGCTCACGCAAGTCAGGCGGACCCGGCCGGACGAGCCCGTCGACGTCCAGGCCGACGAGCGGACCCGGTCCATCATCGTGACGGCCCGCGGGTCGATGTTCGAGCAGGTCGAGCGGATCATCCAGACCCTGGACCAGAAGCCGGCGTTCGCCGATGCCGAGGTGCTCATCATCCCGCTCAAAAAGGCCGACGCCACCCGCCTGGCGGAGGTCCTGAGCGAGATGCTCCGGCCCAGCCCGCAGAACCAGGTCACGCCCGAGGCCCGGGCCCTTCAGGAACAGGTCCGCCTGCTCCGGGTCCGCAGCGCCGACGGCCGAGAGATCCCCGACCTCGACCTCACCAAGCCGATCAAGATGACGGCCGACCCCACGGACGCGGGCGAGCAGGGCTCCAACGCCCTGGTCATCTCGTCCACGCCCGAGAACCTGAAGGCCATGGCCGCCATCGTCGACGTCCTCGACTCGGTCCCCCTGGCCGAGGGCACCCTCGTCCGCGTCGTCCACCTCAAGCACGCCGACGCCCCGTCCGTCATGGAGGTGTTGAAAGACATCTTCGAGCAGGGCGAGCGGCTGGCCGGCAAGCCCCAGACCAGCGTCGAGGGCCGGGCCGAGCCCGACACCGCCTCCGGCAAGGCGCTGACGAACCCATTGAACGTCTCGGCCGACCCGCGGACGAACTCGCTGGTCCTGAGCGGCGTGGAGGAGTCGCTCGCCCTGGCCGAGGTCATCGTGGCCGACCTCGACCGCGACGCCGGTAAGATCGTGACGGAGGTCCGGCTGTTCCGGCTGAAGCACGCCTCGGCGGAACGGATCGCCCCGATGCTGGAGGCCGTCTTCGCCGAAACCCAGGCCGACCCGCCCGGGGCCGAGGGGCTCCGCACCCAGGTCACGCGCCTGCGGACGGTCCTGAAGGACAAACTCGGACACGTCAGCGAGTTGGCCAAGGCCCGACAGGCCCTCAGCATCCAGGCCGACCCGACGACGAACATCCTGGTGGTGGCGGCCCGGAGCGACGTGATGCCCCTGATTGCCGACGTCGTGAACACCATGGACGTGCCGGGAGCCGGGTCGCTGACGGCGGTCCGCCTCTACCCGCTCGAGAACGCCGACGCCACCCGCCTGAAAGACCTCGTCGACAACCTGTACACGGGGCCGAACGCGCAGTTCGTCCGGCCGGAGGACGTGCCCACCATCTCGGTCGATACGCGGACCAACGCCCTGGTGATCTCGGCCAGCGACAGCACGTTCGCCATGGTCGAGACGCTGCTGAAGCGGCTGGACGCCGAGCAGCCGATCGCGCTGCGCGACATCCGCTTGGTGCGGCTCGAGAACGCCGAGGCCGCCTCCCTGGCCCCGGTCCTCCAGGAGATGATGGACGCCCGCGTCGAGCGGTACGAAACCCTCGGTGCCGCCGACGCCGAGGCCCTGCGGGTCATCGTCGTGGCCGACGAGCGCAGCAACAGCCTGATCGTGGGCGGCTCGCCCGAGGGCTTCAAGGTGGTCCAGACGCTGGCCGAGCAACTCGACGGGGCGAGCCCGGCCATCGGCGGGCAGATCCAGATCCTGCCGCTCGAGCATGCCAATGCCGGCACCATCAGCGCCTCGCTCGGCAACCTGTTCGACGAGCGGTATCAGGCCGCCCGCACGGAGGAGGTCCGCCGGCAGAAGCCGGTCATCTTGCCGGACCTGCGCATCAACGCCCTCCTGGTGGCCGCCAACGCCGATGACTCGAAGATCATCAAAAGCCTGCTCACGAAACTGGACGTGGAACTGAAGGACCCCGCCGTCAGGCTGACCGTCGTGCCCCTGCGCTTCAACGATGCCGGCATCGTCGGGCCGACGATCGAGGACATCTTTGCCGCCCGGCTCGAGAGCATGACGCCGCCCGGCCAGGAGCCCATGCCCCAGGACCGCGTGGACGTGGCGGCCGACGCCCTCTCCAATGCGCTGATCATCTCGGCCAGCAAAGAGAACCTGGGTCTCGTCCGCGACCTGCTGAAGAAAGTGGACGTGGAGCCGCCCGACGAGACCGGCATCGTCCGCCTGTACCCCCTCAAGACGGCCGACGCGCAGCGTGTGGCCACGATGCTCCAGGAACTCATCAGCCAGGGCTTCTACAAGCCGGGCGTCCTGATGGCGGGCGACAGCGCGCTGGTCCAGGCCCGCGAGAAGGTGGCCATCGCCGTCGATATCCGCACGAACGTGCTGATCGTCTCGGCCAGCAAGGAGAACTTCGCCGTCATCGAGGAGATCATCAAGACGGTGGACTCGACGGAGGATTTCTCCGTGCTCGGCGACATCCGCCTCTACACCCTCCAGAATGCCGACGCCACGCGCCTCGCGCCCACGCTCCAGCAGTTGTTCGACGCCAAGCGGCAGGCCGAGGTCGCCGCCGGCAGCAGCGGACGCATGCTGCCGGTCAGTATCGTCCCGGACGGCCGGACCAACACCCTCCTGGTCGCCGGCAGCCGCGAGAGCCTCAACGCCCTGGACGTGATGATCCGGCAACTCGATGCCGAGAAGGTCCTGGCCGCCAACGAGTTCCGGGTCTTCTACCTGAAGAACGCGACGGCCACGGTGCTGGAGCCGACGCTGGAGCAGGTCTTCGACCAGCGGATCACGCGCGGCGAGGCGCCCCAGCCGGTCACCATCGTTTCCGAGCCGCGCACCAACGCCCTGCTCGTCTCGGGCAGCCCGGACGACCTGCGCCTGGCCGCCTCGCTGATTGAGCGGCTCGACGCCAAGCCCGAGCGGCCGGGCACGGCCGTCAGCGTCTTCCCGCTCAGGAAGGGCGACGCCACCCAGGTGGCCGAGACCCTCCGAACGCTCTACGAGCAGCCGGGCGCCGGGGCGGAGCCGACCGTCGGCATCAGCGTCGACGAGCGGATCAACGCCATCCTGGTCTCGGCCGGGCCGTCCGACCTGGAACGCATCGGCCAACTCATCGAGGAACTCGACACCGACTCCGTGCCGCGCGTCACCGAGATCCGCGTCTTCACCCTCCAGAACGCCGACGCGACGGAACTGGCTCAGATCCTCAACGACGCCCTGAACCAGAAGCCCGACCCGCTGACCGAGGCCAGCCCCAACCGGCAGGCGCTGCTGCAATTCATCTCGCGGACCGAGGACGGCGCGGAGAAGGTCGCCAGCGCCTTGCAGGAAGGCGTGCTCATTACGCCCGATACGCGGACGAATTCGCTGGTCATCTCGGCCCCGACCGAAAACATGCGGCTGCTGGAGAGCCTGGTGGAGGCGATGGACGCCACACAGCCGCGCACCGCCGAGATCCGCGTCTTCACGCTCGTCAACTCCGACGCCCGGGCCATGGCCCAGGTGCTCCGCGAACTGTTCCGCATGGAGCAGACCGCCGCCGACCGCCAGGCCGTCGAGTACCGCCTGGTGCCCGAGCAGGGGGACGAGGGCCGGGACGGCGCCGCCGCCCCCATCGGCTCCGCCCAGGACGCCGCCCTGACCGTGACCGTCGACATCCGCACCAACAGCCTGCTCGTCGGCGGGACCCGCCACTACGTGGACCTGGCCAGCGACGTCATCCGAGAACTCGACCAGAGCACCGCCGCCGAACGCCTGACCGAGGTCTACCGCCTCCGCAATGCCCAGGCCGCGGACATCGAGACGGCCATCACGAACTTCCTGAACCAGGAACGCGAGGTGCTGGAGCAGTCGCTCGGCGGCGATGCGGGCGGCACGCTGCCGTTTATCCTGGAACGCGAGGTCGCCATCGTGGCCGAGTCGGCCTCGAACACGCTGCTCCTGTCGGCCAGCCCGCGGTACTACGACGTGATCGCCGACATGATTAAGGAACTGGATCAGCCCCCGCCCCAGGTCCTGATCCAGGTGCTCCTGGCCGAGGTCACCATCGACGACACCGAGGAGTTCGGCGTCGAGTGGAACGTCCAGGAGCGGTATCGCAGCCACGACCTGTTCGGCGGGACGGCGCCGGCGTTCTCCGCTTCGGCCGGCCTGACCCTGAACCAGGGGTTCACCGTCTCCGTGACGGGCGGCGACGTGAACTTCCTGCTCCGGGCCATCGAGGCCCAGGGACGCCTCGAAGTGCTCAGCCGGCCCCAGATCCTCGCCACCGATAACCAGGAGGCCACCATCAACGTCGGCCAGCGCGTCCCCTTCATCTCCAACAGCCGCATCACCGAGGACGGCACCACCATCAACACCATCCAGTACGAGGACGTCGGCATCATCCTGGCCGTCACGCCGCGTATCAGCCCGGACGGCTTCGTCAAACTGGAGGTCCACCCCGAAATCAGTTCCATCGACGAGTCCACCGTGCCCATCAGCGAGGGCGTCAACGCCATCGTCGTCAACAGCCGGTCGGCCGACACCACCGTCAACGTCCAGGACGGTCACACCATCGTCGTCGGCGGGCTGATTCGGACCACCGACCGCAACCGCATCAACAAGGTGCCCCTGCTGGGCGACATTCCCGGCCTGGGCAACCTGTTCCGCTCCACCCGCCAGGTGAAGGAGCGGACCGAACTGCTTATCATCATGACCCCCACGGTGCTCCAGAGCACCGAGGACGTTGACATCGAGACCGGCCGCGAGATCAAGCGCCTCAACCTCCTCCGGGCCTCCCACGACGGGGGCATCAAGGAGGAGACGCTCGACGAGTACGGTAAAGAGATGCTCCAGGAGTTCCGTATCCAGGGAAGCGGTGCCGACCGGGCCGAGGACCCCCAGGCGGGCCCCCGGCCGGACGCCGGGGCCGAGGCCCCGCCCCCCGACCGGTCGAAGGAGGCCCAACTGGCCGTTCCTGCCCGGCGCGAAGACCGGACGCCATGAAGCCAATCGCTCTCAGCCTCGCCGTCGTTGCCTGTGTCCTGGGCGCCGGTTGCGGCGGAGGAAGCGGGCGAGACACCGTCAGCCCCACGCCGCCGCGACCCGTCGACCAGGTGGACGCCCTCGAACTCTGGGCCGCCCCCCCCGCCGCCGTCAACTGGGACGAGGTGCCCGGTCCGGACGGCGTCCAGGTCCGCCTGTACCTGTACCAGGTCGGTCGGCCTCAGCCCGTGATGGTCGGCGGCGACGTCGAGTTCCAGATATACACCGGCCGCCCGAAACAGGACGGCCGCCCGGATCCGGAGGCCGAGCCGTTCAAGGTCTGGCGTTTCTCCAGCGACGACCTGGCCGTCCGCCGCGTCCGCAGCATGGTCGGCTGGGGGTACGTGGCCCGGCTGGGATGGGGCGGCCAGGCGCCGGAGGGTACCCTCGTGACCGTCCAGGCGTTGTATCGGCCTCGGGAGGGGCGGCCGGTGCTCTCCGCCCCCGTCTCGATCGCGTTGCCTTCCCGATCCGCGTCGGGACCCAGGCGGAGCCTGCTGGGCGGCGCCGCCTCGGCCGGGGCGCTGGAGCGCCGCTCGGCCGCCGCCTCGCCGCTCGCTTTCCGCCACCAGGTGCTCGACGCCGACCCGCCCGGTGCCCAGTACACCGTTTTGCTTACCGCCGACGTGAACGGCGACGGCCGGCTGGACGTCATCACCGGGTGCAAACGCGGCCCGCACAACCTTGCCTGGTACGAGAATCCATCGTGGCGGCGGCACGCCATCGCCGGGGTGCCGGGGCTGGAGGTCGCCGCCCTGCTCGACGTCAACCGCGACGGCCGGGTGGACCTCCTGGCGGGCCGGCAGGGCGGCCCCGCGGAACTCCTCTGGCTCGAGCATCCGTCCGACCCCGTCCAGCCGTGGCCGGTTCACGTCATCGATGACCGGCTCCAGGCCTGGTGCGACCTGGCCGTCGGCGACGTGGACGGCGACGGCGAGCCGGAGATCGTTGTCCTGACCGATGCTGACCCCGCGGTGGTCTATTACGACCTCCCCGCCGACCCGTACGCCGAGCCCTGGCCTGCCGAGGGCCGACGCGAGGTGCCGGCCGGGGCCGAGGCCGCCGGCGGCCTCGCCGTGGCCGACCTGGACGGCGACGGGGCGTGCGAGATCATCGCGGGGCCGGTTATCTGCACGCGCATCTCGGAGGGAGAGGCCTGGCAGGCCAGGCCCTACGCCTCCGGCATCGAGGTCACCGAGGTTGCGGCGGCGGACCTGGACGGCGACGCCCGTCCCGAGATCGTGGTCTCCGAGGGCGCGAGCGGCACAGGCCGGCTCCTCTGGTTCAAGGGGCCCGCCTGGACGCCGCACCCCCTCCGCGAGGACCTGTTCCACCCGCGCAGCCTGGACCTCGCGGACTTCGACGGCGACCGCCGGCCTGATATCCTCGCGGCCGAGATGGGCCTCGGCCGTAACGAGGCCCCACGCCTGTTCGTCTATCGGAACCTGGGCGGCGGGCGGTTCCGCGAAACCCTCGTCAGCCGCGGTGTCCCCACCCATCAGGCGCAGGCCGCCGACCTGACCGGCGACGGCCGGCCGGACATCGTCGGCAAACCGTACGACCCCGAGCGCCACCTCGACCTGTGGATCAACCAGGCGGACTGACACCGGTCGGCCCGGCCTGCCCTGTAACAACATTCCGCGCGGCGAGGGCGCGCGAGGCCGTGTTGCATCCCGCGCGGTGGGCCTCCTGACCCACCGCGCAGGAAACAACAAAGACCACGGCCAGATTCTTCACTCGCTGCGCTCGTTCAGAATGACATCAGTGCGCGCGACGGGTGTGTCCATACGGAGGCGTATGCGGAGCCCCGTCGCGCTACTGCGCGAACTGGCACTGCTTTGGCCGCTGCGCGCAGTGGGTGCGGCGGCTTGCCGAGGGGGAGAGGGGCCTTCAGCGCTCGACCGTCTGGGCGCACGTGATGGCCATCGCGTCCACGATGTCCTGCACGTGGCACCCGCGCGACAGGTCGTTGATGGGTTTGGAGAGGCCCTGGAAGATGGGCCCGACGGCCTGTCCCCCGCTGAAGCGTTCGCCCAGTTTGTAGCCGATGTTGCCGGCCCCGAGGTCGGGGAAGATGAGGACGTTGGCCCGCCCCGCGACGGGGCTGGCGGGTGCCTTCGTGCGTGCCACCTCCGGCACGAGGGCGGCGTCGGCCTGGAGTTCGCCGTCGATGGTCAGGGCCGGCTCCAGGTCGCGGACGCGCCGTGCCACGCGGGCCATCCGCTCGGCCGCCTCGTGCTTGGCGGACCGTTTCGTCGAGAACGAGAGGCACGCCACCACCGGCTCGGTGCCTGTAAACTGCCGCCACGACGCGGCCGCGCTGCGGGTGATATCGACCAGTTGGTCCTCGGTCGGTTCCGGCACCACGCCGCAGTCCGAGAAGAGCAGGGTGCCCGCGTGGCCGAACTCGGTCCTCGGGGTCAGGAGGACGAAACACGACGACAAGGTCTCGAGGCCCTCGCGCGTGCCGACGGCGTGCAGGGCTGCCCGGATGACGTGCGGCGTTGGGGAGGCGCTGCCGGCCACCATGCCGTCGACCAGCCCCTCGGCCACGCACATCGCCCCGTGGAAGACCGGGTCGCGGACCATCTCGCGGGCCTCGTCCAGCGTGCAGCCTTTATGTCGGCGGCGCCTGTAGTAGCCGTCCGTGAAACGTTCCAGGCGGTCGGCGTCGGCCGGGTCCAGGAACTCGACGTCGTCGGGGTCGCCGCCGGCGGCGCGGAGATCGTCAGCCAGGCGGTCGGTCTCGGCCAGGAGTACGGGCCGGCAGAATCCCTCCTGCCCGCACCGGGCGGCCGCCTGCATGACGCGCGGGTCGGCCGTCTCGGGCAGGATCAGGCGGCGCCCCAGCGGGCGGACGCGCGACTTGATCGAGTCGAACAGGTTCACCCGCGGCTCCCGTGCGATTCGTGGTGACGAGCGGCAGCCGTCCCGTTCAGGGACGCCGCGCGGCCCGTATGGGCCGCGCAGCCTTGAAAAGGCGGTTCGGGCGCGGTGGGTACGGAGACCCACCGCGCAACTACCTTCCCTCCCACCGTGCAGGCCTTTCCTCGGCCCGCTGAGCGGGTCAGGAGGCCTCCTCGGCGCCCGCCTTCAGGAGGCCGAACTTCCGAAGCCGATACCGCAGTTGGTCGCGGCTGAGGCCCAGCAACTGGGCGGCGTGGGACTGGTTGCCGCCGGCCTGCTCGATGGCCTTCTCGACCAGCCGGCGTTCGACCTTCTGGATGTCAACGCCCTTCGGGCCGAGGACGACCAGCGGTTCCGGGCCGGCCTCGCTTTCGGTGTCGGCCACGATGACGGGGGTCATGAGTTGCGTCGGCAGGCTGTCGACGGTCAGGCGGCCGCCGGCCGACAGGAGCATCGCCCGCTCGATCAGGTTTCGCATTTCCCGGACGTTGCCGGGCCAGTCGTAGGCCTGCATGACGGCCATGGCGGCCGGGTCGATGCCGGTGACGGCCTTGTGGAACTCGGCGTTGAACTGCCTGACGAAGTGGTCGGCCAGGGGGGGGATGTCCTGGGGCCGCTGGCGCAGCGGCGGCAGCGTCACCGGGAAAATGTTCAGCCGGTAGAACAGGTCCTCGCGGAACCGGCGCTCCGCCACCAGGTCCCGCAGGTTCTTGTTGGTGGCCGCGATGATCCGGACGTCCACGACGATATCCTGCGTGCCGCCCACGCGCCGGAACGCCTTCTCCTCCAGGAACCGGAGAAGTTTGGCCTGGAGGGTGGCGGGCATGTCGCCGATCTCGTCCAGGAAGATCGTCCCGCCGTCGGCCAACTCGAACAGGCCCTGCTTCGTCTCGTGGGCGTCGGTGAACGCGCCCTTCTCGTGGCCGAAGAGTTCGCTCTCCAGCAGGGTCTCGGCCAGGGCGGTGCACGTGATGTTCATGAAGGGGTGCTCGGCCCGGGGGCTGTTGTAGTGGAGGATCTTGGCCACCAGGTCCTTGCCGGTGCCGCTTTCCCCCTGGAGCAGGATGGTCCGGGCCTCGCTGGCGGCCACGTTCTTCAGCATGTGCAGGACCTCGAGCAACTTCGGGTCGCGCGTGACCACGCGGTCGAAGCCGAACTCCTCCTGCTGGGTGGTGCGGAGCCGCTCGACCTCGGTCCGCAGCCGCTTCGCCTCCAGGGCCTTCTCGATCACGACCATCATCTCGTCCAGGCTGAACGGCTTCGAGACGTAGTCGTAGGCGCCCAGCCGGATGGCCTGGATGGCCAGGTCCACGTTCGTGTACGCCGTCATCATCACGGTCAGCGTCTCGGGCCACTCCTGGCCGATCGTCTCCAGGATCTCCAGGCCGTCGGCGTCGGGCAGGCGGTAGTCCAGCAGCACCAGGTCCGCGGGCGCCTCCTGGAGGTGGTCCATGCCCTCTTTGCCCGAGGTGGCGGTGGCCACCTGGCAGTCGTTCATCTCCAGGCGCCGCGCCAGGGCCGTGCGGACGCCTTCTTCGTCCTCGATAATCAGTACGGAGGGCTGGGCCATGGGTTGTCGCCGCGCGAAAACAGTTAACGCGGAAGTGTACCATCGGGGCTTCGGGGTTTCAAGCGCGGCCGCCGGCCGCCCCCCACGGCCTGTCGCCGGATGCGAGCGCGGTCCGGAAGCCGCTCCAGAAGCGCCACGTCTCCGTACGGCTCGGGTAGGCCGAACGCGCCGGTCCGGGCGATGGCCTCCAGCGCGGCCTCGCTCCAGGGCGCCTCGTCCGCCGGGACCACCAGGAAGCGGAATGCTGCCGACGCCGTCGTCTCGGCGAACACCGCCGGCGGGATGGCGCTGGGGTCCCACATGCCGTAGACCTGCCCGTCCTTCTCCCACAACGGCCGGGTCACCACGTGCAGCCGCGTCAGGTAGTGAACGACCGTGAACTCGGGTGTTGCCACGGAGTCAATTCCCGGCCGGCCACGCCGGCCCAGCACCCGCGACAGGGTGATGATGTCTTTCCATTCGCCATGGTCGTACACGCCGTAGAAGTCCGGGTGCCGGGCCCAGTAGATGTGGCGGACGTTCTTCGGCAGGCTGACGGCGAGGCAGACGACGACCGCCGCGGTCGCGGCCGCCCGCGGCACCGCCCGCCGGACCTTCCCGCTGCGGACCCCTCGTACCGCCGCCCCGGCCGTCCACTGCGCGCCGAGCAGGAGCAGGTAGGCCAGCAGCGGCATCACCGGCAGGAGGTACCGGGCCGCCGCCGCCGCCCTCGCGCCCCAGGCGATCAGAAAGCCGACGTAGCCGACGACCGGCAGGGCTGCCAGCCACTGTCGCCGGCAGGCTGCCACGCCCAGGCCCACGGCCACCAGGGCCGTCGGTACCAGGTTGACGCCGCACATCTTCTGGTCGGTGAGCGCCCCCGCCAAGGCCTCCGGCAGTTTGGCTAATCCCCCGAGCATGCGGCGCCAGTGCTCGGGATGCAGGATGCCGAGGGCCCGCCCTTCGATACCCTGGAAGTAGTCCGCCGTGCCGGGGTCCGCCTGCCCCCGGATCCCCCACAGCCAGAGCCCGAACGCCGCCGCCACGAGCGCAGCGGAGAACAGCGTAGCCAGGAGCCGTTTCCGATAGCCCGGCCGGCCCCACGCCAGGACGACCGCCAGCACCATCGGGGGAAACAACATCAGGCTCGCCAGCCGGGTGGCGGTGGCGGCCAGGATCGACGCCGTCCCCACCAGGCACCAGGCCCAGTGGCCGTCCCGGCTCCGCACGAAGCCGTAGACGCTGAGCAGAAAGAGAAAGGCGAACGGCACGTCCGTCAGGATGCGGGTGGCGTCGGCGAACAGCCGGGCCGAGAGGCCGGCCACCAGGAGCGTGCCCACCGTCAGTTGGACGCGGGTGCGGTCCGGCAGGGACACGGTCAGCCGGTTCACGATGCCCATCGACGCCAGCGCCGCCCCCACCGCCGAGAGGCTGACCAGGCCGTTCAACAGCCACAAGGCGCGGGGGCCGGCCAGCAGCCGACACCCGGCCACCAGGGCGGGAAGCAGCGGCGGGATGCCCCAGGTCTGTTGCCCGTTGAAGGCCATGCCCCGCCCCTCGGCCAGGCTCCGCCCCAAGGCCAGGTACAGGCCGGAGTCCGGCCGGATCGCCCACTGCCCGTTGACCGCCAGGGCGTACAGGAGCGCGATCGCCACCACGATCGCCGGCAGCCAGCGGCGGGTCTCCACGGGATACGACCGGGGCGCAGGGTCATCACGGATAGGAAGCACGTCGGTCATGGCCGATGTATGGTCGGTCCCGCCCGCCGGGGGGTCAATGAAAAAGCCCGCCGCCCGGCCCCACTGCGGGACCCGCAGCGGCCTCCGGAAGGCCCTCGCGGCTCCGGCCGGGCGTCTTTCGGCTTGACTTCCCGAGGTCACTCCGCCTAGCATCACCGGCCGCGCAACCAGGGGGAGAGGCATGCATGGCGGCTCCGGCGGACGACTATCCCGGCGTGACGGCCGTCGTGCTGAACTGGAACGGCCGGCGCGTCATCGGCGACTGCCTGCGTAGCCTCCAGGCCCAGGACTGGCCGACCCTGGAGGTCCTGGTCGTCGACAACGCCTCGACGGACGGGTCGGCCGAGATGGTCCGCCGCCGGTTCCCGGGCGTCCGGCTCCACGTGAACGCCGGGAACCTCGGCTTCGGCGGGGGCAACAACGTCGGTATCCGCCTCGCCGCCACACCCTACGTCCTGATGTGCAACAACGATACACACTTGGCGCCCGACGTGGTGAGCCGCCTGGTGCCGGCCCTGGAGGCCCGGCCCGACGCCGGTTCGGTCACCCCCTGCATCGTCCTGGCCGAGACCGGCAGGGTTGATGCCACGGGCATCGTGGTGTGTCCGGATGGCCTGTCGCTTGGCCGCGGCCGCGCCGACCCGCCCGAGGCCTGGTCCGAGCCGGCCGAGGTCTTCTACGCCTCCGACTGCTGCTGTCTGTATCGGCGGACGATGCTGGAGGCCCTTCGGCTGCCGGACGGCGAACTCTACGACGAGGATTTCTTTGCCTACGCCGACGAGACCGACATGGGCTGGCGGGCCCAGCGGCTGGGATGGAAAAGCCTGTACGAGCCGTCGGCCGTGGTGTACCATCATCACGCGGCCTCCTCGGGCAGCGTGAGTCCGCTGCTGGTCCGGCTGGTGGAGCGGAACCGCATCTGGGTGGCCGTCAAGAACTTCCCGACCTGGCTTATCGTCTATGGCGCCGCCTGGTCGGTGTGGCGCACGTTCTGGCAGGTGTGGGGCGGGCTGACGGGGCGGGGCCGGGCGGCCGCCCTCGGGGCCGAGCGGTCGAAGGCCGAGGTCGCCGCCATCCTCTGGCAGGCGTACCGCGAGGCCGCGGGGGGCATGACGCGGATGCTCCGCAAACGCGGCGCCATCCGGCGGACGGGCCGGCTGCCCGCGGGGCGCATCCGTGACCTCTTCCGCCGGTTCGGCATCGCCGCCCGCGACATCGCCCTGCGAGAGTAGCGATGCCGGACGGTTAGCCTGCAACGCTATGTCAGCATTTCGCGCGGTGGGTCTCCGTCCCCACCGCGCGCGAGAGCGTTTTTGAGGCTGGGCGCCCCGTACGGGCCGCGCACGAGTTGTCGTGTTAGCCGCCGCGCTTGCGCGGCGCGCTTTTGAGGGTATGTCCATGACCATCCCCGTCTTCCGACCGAGTTACGGCGAGCGGGAGTTCGAGGCGGTCCGCGAGGTCCTGGCCTCCGGCTGGGTCGGCCTGGGACCGAAGACCGCCGAGTTCGAGCAGCGCTTCGCCCAGTACCTGGGCGCGGGCCACGCCGTTGCCCTGAACAGCGGGACGGCGGCCCTGCACCTGGCGATGATCCTGGCGGGCGTCGACGGCCGAGAAGTCATCGCCACACCGCTCACGTTCGTCTCGACCAATCACGCCATTCTGTATTGCGGCGGCGAGCCGGTCTTTGCCGATGTGGAGCCCGCCTCGGCCAACATCGACCCGGAGTCGGTGGCCGGGCTCGTCACGGATCGGACGCGGGCCATCGTGTGCGTGCACTATGGCGGCCGGCCGTGCAAGATGGACGCCCTCGGCGAGATCGCCCGCTCCCACGACCTGGTGCTTATCGAGGACGCCGCCCACGGCTGCGGCGGCGAGTGGCGCGGCCGGAAACTCGGCACCATCGGCGACTACGGTGCCTTTAGTTTCCACGCCGTCAAAAACCTCGCCACCGGCGAGGGCGGCATGATCGTCACTGACGACGAGGCCGAGGCCCAACGCCTCCGCCGGCTCCGATGGCTCGGCATCACCAAAGACACCTGGAGCCGCGAGACCCTGACCCAGTACTCCTGGTACTACGCGGTCGAGGAGGTCGGCTACAAGTACCACATGCACGACATCTCGGCGGCGCTGGGACTCGTGCAACTGGCCAGGCTGGACGACCTCAACGCTCGCCGCGCCCACTGGGCCGCCCGCTACGACGAGGCCCTGGCGGCCCTCGGGTGGATCGAGCGGCCGGCCGTCGAGCCCGACACCACCCCCGCCTGGCACAACTATGCCATCCAAACCGACCACCGCGACGCCCTGAACCTGTACCTGGCCGAGCGAGGCGTCTCGACCGGCGTCCATTACATCCCCAGCAACCACTACGAGATGTACAAGGCGTGCCGGGGCGAGACGCCCGTCGCCGACCGCCTCTGGCAGCGCCTGCTCACCCTGCCGCTGTACCCGGATCTGACGGAGGAGGACTTCGAGCAGGTCGTCGGCGGCATCCGCGCCTTCGGCCGCGAGAAGGGGCTTTAGCCGAACGGCGCCGCGCTGCAACATACGGGGGGCGGTGGGTCTCCGTACCCATCGCGCCCGAATGGGCGATTTCGCGTTTGCGCGGCGGGTACGGAGACCCGCCGCGCATGAAGTAGCGTAGTTGTGTTGGCCGGGTTCAGGGCTGCCTGCCGACCGCATCGGCGTGACCATGGAAGAGGTTCCCTGCATCCTGTGTGGCCGTCGTGGCGAGCCCCGCTTTGCGAAGGCCGACAAGTTCCCGCCGCACGAGCGGTTCGGCGTGGTCCGCTGCCCGGCGTGCGGGCTGCGGTGGGTCAGCCCCCGGCCGGAACCGGAGGCCCTGGCACGCTACTACCCGGACACCTACTCCTGGAAGCCGCCGGCCGAGGCGGAGACCGAATCGGCCGTCCGTCGCGCGGAACGCTGGTACCGGTTCCACCTGCTGCGGTTCGAGGTCCGGCAACTCGTCCGCGGGGCGTCCCTCTCGCCGGGCCAGGCGGTGCTGGATATCGGGTGTTCCAGCGGCGACCGGCTCCTCGCGATGCAGGAGGCGGGCCTCGTGCCGGCGGGCGTGGAACTCGGCCCGGCCGCCGATTACGCCCGCGACCGGCTCGGCCTCGACGTCCGCCGCGCCCGCCTGCCGGAGGCCGGCTTCGGGCCGGGACGCTTCCACGCCGTCACGCTCTACAACGTGCTGGAGCACCTGCCGGACCCGCGGGCCGTGCTGGCCGAGGCCCGGCGGCTCCTGGTTCCCGGGGGGCGGCTGGTGGTGCAGGTGCCCAATGGGCGGAGCCTCCAGGCCCGGCTCTTCGGCCGGCGGTGGGCGGCCGTCGACGTGCCGCGGGACCTCTGGTACTGGACGCCCGCCCTCCTGGGCCGGCTCCTGGAGGCGGAGGGCTTTCGGGTGACGCGGGTCCTCCATCGGACCAGCCTGTTGCACCCGCCGACCGCGGCGGTCAGCCTGGTGCCGTGGGCGGACCCGCAGCGGTTCTGGGCGGCCGAGGCCGGGGGCGGCCGTCTGGGCGGCCTGGCGCGGCGCCTCGTCTGGGCCGCCGTCACGGTGGCGGCCATGGGGCCGGTGTGGGTAGAGTCGGCCCGTGGCGCCTCGGCCATTCCCACCCTCTTTGCGCGGAAAGAATAACACGACGACGCTACTTCCCGCGCGGCCGGTACGGGCCGCGCAAGGCCAAAATGGACGGTTTCGGCGCGGTGGGTCGGGAGACCCACCGCGCGGAGTGCTCTTGTAGCGTTGTAGGCCTAACGGGGGCTGGGCACGCCGGCCCGCGGGCGGCCGGCCGCAGCGCCGACGGTCTTCCGGTCGGCCCGTCGGCACGGAAGGACAGCGGGGCATGAGCGAGTGGCGGATTCTGGAGGCCACGGACGAGTGCCTGGAGGCCGTCTCGCGTCTGCGGGGCGCCACCCTGTTCCACTCCCCGCGCTGGACGCGGGTGCTGGCCAGAGGATTCAACTGCATCCCCCGCGTGGTCGCGCTGGTTGAGCCTGACGGGGGGTTTTCGGCGGCGTGGCCGGCCTGTTTGCTGACGATGGGGCCCATCCGCATGCTCTACGGCGTGTTCCCGAAGGGGAACGTCGTCGGCGACGCCGGGGCGGTGGCGGAACACATCAGCGGGCTCGAGGCGATGTTCCGCGGCCGGGGCCTGCACGCGGTCCGCATGATCGCCTGCGAGGATGCCCCCATCCGTGGTCTGCCCGGGGCCTCGCGTGCGCGGCACGTGCGGCACGTGCTGGAGATCGCCGGCCGGTCGGCCGACCAGATGTGGAAGGATTACCGCAAGAAGATCCGCCGGGATGTCCGCGTGCCGATGAAGGCCGGTTACGTGGCCCGGCCGATGCGGCGGGAGGAGTTTCCGACGTTCCATCGGATGATGGGCGAGGTGTTTGTCCGCAACGCCGCCGCCACCGGCCTCCCGCCCGCGTTTTACGAGGCCATCTGGGACGAAATGGTCGGCGACGGAACGGCCGAGTTCATCGTGGCCGACAAGCACGGCGCCCCCCACGCCGCGGTCGTGGCGATCCACGACGGGCCCACCACCTACTACTTTGCCGGGTGCAGTTGGACCGGCTCGATGCGCGACGGGGTGAACGACCTGGCGGTCCACGCGCTGATTGCCTCGGCGGCCCGCCGCGGGGCCGACCGGGTCGATATGCTCTCCAGCGATGCCCGCCACGAGGGCCTCATTCGGTTCAAGGCCAAGTGGGGGAGCCAGCAACGGCCGTTCGACATCCTGGAATGGTGGTTCGCGCCGCTCCACCATCTGCTCTGGAAGACCGGCCTGGTGATGGCGGGCACCCGCACCGGCGCGGCCGTCATCCGACGCCTTCGCAGGCGGCGGTAAGGCCCGCCGGCCGGGGCGTTCCGCTTCTCCCTCAGCGTTTCCGGAGCCGCCACGACGTGTGGGTCCGCAGCGGACCGGGCCTCAGGCGGACCGCCCACCCGTGCAGCCACGCCAGGAGCCGCGTGGTCCGGGGGCCGGTTGGCCAGCGCCAGCGGCGAAGGAGAAACGTCGCGAGGGCGGCCAGCGGCATCGTGTGGTCGTAGCCGAAGCGCGCGATCGCCAGGCCCGGCACCGAGGCGATGATCTGCCCCAGGGCACGCGGGCTGATGTTCAAAATGCCCCGTTCCGGCGGCCGGAGCCACGCGAATACACGCTGGTACGGGTTCCACGGGTTCGGCTCGATGATGGCCGCCTCGCCCCCCGGCTCCAGGACGCGGGCCATCTCCCGCAGGGCGGGGCGCAGGGCCTCCCGCGCCAGGTGGTGCAGCACGCCCATGCAGCAGACGCGGTCGAAGGTGCCGTCGGCGAAGGGCAGGCGGGTGACGTCGGCCACGGCCAGCCGGCGGCCGGGCCGGCCCCGGCCCGCGCGGACCAGGGGCTCGGAGAGGTCGATGCCGACGTACTCGGCCCCGCCGGCCCGGTCGGCGGCCTCGCCCACGCCGCAGCCCACGTCCAGGATTCGACTCGCCCCGTCAAACATGTCGCGGTACCGGCGCTCGGTAAGCCGGGCCACATAGCCCTGCCCGAATCGCCAGCGCACCAGGGCCGCGTCGCGGTCGGAGAATCGGCTGAACCGTTCTTCGGATGAACGAGGGGTCTGGCCCACCGTATCGGCCTCCATGGGCGCCCGGCCTCCTTCAGAGGGTCTCACGGGCAATCATCCCCAGCACGAAGACCGCCACGGTCAGGCCGGCCACCAGCGCCGCCCGACCCGCCACGGGGCTGTGCAACTTGAACCGGATCAGCAGGAGTTTGGCGAGCCATGCCGGCGCCAGCGCCCCCACAAACGCCATCGAGATGCCCGTCAGGTAATAGGACTGGTACAGCGGAATCGCCAGGCCGGCCAGGAGGATGAACTTGCTCCATTCGATTCCCGTCACCCATCGGGCCAGCCCGGAGCCGTTCAGCAGCGGGTCCAGGGCGCACCGCTGGGCCTCAAAGGCCATCCCGAACGCCAGGATCATCAGCGGCAGCACCAGGTGCTGGTATTCACTCCCGAACAGGCCGAGGAGGTGCTCCGGCACCGCCATGAACAGGCCCAGGATGGCGGCGGCAGCCAGGCCGGTTCCCGTCAGGGCCCGCCGGACCAGCCCGGACAGCACCGCGGCGTCGCGGGTGCCGTGGGCGTCGCTGACGGCCGGCAGAAGCGCCACCGCCACCGGCCAGAGGAGCACCTCGTAGCCGCGGGTCAGGCTCCACAGCGGCACGTAATACCCGACGCTGCGATACCCCTCGCCGTGCGGGTCCATCCACCAGATGATGCCCATGGCCAGGTACTGGAGGATGAACGCCGCCGCCAGTGGGGTAAACAGGGCGGCGCCCAGCCGCAGCCGGCCGAGCGGCCGGTAGCCGCTCAGGCTCGCCCGGGCGCCGCACCGGCGGAGGACGATCGCGAGCAGACCCAGCGCGAAGGCGCCCGCCGCGGCGTACCAGAGGGTCCACCCGTGGACGATTCGCTCCCAGGGGCCGGCCAGAAGGGCCACGGCGGCACAGAGACCCAGGCGCGGCAGGTGGGTGACGGCGTTCTGGAGCAGGGTGTACTGCATCCGCTGAAAGCCGGCGAACACGCCGATCGTCTGCTG
>CAYTJE010000004.1:35635-43879 GCA_964437855.1 uncultured Anaerolineales bacterium | reverse complement strand
ATGACGCCCGCCGGCTTCCCGTACTCGGCGCGGGCGGTGGCGTCGACCCACGTATCGAGCCATCGGCAGACGAGTCGTCCGATCGCCTCATCGCCCGTCCGCTGCCACAGGAGCAGGGCCGGCTGGATGGACCGCACGTGCCAGGGCGTGTCGCAGGCCCGGCGGGACGTATCGTCAACCTTGGTGGCCGTGAAGTACGTGCTCTTGAACTGCAACTGCCCCCGCTCGTTTGTGCCCGTCCAGAGGGTCTCCATGAGATGGACGAGGCGGCGGGCCCGCTTACGCCATGCCGCCGCCTCCGGGGCCAGGTGCATCATCGGCAGGATGGCGTCGGTCGAGTCCTCGGCCGTGTGTTCCACGTCGCTCATCCGCGTGGTGTACCCGTGTTTCATGTGCGGCTGGCTCATGAGGGCCTCGGAGAACCGGGTCTGGGCCCGGACGAGGGTCGGCTCCCGGAACGCCAGGAGCACGGGCACCCACCATCGCCACATTTCGCAGTCGTCGCCCCACCCGCCGCCGAACTGGCCGTCCGGCTGCATGCGGTGGTCGATCCACCAGGTGATGATCTCGGCGAGGCGCTGGAGGTTCTCGCGCTGGAGGCGGGCCCAGTCCGGCGCGGCCTCGGTCCCGGGCAGATCCTTCGGCCAGGGGATCGGCTCGCCCAGGTACATCCGCACGATGCGGTTCTCGGGGAACGCCTTGCGGGCGGCCTTGAATTCGCGGACCGCCCGGCTCAGCCACTTGTGCCGGACGTCCGGGTACGCCTTGATGTTTCCGCTCTCCAGCGTCCGCCACACGAGCATGCGGCCGAGGTAAATCCGAGTGATCGGATACAGCGGCGAGTCCTCCGCGATGCCGAACGGGTACCCCTTGTCGGGCCGGGCCTTGCGGCTGGAGTGGGGCAGGTATCGGCCGTTGACCCACTGGTCGACCTCCTCGGCGAGGCGTCGGGCGTCGGCCTTGAGGTCGGCGGAGGCCTCCGGATGCTCGGCCAGGCGCCGCAGCAGGGTCAACCGCGCGGCATCGTCCTCGGCATTGCCGGCCCGGCGGATGAGGTCGCGGACGCCTGCGTCGCCCTCCCCCGCCCACGCCGGGCCCGCCGACGCGATGATGGCTGCGGCGACGGCTGCGGCGACGGCTCGCACTCGAATCGGCCGGCGGGACGGTCGGCGAGAAACGAACATCGGCAACCCCTTTGTAGTCGGACCATGCGCTTCGCGCGGTGGGCACTCCCGCTCATTGCGTGTTGCCCAAGACCGGGCACCGCGCTACACACGCGGAGACGGGCAGATGCGCTCCGTATCTACTGGATGAAATGGCCACACAGGCCGCAGGTCTCGCCGAAAGACGGCCTTCGCGATTGACGGGCCGCGGTCGGCGCGCGACAATCGCGGCCGAATCGCAGCGCCAGCGCCGGGGTCGCCGCCATGGCGGAACGGTTGTACAGCGTCCAGCAGACGGCGGAGTTGCTCGGCACGTCGGCTGCCGAGGTCCGTGGGTGGATCGACCTTGGTCACCTGCCGGCGGAGCGGCCGGCCGGCGACCTCCGCATCTCCGAACGCGGGCTGGTGCGGTTCCTCACGGCCTGCGGTGTGGACCTGGAGGAGGTTCTGACGGCCGCGATGACCGGGGAGGGTGGGCCGGCTGCGCCGCAGGAACCGTCCGCCGGGCCGGCGCCTCGGGCCCCAGCGGCTTCCGCCGACCGGCCTCCGGAGGACGCCGAGGCGGCGGACCGGGCCGCCTCGGGCCGGGGCGACGCCGCCGCTCGCCTGGCGGAGGCCATCCTCCGCGACGCCCTCGCCCGCGGCGCGGAGGCCGTTTTCCTGGAACCCGTGCCGGGGAGCCTGACGCTCCGGCTTCGCGTCGGGGGCCGGCTCCGCGAGAAGCCCCGGTTCGCCTCGCGCCTGCCGCGGGGGCTCGGCCCGCTGCTGATGGCCCGGTTCCGGGCGACCGTCGGCCTGGCCCGTGCGGCCGGACGCGACGCCGTGGTAACGGTGCCCCTGGACGGTCGGCCGCGACGGTTCCGGCTGGCGGCGCGGCCCACGCCGCACGGCGAGGGGCTGGCGATCTACCCGGTCGGGTAGGGGCGCGGAAGGGATGGGTTTTGTGTGGCCCGGCCGGTCTTGCCCGGCCGGGGCGACCTGTTACGCGGTCCGGCACAAGTCCCGAGACGTGTGTGCGCGGTGGGTGCGGAGACCCACCGCGCAAAACCTGACATAGCGTTGTAGGGTTAGGCGTGGCCGGCGGCCGGCGTCAGACGCTGCCGGTGCCGCCCGCGTATCCGCGTATTCCCCCTTTGCCGCGGCGGAGCCGCTTGCGCCGGCGGTCCAGGTCCGCCTGCTGCTGCGCGAGGGCCAGGCGGACCTTCCCGTGGAGGTCGAGGAGGCGTCGGCGGTCGGCCTCGGAAAGCCGGACGCCGGCGTCGCGGGCCTCGGCCGCGAGCCGGCGGGCGCGGTCGGCCAGTTCGCCGACGCGGTCGAGGCGGCCGCGGCGAGCGGCCTGCCACTGGTCGGTCAGCACCTGGACGAGCGTCTCGACGCGGGCGTCGGCCCGGACGGGGCCGGCGGGGTTGGCGGGATTGCGGTCGGCCGTCACGAGCGGATGGCCTCCTGGGCGGCGTCTTGCTGTCGGCGGCGGACCTGGGCGAGGAGGTCGGCGGCCTCGGCGCTGTCGGGGTCCAGCGCCAGGATCGTCTGGAGGGCGTCGGCGGCCTTCTCGAGCCGGCCGTCCCGGGCCTGGAGCGTCGCCAGGCAGTACAGGACCGACGTGTCGCCGGGATGGCGGTTGAGGTAGACCTCCAGGTAATGGATGACGCGGGCGAAGGAGCCCGACTGGCACGAGGCCTGGAACAGCCCGAGGAGGGCCACGAGGTTGTCGGCGTCCTTGTCCAGGCAGGCCATGTACAGGTCGATGGCCTCCTGGTGCCGGCCGCGATGCTGGGCGACCATGGCCAGACCGCCGTAGGCCTCGGCGCAGTCGGGTTGGAGGCGGGCGGCGCGGCGGAAGGCGCCCTCGGCGGCGTCGAGGTGGCCGAGTTGGAGTTCGACGACGCCGAGTCCGACGGCCGGGCCCGCCTGCTCGGGCGCCAGCACGGCCGCCTCCTCGTAGCACTGCCGGGCCCGGTCGTAGTTGCCGAGCGAGGCGTGGCAGTCCCCGAGTTCCTTGAGCACCTCGTAGTGCTGCTGGAGGCCTTCCTCGACGACGACGTGTTCGGCGGTCAGTTGCACGGTGTTCCTTTCGGGGTCAGGATGCGGCGAGCGTGTTCGAGCCGGCCGACGGCTTCGCGGAAGCGGTCGGCGCGGCGGTGGAGTTTGGCCTCCAGCAGGAGGGTGCTGACGGTGGGCCGGCGGCGGTTGAGGTCGCGGCAGAGGTCCAGGGCCTGGTCGTCGCGTCGGCCCGCCTCGTGGAGGGCATGGGCCTGGCGCTCGCGCATCCATCGGGTGTTGCCCAGATGCTCGCCCATGTGGCGGTAGAGGTCGGCGGCCTGGAGCCAGTTGCCCTGCTGCTGGTGCCGCTGCGCCTCCTGGAGGGCGCGGTCGAACCGCAGGGCCCGTTCCTCGGGGTGGGGCGGGCGGAGCGTGACGCCGGCCGAGGCCAGCGCCTCGGCGGCGGGCCGGGCGGGCGAGTGCCCGCGCACCCGTTCCAGCACGCTGCGCGGCAGGAGGAAGCCGGGAGAAGCCGCCCTCTCGGACTCCAGAAGAAAGGCCGTCCGCCCGTCGCCGGTCAGGGCGGCGTGCAGGGCGTCCTCGACCCAGAGGGCGTCGAACCGGGTGCCCGGGGGGACGACGGCCACGTAGTCGCCCTCGGCCCGCGCGAGGGCCGCCTCCAGCCGCTCGCCGTCCCCGGCGCCCCCGGCCGTGGGCACCGGGACGAAGTTCGGCAGGCCGATCCGCAGCCGGTCCAGGGCCGGGGCCGGCATCGGCAGGAGGACCTCGTATGGCATGAAGGTCCAGGCGTAGGTGTTACGGACCATGTCGGCGGCGGCCCGGACCTCGTCCGGCAGGAGGACGACCGAGAGGTCGGGCATCCTGGGCCACGGCTTGGCGGGACGGGCGGTCCGGATCTTGACGGTGGTGGCCAGGTAGGCCTGGCGGTCGGCCCGGCCCTTCTCGGAGATGCGGTCCGAGCCCTCGACCGGGGCGTAGAACTCGCCGGTGACCTCCGGCAGGTGGATGAAGTCCGTGAAGAACGCCAGGCGGCGGGTCATGTCCCAGTCGATCAGGATGGCCAGCGATTCGTCGTACGGGCCGGTCCGCTCCAGCAGGTCGCGCCGATGCATGACGCTGACGTGCAGGGTGTGGTTGAAGTAGCAGAGGAAGAAGCGGTCGAAGTCGCGGCTGACGTTGACCACCTTGCCGAGCACCTGCCGCGACCCGTCGGGCCGGAGGCGGCAGTGGACCTTGTAGAGGTCGGTGTAGGCGGCGCCGCAGTCGGTGTGGCCCTCGAGCGCCTCGACGAGCCGGGCGAGGTGGTTCGGGTAATAGCGGTCGTCGTCATCGAGGTAGGCGACGTACGTGCCGCGGGCGCGGGCGAGGGCCTCGTTCAGGGAGGCCGCCTTGCCGCGGTTCTCGCCCCGCTCGATGAGCACGAGGCGCGGGTCGGCCAGGTCGTCCACGATGTCGCGGACGCTCACGCCGCCGTCGTTGATGATGATGGCCTCGAAGGTCTCGTAGGTCTGGGCCAGGAGGCTCCTGAGGGCCTGGGCCAGGTACCGGCGCCGGTTGAACGTGGGCACCAGGACCGTGACGAGCGGTCCGTTCGTGTGCGATGCGTGAGTCATGGCGTATGATGCGTCAACTGCTTACCCCACTTCCCGCGCGGTGGGCCTCCCGGCCCACCGCGTCGAATCGCATCCGTGCGGCGCGGCGGGCCGGGAGACCCGCCGCGCGGGAATCGCGGGCCCCGCCGCGCTAGGCATCCTCCCCGCCGGCGTCCGGCGGATAGCCGAACGCCTGCATCCGCCGGCCGCAGAGCCGCTCGATCCGGGCCAGGTTCTCGGGCCCGAAGAACTCGCGCCACGGGGTCCCCCGGTTTCGGCCGGGGCGCTGGTACGGCCGGTCGACCTCGGCGGAAATGTCGTGGACGACCTCCCAGCCCATCCGGGCGGCGAGGCCGGCCACGGTGCCGGTCTTGTCGGCGCAGAAGTCCTCGTAGCGGAGGCACTCGATGCGGTCGGCGTCGTGCAGGTAGAGGTCGGCGAAAAGGTTCCATCGGTTCGCGAGCGTCTCAACATAGTTGGCGCCGGCGACGGGCGGGAGTCGGCCCTCCATGACGAACCGCCAGCCCGGCAGGTCCGCCCAGGCCTGCCTCTCGCGGGGCCGGAGGGCGTCGAGGTCGCCCGGCAGGCCGAGCCGGTCCAGGATGCTCCGGATGTTCTCCCGCGGGTCCCGGACGATGAAGACGAACCGCCCCTCGGGGAACAGCCTGCCCAGGTCGTCGTAGAACAGGCCGAAGGTCGGGGCCTTGATGACGTCGGCCTCGAATTCGTGGGGACACGCGGCCACCAGGTCGCGGAACGGCCTCTGGCCGGACAGCAGCCGCTCGTGGCTCTCCGCCGTGAGCCGGGCGAAGATGTCGTAGGAGAACGTCTTTCCGGCCGCCCGGGCAAGCAGCGCCGCGATGGCCGTCGTCCCGCTCTTCTGGTTCCCGAAGACGAAGACCGGGGCGGGATGGAGACGCGGTGCCCGGACCGTCGCCTTCCCCGGCGCGACGGCGACCGCAGGCTTGCCGCCGGCAGCCGCCTGGGCGGCCTCGGCGGGGGCGCCGTCCTTGCGGGCGACCAGGACCAGGTGCAGGCCGTCGTGGTCGCCCTCGCGAATGAACGGCTCGAGGCGCTGGACGGCAAAGCCGGCCTCCTCGGCCAGGGCCCGCAGGGCGCCCGAGTCGAGCCAGTTCTCGATGGGCTGGTCGGTCCACGGTCGGCCGTCGCGCTCGATGCACTCGGCGCTCAGGGCCTCCATGACCGGGCGGTTCGGCGTCGTCAGGACGAGCAGGCCGCCGCCGGCGAGCAGGTCGCGGGCGCGGGCCAGGTGGCCGGCCTGGTCGCCGCCGGCGAAATGTTCGAGGACCTCGACCGAGGTGACCACGTCGAACGAGCCGCTGGGCAGCCGCATGGTCCGCACGTCGCCGCAGACGAAGGTGGCGGCCGGGCAGTGCCGCCGCGCGGCCCGGACGGCCTCGCGGCTCAGGTCCACGCCGACGACGTTGCCGAAGGGGGCCAGGTGCGGCTCCAGGTGTCCGAGGCCGCAGCCGAGGTCGATGATGGCCAGGTCGCGGCGCTGGAGGGTCGCCACGGCCTGGACGACCTGCTCGCGGCGGGCCTGCTGGTACCGGCCCTCGGCCACCAGGGCGCCCTGGTACCACTGGTCGTAGAAGCGGTCGGCGTCGCGGGTGTCGGGCGCGTTGGCGGCGTCGGGGACGCCCTTGGCCGGCGGGTCGGCGGTCTCGCCCTCGTTGCCGGCGGGGGGCCAGGGCTCGCGCTCCATGGCCGCGAAGACGCCGCTTATCTGGCCGAGTTGCGAGCGGAGCGAATACCGCTCGGCGACCCACTCGTGGTAGAGGCGCGGCTGGTACTCGCCGTCGAGGATGCATCGGCAGAACTCGTCGGCGTTGCGCCAGAGCCACTGCGGCGGGAAGAAGTGCCGGGCGCCCGGCCAGGTGTGGATGACCGGTTTCAGGCCGGTCGCCATGGCCTCCAGGATGCCGGCGGGCAGGCCCTCCCCCAGGCTCGCCGAGACCAGGTAGTGCTTGTCGCGGAGCCAGGCGCGGGGGTCCTCGACCCAGCCCTCGAGGGTAACGGCGTCTTCGAGGCCCAATTCGCGGATCATGGAGGTCAGGTACTGCATGAGCATGGGGTCCTGGGGCCGGCCCGCGAGGTGCAGCCGGTACTCGGGATCCCGCCGGTGCAGTTCGGCGAAGCACTGGAGCAGGAGCCCCGGGTTCTTGCGCATGTTGATGTATCCGAAGCAGGCCAGGTCTTTGCCGCGGGTGCGCTCGGCCAGCGGCCAGGACCGGAGGTTGACGGCGCTGGGGATGGTGATGACGCGGGTGCGCTCCTGGAGTCCGGGCACGGTCTGGCGCAGGTGGGCGTTGACGTACGGGTTCCCGATGGTGACGAGCACGTCGATGTTGTCCCAGTTGACCTGGGCGGGCCAGGGCTTGAACGCCTCGTAGCGGTGCAGGCGGACGATGGTCCGGCACGTCTTGGGCAGGCGGGAGGCCAGGACGACCTGCGGCGTGCACCATTCCAGCCAGGCGATGTCGCACCACTGGAGCAGGTGCTCCATCTCCTCGCGGGTCGGGTTGTGGGCGAACCGTGTGGGGAACCGCTGGTCGGTCCACGGCACGATGTCCGCAAGGAACTTCTCGTCGCCGCTGTCGCAGAAGAAGGCGACCTTGGCCCGCTGCGAGCGGATGGCGTCGACGAAGTCGGTCAGGAGGTCCTGGCCCGGCAGGGCCGCCCGGCAGGCGAGCAGCGATTCGACGGCGCCGCCGGCGTCGCCCGCGTCCAGCAGCGCCGTGGCCGTCCGGTTTGCCAGGTCGGGGGTCAGCATGTCCGCCCGGTGGAGGTCGTCGAAGAGGGCGAGCGTCCGGGCCGGCTGACCGGAGGCCAGGTGCACCTCGGCCAGGTTCCAGAGGGCCAGGGGGCGGTCGGTCCCCAGCCGGCGGGCGGCGGTCTCCAGGTGGACGGCGGCCTCGTCGAGCCGCCCGGAGGCGTACAGGAGCGTGCCCAGGTCGTTCAGGGCCTCGCCGTCGGTCGGATGGGTCTCGAGGTACCGGGTGTAGGCGGCCAGGGCGGTGTCGCGGTCGCCGGTCTCGGCCAGGTGGGCGCACTGCTCGTAGGAGGGCGCTCGGAGTTGGGCGGTGGTCACGTGGGTCTCCTTTGCGGCACGTCTTGGCCTCGGCCGGCGTGGGCGGCGGGTCGGCCGGTGGCCGTGGTCTCGATGGCGGTGCCGTCGGCCGTCTGCGCCGGCGTTTCGAGCGGCGCGTCGGGCGTCGCGGCGGCGATCCGGCGGCGGTGGTCGGCCAGTTCCTGAAGCAGGAGGGCGGCCTCGCGGCGGGAGGCGCCCTGGGCCTCCTCCAGGCCCCGGCGCAGGTACGACTCGGCGTCGGCGAAGATCGGGTGATCCCCCGGCCCCTCCACGCCGATGCCGGTGGCCAGCAGCACGCGCCCGATGACCATGGCGGGGGGGTCGTGCAAATCCCGTGCCACGGGGTCCACCAGGGCCTCCTCGCCGACCATCT
>CAYTJE010000004.1:0-35535 GCA_964437855.1 uncultured Anaerolineales bacterium | reverse complement strand
GGGGCAGATGGCGGCCAGGCCGGCCAGCAGGCGGGCGGGCAGGTCCTCGGCCGTCAGGCGCCGGCCCCGCCGGGAGAACGTGACGGCCCCGTCCGGCCGCAGCAGAAGGCCGTCGGAGTGGACGACGTCGGCCCGGCCGGCGGCGCGGGCGGCCTCGACCTGGGTCCGGAGGCGGTTCGGCATGGACACGTCGTCGGCGTCGAGCCAGGCGATCCAGCGTCCGCGGGCCTCGGCGATGCCGCGGTTCCGCGTCTCGGGTCGGCCGGTGTGCGGTGTGTCAACATATCGTACGCGCGGGTCGTTCAAATGTTTGGCGACGGCCTCGGCCGTCCCGTCGGTCGAGCCGTCGTCGATCACGAGGATTTCCAGGTTCGGATACGTCTGCCGGCGCAGGCTTTCCAGGCACCGGTCGATGGTGTCCTCGGCGTTGTAGGCGGGGACGACGGCGGAGACGAGCGGCCAGGGGTGGTCCGCTTCCCGGGGCGGCGGACCGGCGGGGACCGCGGCGTCGGCCCGGGTGCGGAGGTGCTCGACGGTGTGCGGGCCCCCGGGACCCGTCGCCGCATGGGCCGACCCATACGGGTCCGTACCGGAACGGCCGCGCCAGGTGACGCGGGTGTCGGCGGGACCGCCGTCGGCCACTTCCAGGGCGCAAGCGCGGGTCAGGACGTCGGTCAACTCGGCGGGGGCGTCGCCGAGGATGCGGACCCGTCCGTGGCACGCCTCGGCGAGGCGGAGGATGGCGGTCCAGTCGCAGGCGCGGAGGTCGCCGGCGCGGGCGCTGAGCCAGCCGACCCGCTCGACCACGTCGCCGGCCAGGTTGACGCGGACCCGCGGCGAGCCGGGGGAAGCCCCCAGGGCCCGCACCCGCCGGGCCGTGGCGGCGTCCGGCACGACGACCGTGCGCACGAGCCGCCAGAGGCCCGGCCCCGGCAGGCGGTCGAGGTCGTCGGCGCCGATGCGGAGGTAGGCCCCGGCCAGCCAATCGGCGGCCGTTCCGTTACGGCCCCGTGTGGGCCGGCCGGCCAGGGCCGACAGCAGCGGGCCGACGCCCTCGAACCAGAGGCGGTGGGCGTCGCGGAGGGTCCGCAGCGCCGCCTCCGGCGGCGCGTCGCCCTTGACGAGCGACACGTTGACGCCGGGCTGGGCGGCCAGGTGCCGCACGAACGACCGGGTGTCGTCGAAGAGGCTGGTTGCGATCACGCCCACGTGCATCCGCATCGCCTTCCGGGGGGCTCAGTACGTGATGTAGTCGAAGAGAGAGAGGCTGAGCAACTTGGAGGCCGAGGCCAACGTCATCTCGTACAGGGTCCCGCGACGTGCGAGGTCGGTCGCCACCTGGACGAGGTCGGCGTTTTCGAGCATGGCCGCCTGGTCCTCGGCCTGGGCCTGCTGCTGTTCCAGTCCCTTGCCGAGGGACGAGAGCATGCCCAGTCCGGCGCCGAGGGTGGTCTCGCCCAGCGAGATGTGCTCGGCCACCTGGCTGACCGGCGCGACCATCTCCCGGAGGTAGTCCAGTTGCTCGTTTTCCGGGAGGTCGCGCGTGTTGCGCATGAGGTCGCGGACCGTGATGAGCGCCGAGAAGACGTCGGCGGTGCCCGGTACGCGGACCGGTTCCAGGCCGGTGCGCTCGAGGCCGGTGGCGTCGACGTACAGGACGCGGCCCGTCTCGGAATCGGTGACGGCCAGGTTGGTCTCGGCAAAGTCGATGGCGGTGGCGGCGGCGCCGTCGTCGATGGAGAGGGTGCCGGTAGCCTGGAGGCCCACGGTCCCCTGGAAAGCGGGGCCGAGGGCCGAGGTATCGACGTAGACCCGGTCGCCGTCGGCGCCCGTGACGCAGACGTCGGTGTCGCCGGGGGTGAAGGCGACCTCGGCGCCGTCGTCGAGGCGGAGCGTCTGGTTCGGGGCGTCGATGGCAAGCGTATGGCCGTTGCCGAGCACCGTGTCGCCCGCGTCGCTGCTGGCGCCGGGGGCGATGCCGCTGGCCCCCAGGTAGGTGGTGGCGGTGTGGGTAGCGGTAAGCCAGACGCTGCCGCGGACGGTGCTGGTGCCTGTGCCGGCGGCGGCGCCGGTGTTGCCGAGGCACTCGGGGGCCTGGCGGGCGTTGCATCGGAAGATCTCGTCGCCGACGACGGCGGCGGGGTAGTCGACGCCCGGGGCCACGGGGGCCTCGGACGTGCCGGTGTTGCCGATGTAGCGGACGCCGACGATGCGGTCGCCGTCGTACTCCGCCACGTAGGGGGCGGTGCGTGTGCTGCTGCCGCCGAAGAGGTACCGGCCGCCGTGTCGGGTGTTGGCGAAGGAGAGGAGCGATTCGATGAGGCCGTCGATCTCCTGGGCAATGGGCTGGCGGTCGGCGGCGGAGTAGGTGCCGCTGGTGCCCTGGGTCAGGAGTTCGCGGGCGCGGGCGACGACGTCGCCCATCTGCGTGAGGACGCTCGAGGCCACCTCGAGCGAATCGCTGATGCGCTCGATGTTCTCGGTGTAGGTGGTCAGGGTCTTGCTCTCGGTGCGAAGGCCCAGCAGTCGGAAGGCCTCGGCGGGGGCGTCGGAGGCTCGCCGGAGCCGGACGCCGGTGGCGGCGGTCTGTTGCAGTTCGGCGAGTTCGGCCGTGTGCTCCCGGAGGGCCAGGCGCGTGGTCATGTAGATCGAGCCCCATCCGCCCATCGGCGTTTCTCCGTTTCTGGTGCGTTCGTCCCGCGGGTCAGACCAGGTCCATCAGGTACTGCTGGGCGCGGTCGATGGCCGAGAGGTACTTGGCCATGCCCTGGAACTGGCGTTCCATGACCAGGAGGAGTGCGGCTTCCTCGTTGACGTCCACGCCGCAGAGGTCGTCGCGCTGCCGGTTGAGTTCCTCGACGAGGCTCTGGAGCCCGTCGTGTCGGGCCTCGCGCAGGCTCACCTCGTGCCCGATGTCGGAGGCGATGGTGCGGAAGGCGTCGGCCGCCGTGGTGCCGCCCAGGGCCTCGATGGCCTCGTCGCCGATGCCCGCCATCCGGAGCATGTTCAGGTTGTCGAGCCCCTCGGTGCCAAGCGAGCCGGCCAGGCAGGCGGACGAGTCGCGGAGCCGGTCCACCACCTCCATCGTCTCGGCGGAGGTGCCGGCGAAGAGGGTGTTGATGCCGGCCGCCGCCAGGAAGCCCGTCGGGTCGGACCGGGCGAGGGCCTCCACCGTAAACTGCTCGCCGGCGTTGAGGGTGCCGTGGCTGAGCGAGACGGTCAGGCCGTTGGCGATCTCGAGCACGTCGCCCGCGGCGTAGCCGACCCCGACGTTGAGGGACCGGAGCAGTTGGCCGGCCTCGTCGCGGACCTCGATGGCCAGGCCCGAGGCCACGCCGACCTCGCCCGTCCCCACCACGGTGGCCGTGAGCGTCTCGTTCGCCTCGCCCTGCCAGACGCCGGCCAGGGTGGGGGCCGCCGTGCCGCTCAGCGTGCTGCCGGCCGGTTCCGGGGAGACGACCGGCTGAAAATCGAAGGCGAACCCGGCGTCGGCCGACAGGCGAAGGCGGGCGTCGGTGATCGTGGCCGAAAGGCCCGGGATCGCGTCGAAGCCGGCGGCGATGTCGGCCAGGGTTTCGGTGGACGGGTCGCTGACCGTCACCGTGTGGCGGGTGACCTGGCCGGTCTGGGTATTCGTCCCGCGGACGTGGATGTCCCCCGCCGTCACGGGCGGGTTCCACTGGCCGACGGGGTCGTTGGCCATCGCCAGGCCTTCCAGGTCGGCAAAGGGGCCGGCGGCGCCCAGGCCCTCGACGTGGTACCGGTTGACGCGCTGGATGAGGGTGGTGGCGAGGGTGTCGAGGTCGTCTTGCACGGCGGGCAGCAGCGTGTTGTAGAGGGCCAGGATGGCGCCCAGTTGGCCGCCCTCGCAGGCCGTATCGTAGTAGGCCGCGCCCTGGACCGAGACGCCCAGCAGGCCGTCCGAGGTGTAGTCTACCTCCAGGGGCGTCAGGTGGGTCTTCAGGACGATGGGCGTGTCGCTGACGTGGACGGTGCAGGACCCGTCGTCGGCGGCCGTGACGTTCAGGCCGATGAGGTCGGCGAGTTCGGTGAGGGCCTGGTCGCGCTGGTCGACGAGGTTGTTGTCGGAACTGCCGAGGGCCCGAACGTTCTGGATGGCGGCGTTGGCGTCGGCGACGCGTTGGGCCAGGTCGTTGATCTGGCCGACCGCCTCCTGCGCCTCGTGGACGAGTTGTGTCCGGAGGTCGCGTAGGGAGGTGCCGGTGAGTCGGAATTGAGCGGCCAGGGCGTCGGCGGCCACGACCACCTGTTGGCGGAAGGCGGAACTGTCGGGCTGGGAGGCCAGTTCGTGGAGGGCGGCGAAGAAATCGTCGATGGCCGACGACAGCCCCCCCACCGTCAGGTCCCCCAGGATGCTTTCGAGCAGCGAGAGGGTGGCCAGTTCCTGGTCGGCCTGGGCGAGTTCCGGCTGCCGGCGCCAGATCTCGCGGTCCAGCAGGGTGTTGCCCGCGCGGCGGATGTCAGTGACCTCGGCCCCCTGGCCCACCGTCATGCCGGGGATCCCCTGGCCGGCAATCGGGGACACGATCATCTCTTGCCGGTGGTAGCCTTCGGTGGCGGCATTGGCGATGTTGTTGCCAATGACCTCCAGGCCCTTTCGGGCGACCTCCAGCCCGCTGATGGCAATGGAGTGTCCGTCCATGGGTTAGCGCCTTGCGTCGAGCATGGCCCGGCCGGCGCGGGGGTCCCGGCTGCCGTTGGACTCATAGGTGCCGGCCTCGGCGGCGGTCGGTATCACCGCCGAGAGGAGCGACCGGTTGATGCGTGCGGCCTGGCCGACCAGGACGGCGGTTCGCAGGTGCTGGTCTCGGACGGCCCGGCCCAGGTCGCGGAGTTGCCGTCGCCTGCGGCCGATGCGGTCGGCCTCCGGCGGGGGCAGCGTGGCCTCCAGGCGGCCGAGGGTCACCTCCGCCACGGGTCGGCCCAGGGTCTCCGCCAGGCGGACCCGTGCCCGGTGCCGGCGTCGGCCGGCCTCCTCGAGCCGGGCGGCCATCGGGGCCAGGTGGTCCATCCGGTCGCGGAGGGCGGCCTCGTCGAGGCGGCTGACGGCCTCGGCGGTGGCCTCCAGGTGCGCGCGGACCTCCTGCTGGAGACCGATCGCTTCGTCCAACGCGCCGAGCAGCGCCTCCAGCGGCGCATCGGCCAGGGGCGGCGTACGGGTCATGCCTGGGGTCCTTCAGCCGGGGCCGGCGACTCGCCGCCGGCCGGGTCCAGGGTTTGGGCCAGGTCCTTCCAGAGCCCGATGCCACCTTTCCTGGCCACCTCCTGGGAGAGGTAGTACCAGAAGAGGCTCTCCATCTGCCGGGTGGCGGGGCTGGAGAGCAGGCCGCTGTCCGGCACGGTCCGGCGCATCGACTCCATGAGCCGGTGCAGGAGGACCGCCTCGAAGTCGCGGGCGGCCTCCCGGCCCCTTGCGGCGTCGGTGCCGGGCCGGGGCAGCCGGCGCTCGGCGGCCGAGGCCAGCGGGTCGGTCCCGCCCAGGGGGTCGGCGGGCAGGCTGAGTCCGTCCATGGCGCGTGTCCTTTTCGACCGCTCTTGCGCTCGCGGCGGGCCAAACGTTTTGGCTCGCTTGCGCCCGCTTGCGCTCGCTTGCGCCCGCTTGCGCTCGCTTGCGCTCGCTTGCGCTCGCGGCGGGCGTTATATCACTTTCAGTTCGGCCTGGAGGGCGCCGGCCTGCTTCAGGGCCTGGAAGATCGAGATCAGGTCCCGCGGCGTCAGGCCCATGGCGTTCAGGGCCCGGGCCAGTTCCTGGACCGAGACTTTCCGGTCCACGGTGACGAGGGGTCCCTCCTCCTCGACGGCCGTGATGTCCGTCCGATGCGTCCGCGCGGTGGTGCCGGCCCGGGAGAACGGCAGCGGCTGCGAGATGTAGTCCTTTTCCTGGGTGACGATCGACAGGTTGCCGTGCGAGATCGCCACGGTCGAGATGCCGACGTTCTCGCCGACGATGATCGTGCCGGTCCGCTCGTTGATGACGACCAGGGCCGGCGAGTCGACCTGGACCTCCAGCAGCCCGATGCGGTCGAGAAAGGCGCCCACGCGGTTCTGGGAGAGGCCCTGGGGCATCTGGATACGAACGGTGCCGGCGTCGAGGGTCTCCGCCGCCGCCGGGAAGACCGCGTCGACGGCGGCGCGGATCTCCTCGGCGGTGGAGAAATCGGGGTTCCTCAGGTTCAGCGTCACGGTTCCGTTCTGGACGAAGGTGGCGGGCTCGGCGCGTTCGACGTTGGCGCCGCCGGGGATGCGGCCGGCGGTCGTGTGGTTCTTCGAGACGGTACTGGCCTGGCCGGCGGCGGCGAAGCCGCCGATGATCACCGGCCCGTGGGCGACGGCGTAGACCTCGCCGTCGGCCCCCCGGAGGGGCGTCATCAGCAGCGTCCCGCCCTGGAGGCTGGCGGCGTCGCCGATGGCGGAGACCTCCACGTCGATCCGCTGGCCCTGCCGCGCGAACGCCGGTAACTCCGCCCGGACGATGACACTCGCCACGTTCTGGCCGTCCAGGTCCGCCGGGTCGACGGCCAGACCCTGGCGCCGGAGCACGTTGGCCAGGACCCGCGGGGTCAGGTCGGTCGTATCGCCCGTGCCCGCCAGGCCCACCACCAGTCCGTAGCCCTGGAGCGGGTTGCCGCGGATGCCCTGGATGTCCACGATATCCTTGATGCGTTCGGCGGAGGCGGTGGACCCGGCCGAGGCAATCGCCACGGCGGCGAGGCCCACGAGGATGAGGCGGCAACGGGGCATGTCAGTTCCTCCCTGCGGTCGGGCGGCATGGGCACCGAACCGCGACCCGCCTTACCACGGGCTCAGCCAGTTCAGCAGGCGGCCGAGCCAGCCCGGCTTGGTCCATTTCGGTTCGTGGCCCTCGACCCGGACGCGCATGCGGAAGTCGGCCACCTGCTCGCTGTTCACCGTGTTGGCAAAGGTGATGTCGCTTGGCCGGACCACGCCGCCGATCTCGATGACCTGCTCGTCGCCGTCGGTGTGCCGCTGACGCGTGCCGAGCACCACCAGGTTGCCGTTGGGCAGCACGTCGCGGACCACCACGGTCACGCGGTCGGTGATGAGGCGGTCGGTCTCGTACTCGGACTCGCCGGTGAAGTCGCTGGCGGCCTGGCTCTGGACGTTGACGTCGGGCGTCACGAACGTGCCGCCGCGGTTGCCGTACCACTGCCCCACGTCGCGGACGTTGATGTTGCCGGCGGCCGTGGCGGTCCGGTTGGAGGCCTTTTCGGCCTCTCGGCTGGTCTCGTTCTCGATAACGCTGTGCTCGTTGATGATGATGGTCAGGGTGTCGCCGACGTCGCGGGCGGTGTCGTCCTCGTAGACGCGGACGCGTTTGCGGCCGGCCTTGCCCTGGGCCCTGGCCCAGATGGAGTCGGCCCGGGCGGCGTGGGCGCCCAGCAGCGCCACGGCCACAATCGCAAGGGCCTGGCAAAGCGCGCCCCAGGTCGCCCCCGTGGCCATTGCGGTCCGCGCGGCGGGTCTCCGTACCCGCCGCGCGCGGGCGAGCGGTGAGCGGCATCCCGGCGCGGTGGGTGCGGAGACCCACCGCGCACTGGGCGCGAAAGCATGGCTATTGAGACCGGTAAAACCAATGGTGCAGCCTTCAGCGGGTGCCACGGATTGCTCGCAATCCGTGATTCCGGGGCCGCGGCGCACGGTTTGACAAGCAAACCGTGGCACCGTTCTTGTACCATTGGTTTTGCCGGTCTCAATAGTCGTGGGTCGCATAGGGTTCCCTTTCGGCTATGACGGGTTCCACGGTGCCGTCGCGGGCCACCTTGGCCAGCACGACGCGGCCGGAATCGGCGTTCCGGACCTTGATGAGGTCGCCGGGCCGGCCGTCCTCCAGCGCCTTGCCGAGGGCGGTGACCTGAAACAGCCTGCCGCTGATTGTCATGACGACGCCCTGGTTGCGGCGGACGACGACCTCTTCGGCAGGCGAGTGGACGAGACCGGGCTTGACCTCGGCGCCGGCGGCGATGAGGCGGGCCGCCCGCCGGCCGTACGGCTTGGACCAGTCGCCGGGGTCCGGCCGGGGGGAGAAGGCCTTGCGGACGGTCGTGTTCTCCGGGCTGATGACCTCGCCGGGCGCGATGTCCCGCGAGGCCAGCAGCCGACGACGCGCATACATCATCCGGAAGACCACGTCGGCGGCGCCGACCTGCTTGCCGCCGGCCGTCGCCACCACGGTGACCTTCGCCTCGCCGGCCACGCCGTGGGAGGCGGGTCGCGGCGAGAGCGAGACGTCGGCCCCGGCCGGCGCCGCGATCGTGTCGGGCTCGCGCCGCAGGTACCACCGGCATCCGGCGGGGGCGGGACGGCTCGTCTCCAGGAAGGCGCGGGCCGCCTGGGCGATCGCCTTGGCCGAGGTCACCTCCTCGGCCCGGGTCACCACGACGCGGTCGGCGCCGGTGAAGCGGACGCGGTCGGCCCCGAGTCCGTGGGAGGCCAGTCGGGCCGCCACGGTGGCGCGGTCCAGGACGATCCGCTCGCCGGACCAGGGGGCCCGGCCCATGGCGATGCGTTCGGAGGTGGTGCGGAGCCGGTCGTCCGGGCTCCGAAGGATCGTGATCTCGCCGAGCCGCAGGGCCTCGCCGGCGGCCTCGACGGACCGGGGCAGATGGACTGAGAGCGTGGCGGCCTCGTCGCCGGCTCGAACGACGCCGGAGGCGGCCAGCAGCAAGGCGAGGCCGAGCATGCGGCAGGCGGCGGTTTTCATGGCGACCTCCACGCGTTTTGTCATTCTGAGGCTCCGCTTGCGGAGCCGAAGAATCTCGCCGTGCAAACGGCAAAACGACGACGACCAAGGCGAGATTCTTCGTCGGCCCTTTCGGGCCTCCTCAGAATGACAATCTTGCGATTTTTTGTTTTGATCAGGCTCAACGAACGCGCTCCTACGTGACCAGGCGGTTGGCGGTCTCGAGCATCTCGTCGCCGGCGCGGATGGCGCGGGAGTTGATCTCGTAGGCCCGCTGGGCGGTGATGAGGTTCACCAGTTCGGTGACCATCTGGACGTTGGAGCGTTCGAGGAAGCCGGCCTGGATGGTGCCGAAGCCTTCCTCGCTGGCGGTGCCCTCGGTGGGGTCGCCGCTGGCGGGCGTGGCGGCCAGGAGGTTCCCGCCCTCGGACGAGAGGCCCGAGGGGTTCCGGAACCGGACGAGATTGATCTGGCCCAGTTGGGAGCCGGTCTGCTCGGCCCCCTGGAAGACGGTGACGGTGCCGTCGGCGCCCACGCTGACGGAGCGGGCGTCCTCGGGGATGGTGATGCCGGGCTCGAGCACGTAGCCGTTGGCCGTCACGAGTTGGCCCTGGGCGTTGACGCGGAAGGAGCCGTCGCGGGTGTACCGTTCGTCGCCGCTGGGCAGGCGGATGCAGAAGAAGCCGTCGCCCTGAATGGCGAGGTCGAGTTCGCGTCCGGTGTTGTCCATCTCGCCCTGGGTAAAGACCTTGAGCGTGCTGGCCGGCCGGACGCCGGAGCCCAGTTCGAAGCCGGTGGGGGCCTCGACGCCGGCGGCGGTCTCGCGGCCGGGCTCGGCCAGCCGGAGGTACACCAGGTCCTGGAAATCGATCATCGTCCGCTTGAAGCCGGCGGTGTTCATGTTCGCCAGGTTGTTGGCGATGGTGTTGACGGTCATCTGCTGGGCCGTCATGCCGGTGGCCGCCGTGGAAAACGCTCGCAGCATCGGGCACCTCCCTTGGGGTTACGCCATGGCGATGCGGAGCAGGGCCTTGGCGCGGTCGCCGCCCTTGGCCATGACCTGCACGTTCGCCTGGTACAGACGGGTGACCTTGATGAGACCGACGAGTTCGGTCACGGCCTCGACGTTGGAGGCCTCCTGGAACCCCTGCTGGACGGTCGTGTCCTGGGCGTCGGCGGGCGCGGCGCCGTCCGGGGCGGCGAAGGCGCCGGCGCCGACCGGCTCCAGGACCGACGGGTCCTCGAACTCCACGATCCGGAGCCTGCCGACCATCGTGCCGTCGGCCAGGACGCGGCCGTCGGCGCTGATCTGGACCGTCATCGGCGAGACGGACGCCGGGACCGTGATCGGCCCGCCCTGGCCCGCGACCGTTCGCCCGAGGCCGTCGACGAGTTGGCCGGTCGCGTTCGTCCGGAACACGCCGTTGCGGCCGTAGCGCTCGCCCTGGTCGGTCTCCAGGACGAAGAATCCCTTGCCGGCGAGGGCCGCGTCCAGGCTCCGGCCGGTGCGGACGAGGCGTCCCTGGGAGAAGTCGATGCCGGTGCTGGCTTCGGCGGCGGGGGCGGGCGTCTGGTCCTGGCCGGCCGACGGGGCGACCGCCCCGGCCTCGCCCGCCGGGGTCGGCTGGGTAAGGGTCCCGACGAGCCGTTTGTACCCCGCGGTGTTGGCGTTGGCCAGGTTATGGGCGATAGCCCGGTACTCTTCGGCCAGGGCGGTCAGCGTGGCGACGGTCTCGGTGCTCACGGGGTGGTCCTGTTGCTGGCGCCGGCGGCGGCGTGGGCGTCGCCGGCGGTGGCGCGCCGGGCCGCGGCGTTGGTTTCCTTGACGAGGCGGGCCACCTCCTCCTCGGAGACGGGGGTCAGTTCGACCGCGACCTCGGACCGGCCGCCGTCCTGATCGGCCACCCGGCGGCGGACGACCCCCACGGCCCGGAGGCTTCCTTCCTGTCCGAGGTCGAGCACCACGAGGATGCGCTGGCCGTCCTCGATCGCCATCTTGGTCTCCAGCCTCAGGCCCGGCCCGGCGATCTCGTGGAGCCTCGCCTCGACGAATTCCGGAACGGCGCCGTCGGCGCCCTCCTGAACGAATCCGTACCGGGCCACGTGGGCCGGCCGGGAGATCGGCACCCGCGCGAACCGCCGCAGGTTCGTCTGCCGGGGCGTCCCGATGAGGCGGACGGTGGCCTCGTGGTCCTCGGCCCGTCCGTGCGGATCCCTTTGGGAGATGACCGTGACCTTGTACTCCCACTGGATGCTCTCGCGGACGTGGCGGAGCACGGCCGCCCCGCCGGTGCGGAGGGCGAGCGGCGCCTGGAGGCGGACCGTGACGTCGCGGCCGGCCACGGCGGTGACGGTTCCCTCGGTCTCCGGCGCGGCGCCGGGCGTCGCCCCGGCAGAGCGGGGCTGTGCCCGGGCGGCGCCGGGATGGGACAGCGTGACGGCGTCGTCGCGGGCCAGGCCGGCCCCGGACGTCTGCCCCGGCGCCGCGGGGACGAGGCCCAGTTTCGTCCAGAGCGACCGGACCACCTCGTGGATACGCCCCCGGTCGGCCGGCGAGAGGTTGGCCGCGGCGCGGCCGGCGAGGAGGCGGCGGGCCCCGGTCTCGAACGCCGACGAGAGGGTGTAGCCGCCGGTCAGCGGGCGGGGGTCGGCGGCCTCGGCCAGGCGAACCAGCAGGGTCCGCTCCGCCCCGGTCAGGTCCGCCTCGGAGGCGGACTGGCCGAACGCCACCATCAGGTCGCGGCGGCAGCGGCGCCGGCGGTGGATCACGACCGCCGCCACCACCATCGCGGCCACCACGAGCAGGGGGACCCAGACGACCGGCTGGCTGAGGGTGCCCCAGTGAAACGACTTGAAGTTTCTGGCGGCCGACCATCGCTCAATCGGGTCGAGCGCGAGCGGAGCCATGCGTGATGCGAGCGCGGCCATCATGGTCGTCGTCGGCCTCAGCGAATCAGGTTCGAGAGTTCAAGCAGCATGTCGTTGGTCACGGTGATGGTCCGGGCGTTGGCCTGGAAGCCGTTCTGGGCCTGGATGAGGTTGACGAACTCCTCGGCGGTGTCGACGTTGGAGCGCTCCAGCGACCCGCCGTTGACCGCGCCGGCCCCGCCCGTCAGGGCGTGGGTCGGCATCGGGTCGCCGGAGTTCCCGGACGTCGTGAAGTACGACTGGCCGGTGGCCTGGAGACCGGCCGGGTTCTGGAAGGTGGCCACCTTCAGGGCCGCAATGTCGCGCCGGACGCCGTTGGTGAACATGCCGACCAGCACGCCGTCGCGGCTGACCGAGAGGCTCGAGAGGTAGCCGGCCTCGTAGCCGTCCTGGGCGCTGGCGGCCACGGTGGACGACCCGCCGAACTGGCTGAGCCCGTCGAACTGGCCGATGGTGCCCAGGTCCACGTTGATAATCGACTGGGTGGCGGACGCGCCGCCGAAGCGGACCATGATGGCCAGGTCGTCCGGGGTGGCCCCGCCCAGGCCGGCAAAACTGCCGTCCGGGTTGAACTGGATGCTGCGGACCCGCCGGTCGTCCGGGCCGTCGAAGGCGACCTCGCCGCTCAGGTTCGTCACGACCATGTCCCAGGTATCGGCCTGGTCGGTGCGGAGGAAGGCGACCGAGACCACGTGGCCGATGCCCTGGGTGTCGAAGATCTCGACGTTGGCGCTCTTGGTTTCCTCGCCGCCGGCCGACAGGTGCTGGAAGTAGGGCGGCAACTCGAACGTGCCCGCGCCGCTGTAGTCCAGGTAGATGTCGCTCTGGCTGTAGCCGGCCTGGTCGTCGAGGAGGCGAATCTCGCCGTTGACCAGTTGGGCGGAGGCCCCGTTGAAGGCGGTGGAGATGGCGTCGACCACGTCGCCGAGCGTCTCGCCATCCTGCCCCGGCCCCGTGCCGATGGTGAAAGTCGTGCTGACGTCGGTGCCGTCCGGCGCCTTGCCGGTAATCGTGACGGTCTCGCCGGCGGAGAGGCCGGAGGTCTGGTCGAGGTCGGCCAGGAGGGTTTCCCCGGCCGCCACCGCGCCCTGGTCGGTGTACTGCACGCCGCTGGTCATCTGGTTGGTCGTGGGGGTCTCGGCGTCGGCGCTCAGGTTGCCGGTGAACGAGATGCTCTCGGTGGCCTTGGCGGGCAGGGCCACGTCATACGGAATGCGGATGTCGTCGGAGGACGGGTCCTGGAACCCCTCCGAGACGCCCTCGATGCCCAGCCGCTGCACCCGGTAGCCCGTGCCGGGGTCCACCAGGTAGTACTCGGAATCGACCGCGAAGTTACCGACCCGGGTGAACACATCCTTCTGGCCGTCGTGCAGGACGAAGTAGCCGGACCCCTCGATGGCCATGTCGAGCGGCTGGCCGGTGTGGACCATGGTGCCCTGACCCATGTTGCGGTCGATGCTGGCCAGGGTCACGCCGCTGCCGATCTGCTGCGGGTTCATGCCGCCCACCCGGTCGCTGGGCTGGGTGGCCTCCTGGAGCGTCTCGGCCAGCAGTTCCGCGAAGGTGACCCGGCTGGACTTGAACCCGTAGGAGTTGACGTTGGCCAGGTTGTTGCCGGCCACGTCGAGCATCTTCCGGTGTGCCTGAAGCCCGGACACTGCCGCCATCAGCGAGTTACTCATTCTTGGTCTCCTTCAAGGAGCGGCCGGCCCGGCCTACTCCGCGATCTGGCAGACGGCGTCCAGCGACACCTGCTGGTCGCCGACCTGGAGCACGAATTCCCCGTCGCGTTGCTCGACACCCGTGACGCAGCCGCCGGCAACCGTGCCGTCGGCCGAGGTGTAGGTAAGGGTCTTGCCGATGAGGGAGACGGCGTAGCGGCCCTCGGCCGCCGTCAGGGCCGCCCCGAACGCCGACTCCTCGCCCGTCAGGGCCGACAATTGCGCGTTGATCGTCTCCAGTTGCTCCAGCGACGAGATCTGGGCCAGTTGGGACGTCATCTGGCTGTTGTCCATCGGCTCGAGCGGGTTCTGGTTCTGGAGTTGCGCGATCAGCAGGTTCATAAACTGCACCTGAAGGTCGGACGCGCTGGACCCGATACCGGAGACTCCGGCCATGACTGCCTCCTATGCTTGCACGTTGACCGAGCCGCCGGCGGCGCCGGCGGTCCCGGCCGGTTCATCGGGCGTTCCGGGTTCGGGCGGCCCGCCGGTGGGGGCGGTGTGGTCGGCGAGCGTGTCGCCCCCCGCGTGGGCGGACCAGGCGGGCGAGTCGCCCCGGCCCTCGGAGAAGGCGAAATCCCCTTGCCCCTGCCCGCCGTCCTGCGGCTGGTTCAGTAAGACGTCGAGCCGGCGGATGTCGATGCCGTCGGCCTGGAGCCGGTGGAGCAGGGGGGCGGCTTCCTGCTGAAGACGCGACAGCGTCTCGGGCGTGTCCACCCGGATCAGGCCGCGGATCGCGTCGCCCTCGGCCCGCAGCGTCACCCGCACCCGCCCCAGTTCCGGCGGGTGCAGCCGGACCTCGATCCGGGTGTCCGTCCGCCCGCCGGAGGCGCGGATCCCCTCGGCCACCTGGTCGGCCAGCGGACCGGCCGACGGGTTGTCCCGGGCCGACGCGGCTCCGCCGACCCGGCCGGCCGCACCGGCCCCGATCCCTGCGGATCCCTTTGGGCCCGGCCCGGACCCGCTCTCGACCGGCGCGGCGGTCGCGGCGTCGGCCCGGGCGGCCTCGGCGGCCTGGGCGATGGCCCGTTTGGCGGCCGGACCGTCGGCGACCGGCTCCACGGCGGCGGCCGCCGCCTTGGCGGGGGCCTCCTGGTTCGCCTCGGCCGGGACGGCCGTCGCCGGCGGCTTCTCGCCCCAGGGGGCGAAACCGCCGGACTGCCCGTCGGGTCCGGCGCGGGTGTGGGGCTGCCCGCCGCCGGCGCTGGGCGTATCGTCGGACGGGGCGGCGGTGATGCCCGTGGCGGCGGCGTCCGAGCCGGCCGCGGCCCGGGTGGCCGGGGCCGTCGCCGCGGCCCGGCTCCCCGCCGGGTTCGGCGAGGTGGATCGGGCGCCTTGCCCGGCGGGGGACTCCGCCTCAACCGTCTGCGCCTGCCCCTTGGCCGGCAGGGCCGCCCTGGGTTGGGCTGCCGCCTCGGCAGAGGCCTGGCCGGGCGTGAGCCGGAGGACCGGCGGTGCCCCTTCCTGGGTCGCATTTGAGGGGGCGCTTGCGTCGGAGGTCGGCGTGGCTGCCGACTTGGCCAGTTCGGAGGCGATCGTCGCCGCAAACGTGACCGGGGCGGCGTCCGGCCCGGCCGCCGTCTGTGGTGTGGCCCCGTCGGCCGAGGCGCCGCCTGCCCGCCCCTCCGCCTGGATCCCTGCGGCGTCCGCCGCTTGTGGGGAGGCGGAGGCGGTCGCTGCTGCCTCGTCGGCCGGGTCGGCGGCGGCTTTGGTCGCCTCGCGGGTCCCTCTGCGGTCGGTGGTCGGCCGGCTCTTGGCGGGTCGGGTTGCGTGGGCCGATTCGCCGCGGCGGGTGTCGCGCGGGCGGGCCGTGTGGTGGGGGCCCGCGCGGTCGCGCGAGTCGGTTCGACCCTGTTTTACCCCTCTTACAGGGCGGCCGTCGGCGGAACCGAACGGGGTGGAGGTCGGCTTTCGGGGGGACGGGCGGCCGGCGGCGGTGGCGGCCGCCGGCTCGACGGCCGGGACCTGGTTCATCAGGGTGATGGAGGCGGTGGCCATAGCGTTCTCCCGCTGCGGAGTTTAGCAAACGGCGTGCCAAAATCGGCCCTCCGGGGCGATGAAGCGCCTAAGTCCTTTTTGAATAGGGGGATACAACCGGCTTCGTTGGGCAAGAATGGGTGGGCGCGGCCGCGAGAGGGGCCCGGCGGCCGGAAGAATCTGCCGGCGGTCGGCAGATTCCGCCGGTCCGGCGCCGCGCGTCCGGCCGCCGTCTCGGACCAGCCGCGATGCCCGGAACCGTATAACGTATATGGTAGGACCGAATTCGATGTTGTGGTGGCTGTCGGCGTACTTTTTCACGATGTCCGATAATTCGGCTAAAGCCGACGTTTCCCGACTGCCGATAACATGGCCTATCGGGCGGAATACAACGGAGGGGTACGTGTCTGGTCTCAGCGGCGTTATCCGCCGCCACCCCTCTACCGGCGCAAGGGATGGCCGGCCGGGAGGCTTCCCGGGACCATAGGCGCTGAAGAGGAGACGGGGGGATGGGACTGGCTTCAAGCCCGCCCCTGGGCACCGTGATCGCCGTCGGCGAGCCGCCGGAGCGGGCGGCCTGCCCGTTTCGGGAGATCACGCGAGACCTGGTGGACGTTTCAACCGTCGAAGAGGCCCTCGGGGCCCTCCAAACCACCCATCCGGCACTGATTGTCGTCCGTGAAACCGTCCCGCGCGACGCCGCGCTCGCCTTCCTCGACCAGGCCCGGGCGGCCGTTCCCGCCTGCCCGGTGGTCGTCCTGTCGGGGTCGCCCGACGTGGACGAGGCGATCGCATTCGTCCAGCGGGGCGCGAAGGATTATCTGCCCGCCCCGCCGGACGAGAAGGCGGTTAAACGGGCGCTGGCCCTGGCCCGCGGCACCGGCCGCGAGACCGACCCTGCCCGGTACGTCTCTCCGGAATGCCCGTCGGGGGTGCCGATCGTCGGCCGGAGCGAGGGTATCCGCCGGACGCTCCGGCTCCTCCACCAGGTGGCCGAGAGCCGATGCAACCCCGTGTTGGTCGTCGGCGAGACCGGCGCCGGCAAAGAACTGGCCGCCCGCGGCCTGCACGCCCTCTGCGGCGGGTCGGCCGACGACTTCGTGGCCGTCAACTGTGCCACCCTCACCGCCACCCTCCTGGAGAGCGAACTCTTCGGACACGTCAAAGGGGCCTTCACCGGCGCCGAACGCGATAAACAGGGCCTCTTCGAGATGGCCGGCACCGGCAGCATCTTCCTGGACGAGATCAGCGAGATGGCCCCGGACCTCCAGGCCAAACTCCTGCGGGTGCTCCAGGAACGGGCGTTCCGGCGTGTGGGCGGCACCGAAACGGTGCCATGCCGGGCCAACATTATTACCTCCAGCAACCGGGACCTGGCGGCCGAGGCCAAGGCCGGCCGCTTCCGCCGCGACCTGTACTACCGCCTGAGCGTCTTTCCCATCCACCTGCCGCCCCTGCGGGCCCCCGAACGCCGCGACGATATCCCGCTCTTGGCCGAGTACTTCCTGGAGACGTCCGACCTGCCCCGGGCCCGGCGGGTCGAGGGCCTGACCGCCGAGGCCCGCCGCCGCCTCCTCGCCCACACCTGGCCCGGAAACGTCCGGGAACTGAAGAACGTGATCGAGCGGGCCATCATCACCGAGACCGAGGACCGCATCACGCCCGACAGCCTCGTCCTCGACCATTCCGACGAACCGGTCGAGACCCGGACCAGTCTGCCCGTCCCGGAGAACGACTTCTCGCTGGAGACGGCCGAACGCCTCTTCATCACGCGGGCCCTCCGGGAGACGGGCTGGCAGCGGACGCGGGCGGCCGCCCTGTTGGGCATCACCCGGGCCACGCTGCACGCGAAACTCAAGCGGTACAAGATCACGATTCCGGACCGCACCGGGTCCTCCTCCGGCCCGAACGGGACGGGGGCCGACCGCCCCTCCCGCCTCCAAACGGCCGGGGCCTGAGCCGACCCGTGGCGAAAAAGGGCGGTATCGTCCCCAAGGTGGGGGGAGGCCTCGACGACAGGAGGGCCTCGGCCTCGGCGCCGAGGCTGCCAGGGGCTTGACGGGGCGTGTGGGTGGGACCGTCCCCGGCTTGCGTTGGGCTTGGGAAGAGGGGGTCTGGGGGAGAAGGCTTCTCCCCCAGGGTGTGCCTCGCCGGAAGGCGCTGACCGGGCCATGGGCCGCTCGCCCCCACTTCTGGGACGATACCAAAAAGGCGCACAGACAAGGTTCCAGGTCACGTTTCCGCCGACGGAAAGGGGACCTGGAACCTTTCTTTTCGGCCCGCCGTGACCGCCGGCGGCGGGCTGCCGGCGTTTGAAAACCAAACGGGCGCACGAAAATCCGGCGCGCCGGCCGCTCAGCGTCGAAGGCCGCGGCAGGGGCGGAACCCGCCTCACCGCCCCGAAAACCCGGCGGACCGCCCGTTTCTCCCCCGCCGCACCCGATTGGCACGAGGCTTGCACCCGCCGTCGTCAACGCCGCGCCCGCGCGCCGGCAGGAGCCTGCCGCCAGGGGCCGGCAAGAACGCGAATCCGCTGATGGTCCATGCCCGTGACAGAGCCGGAACAACCCGCCGACGACCCCGTCGCCGACCCGCCCGCCGACGCGGAGGCCGACGCCTCGGCCGAGGCCCCCCCCACGCCCTCGAGCGAGGGCGCGGCCGAGGAGCCGTCCGCGCCGCCGCCGCCGGATGCGGACATGACGTTCGACCTGGACCTCCCGCCGGAGTTCGCGGCGGGGCTTCGGCGACGGTCCCCGTGGACCCTCATCGTCGGGGCCAACGTCCTGGTGCTCGCCGGCCTCGTGGTGGGGCTGGCGGTCTGGCGGCCGTGGAAAGGGGCCCCGGAAGGTGGGGCCGCCGGGCCGGTTCGGGCCGAGCCGTCGCGCGACGCGCCGCCGGAGGTTACCCCGGCGGGGCCGCCCGTCGGGGACGCCTTCTCCCTCCGCCTGGCGGAGGAGGCCTACGCCGCCGGCCGGCACACCGAGGCCCTGGTCCAGTGCGACCGTCTGCTGGCGGCGACGCGCGGCAACCCGCGCGACCAGCGTCTCGGCGACTTCTTCCGCCTTCGCCGGGCCCAGTGCCACAAGTGGCTCGGCCGGATGCGGGAGGCCCACGACGGCTTCCTGACGGTGGCCGAGAGCCCGTCCCCGATTCTTCGCGGCGTGGCGCTGCTGGAACTGGCCCGCCTCGCCCTGGCCGACCGCCAGTACCTGACCGCGCGGACCCAGGCGTACCGGGCCATCGCCGCCTTCGGGGCCGTCCCGGGCACGGCCGGCCTGCGAAACGCGTGCGACCTGCTGGCTGCCGAGGCCCTGACGGGCAAGGTCCTGGCGTTCCACGGCGGGGCGGACCTGCTGCCGGAGGCGGCCTTGTCGCCGCCCGACCCGTTCGCGCCGCTCTCGGGGGACCGGGAGGTCCGGTCGCTGGTGGCCTCGGGGACCCGGTGCTTCCGGGAGGCGTCGGCGGGTCTGCGGGCCGAGCGGGCCGTCTCGGCCGGCGCCGGCCCGCGGTGGACCGTCACGAGCGCGGGGGCGCCGCTTGAAGACCTGCTCCATCGGCTGGCGGGGGCGTCGGACCTGGACATCACGTGGGCGTCGGCGGCGCCGCCGGCCCGTCGGCGGGCCGTCCTCCTGGCCGTCCGCGACGCCAGCGACACCCGTGTGCTGGAGGTGGCGTGCGGCGCGGTCGGCCTGGTGGCCCGCCTGACCGGCGCCAAGGTCCTGGTTCACGATCCGCGGGCGATTCAGTCCACCGCCAGCCTCCAGGCCCTGCTGGGGGCCGAGGCGGTGTCGCTGTGGCGGCGTCGGCTGCTGGAGGAGACGAGCGCGGACTGGCACCCGCGGGCGCACTTCGCCCTCGGCCTGCTCTACGAGCACGAGGGCGAGACCGCCGGCGCCATGGCCGAGTACAACCTCCTGGCCCGCCGGCACGAGGCGTCCGCCCTGGCCCCGCGGGCCACGCTCCGCAGCGCCGGCCTCCGCATTGACCTCCGCGACTTCACCGGCGCCCGCGAACGCCTGCTCGACCTGCTGAACCGACATCCGAACTTCCCGGACTCCGACGTGGTGTATCTCCGTCTCGGCCAGGCCACCCTGGAGGCCGGTCTTCACGAGAAGGCCGTCGCCGCCTTCCGCAAACTCTATTACTGGGAACTGTCGCGGGCCTCGCAGATGGGGGCGGCCTTCGGGGCGGGCAAGGGCTACCACCTCCTGGGTCAGCACGAGGACGCCGTCAAATGGTTCACCCGGTATCGGAAGGTGGCCCGCGGCGTCGGGCACCCGGACCGTGCCGAGGCCGAGTACCTGCTCGCCCGGAGCCTCTCGGCCGTGGGCGAGGCGTCGGCGGCCGAGACGGCGCTGCGGCGGGCGTTGGCGGCCGGGCCGCGGCCCCCGTTGCGGGCCAAGGTCATCCTGGCCCTCGCGGAGGCCCTCGGCGAGGCGGAGGCGTACCCGGAGGCGCTGGCGCTCGTGGCGCGGCTGGCGGGCGACGGCGCCCCCGCCGCCAAGGTCGACCAGGCCGTGCTGCTGGAGGCCCGGCTCCTGCGCCGGATGGGGCTGGCGGACCGGGCGCTGCGGCGCCTGAAGGCTCGCCGGACCCAGGCCGCAAGCCACCGGGCCGCCGTCGAGATGGAAATCGAACTGGCCCGCTGCTTCGTGGCGCTGGAGCATCCGGAAGACGCCCGCCGGCTCCTGGAGTCGGCGGTGGCTCACCTGGACCCGGGACCGCTGGCCCAGTCGGCGTCGGCGGAGTTGGCGGCGGTGCACCTGGCGGCCGGCCGGGTCAACCAGGCGGTGGGCCTGGCCCGGGCCCTGCTGGCCGAGACGCCGGCCGAGCCGGTCCGCCGGCAGGCGCTGCGGACCCTCGGCCGGGCGTACGTCGCCCGCCGGGATTACGACCGGGCGGCGCTGGCCTTCTCCGGCACGGTGCCCGACCCGGCGGAAGGAGAGCAGCCGTGAGGCGTATCCCCTGGATGGCGGCGGTGCTTCTGACGCCTGCGGTGGTGGCGGCGGCCGCCGAGGCCGCGCCCCGCGAGGCCGCGTCTGTGGGGACCCCGGCTGTGGACACCCCGTCGGCCGACGTCCCGGACGCCGGCGCCTCTCGGACCCGGGAGGCCGACCCGGCCGCGGCCCCTGCGGCCCGGCTGCTCCGCGAGGTTCGCGAGAACCGTCATCGGCTGTGGACGAGTCACGTCGACACGCCGCCGGCCTCCGCGCCCTCGGTGACGCTGGAGGAAGCGGTCCGCCGGCTGCGCGAGGCCATCCGCCAACCGATGGCCAAGGCCCGGCCGGCGCCGTCGGCCGGGGCGGGCGAGGCCGAGGCGCCGGCCTCCGAGGCGCCGGCCCCGCCGCCCGAGCCCAAGCCGAAACCGCTCCTGCCGCCCGGCGAACTCCAGCGGCTCAAGGCCCTGAGTCTGACGACGCTGGACGACCCGCTCGCCCTGGCCGACGCCCTGTTCCGCGGCGGGCACCTGCCCGAGGCCCGGGTCCTGTACGAGCGGCTGCTCCAGGAGGGGACCCTGGACGGCCTGGACAAGGCATGGGTGTTGTTCCAGGCGGGCAACTGCAAGCGGGGGGCCGATGCGGCCGGGGCGATGAGCCTCTACGACCGGCTCCTCGCCGAGCACCCCGAGTGCCCGTGGACCGAGGCGGCCAAGGTCCGCAAGACGATCATCCAGTGGCGCCGCGAGGCCAGGCCGGACGCCCTGCTCGCGCCCCTCGGCGGGCCGGGGCGCGGCGCCACGCCGGAGAATGCCACCCCATGACCGACTCCGCTCCCCCCAACGTGCTGATCGTGGAACCCGACGGGGACACCACGCGCGTCCTGCTGGAGGCGCTGGCGGCCCGGGGGGTGCGCGGCGTGGTGGCGGGAGACCTGGCCCAGGCCGAGGAGCGGTTCGAGGCCGGCCGGTGGAACCTGGTCGTGTGCGACCTGGCCCAAAGGGATCCGAACGGATCGGTCCCGGGGGGCGGCCTGGAGGTGGTCCGCCGCATCAAACGCCGGGCGCCCGAACTGCCCGTCCTCCTGCTGGCCGAGGACTGCGACCGCGAGACGATCGTCCGGGCCGTCCGCGAGGGCTGCGACGACGTGCTCCCGCGGCCCCTGGACCGCGGGGCGCTGGACGGCCTGCTCGACCGCCTGGTCCCGGCGGACCCGTCGGAGGGCGCCGACGCCGCCGGTCCCGAAGGGATCCGAACGGACGAGGCCGGGCCGGAGCCGGCCTATCGCATCGTCGGGCGGAGCCCGCTGCTGCACGAGGCCATCGACCTGGCCCGCAAGGTGGCCCCGACGTCCGTGCCGGTCCTGATCTGCGGGGAGAGCGGCACGGGCAAGGAACTCTTCGCCCACCTGATTCACCACGCGAGCCGGCGGGCCCGGGGGCCGTACCTGCGGGTGAACTGCGCGGCCATCAGCGAGTCGCTGCTGGAGAGCGAACTGTTCGGCCACGAGCGCGGGGCGTTCACGGGGGCGGTCCAGCGGCGCAAAGGGCGGTTCGAACTGGCCCACGGCGGGACGCTGCTCCTGGATGAGATTTCCGAGACGGTCCCCCGGCTCCAGGCGGAACTGCTCCGGGTGCTGGAGCAGCAGGACTTCGAGCGGGTGGGCGGGTCCACGTCGGTCCGCGTGAACGTCCGGGTCGTCAGCACGACCAACCGGGACCTGCCGGCCCTGGTCCGGCGCGGGGCGTTCCGGCCGGACCTGTACTACCGTCTGGCGGGGGTGCGGATTCATTTGCCGCCGCTCCGCCGCCGCCGCGAGGACCTGCCCCTGCTGGCCTGGCACTTCGTCAACCGCTTCGCCCCGGAGACGCAGCGCCGCATCCGGAGGCTGGACGGCGAGATGATGGACCTCTTCTACGGGTACCACTGGCCGGGCAACCTCCGGCAACTGCGGAACGTGGTGCGGTCGGCGCTGGTCTTCGGCACGGGGGAGGTGCTGTCGCTGGCGGGGGCGCCGTGGCTCCAGTCGGAACTGGCCCAGGCGGGCCCCGCGCCGGCGGGCCGGAGCCTCCGCCTGGAGGACGTGGAGCGGCGGACCATCCTGGAGGCCCTCCGCATCACCGACAGCCACAAGCGCCGAGCGGCCGAACTGCTCGGCATCAGCGACCGGACCCTTCGGGCCAAACTCCGCCGGTATCGCGACGAACACGACCAGGAGGTCGAGGAGCCGACCCAATGGATCAAAGCGCCCGCCTGACGGCGTACCTGGAGGCCGGTCTCCGGGCCGCGGGCCTCCGGCAGTCGGTCATCGCCAACAACATCGCCAACATGGCGACGCCGGGCTACCGCCGGCACGCGGTCCCGTTCGAGGAGGTCTTTGCCGAGGCCGTCCGGGCGGGCCGACCCGTCCGGACCGGCGACCTGAAGGACCACGTCGTCCAGCCGAAGACCGACCCGGTCAACGAGTTCGGCAACGACGTGCAGATGGAGCAGGAGGTGGGCGACCTGATCCAGAACGCCCTGCTGTACAAGACCTACGCCCGGCTGCTCGGGCGGCGGTATCGGCAGATGGAACTGGCCATGACCGACGGCAGGTAACCGCCGGCCCGGGCCGAGAGGAGGGAACGTCATGGGCATCGACCGCATCGCGCCGATGGTGGACATTGCGGCCTCGGGCCTGCGGGCCCAGTCGCTGCGATTGAACCTGATTGCCGGCAACATCGCCAACGCCGAAACCACCCGCACCGCCGCGGGGGACCCCTACCGGCGGAAGGCGGTCGTGCTTCGGACCGACGGCGAGGGGCTCGGCGGCGTGACGGTGCTGAACATCGAGCGAGACATGAGCGCCTTTCATCAGGTGCTCATGCCGGGCCACCCCGACGCCGACGAGGACGGCTTCGTCCTGATGCCGAACGTGGACCTGCCCGTGGAGATGATGCACCTGACCACGGCCACGCGCGCCTACGAGGCCAACCTGGCGGTCCTGAAACGGTACCAGGACCTTGTCGAGACGACGGTGGAACTGCTCCGCTAAGGAAGGGATGCCATGGACCTGTCCGGGATTCACGGGATCGCCACGCCGCCGGTCATCCAGCCGCCGCAGGGCCAGCCGGCCGGCGGAAAGGCGGGAGGCCAGACCAACTTCGGCCGGCTCATCGCCGACGCCGTCGGTGCCGTCGACCAGGACCAGCAGGCCTCGGCGGCGAGCGTCGAGGGCCTCCTGACCGGCCGGCAGCAGGACGTCCTGCCGGTCGTCACGGCGGTGGCCAGGGCCGACGCCAGTTTCAAACTGCTGGTCGGCGTCCGAAACAAGATGATCGAGGCCTACAAACAGACAATGAGTATGCAGATCTGACTGAGATAATTGTTCGCCGGTAACGATTCGGCGGTGGCATTCGGAAGCGGGCAAACCAGATAACAGGTGAGACGCCGTGGCCAACACTCTCCAAACGGTTCTGGACGCGTGGCGGCGGATGGGCCTGGTCCAGCGCGTGATGGCGATCTCGGTGGTGCTGGCCTGTGCCGGCGCCGCCTTCCTGCTCCTGGACTGGGCGCGGGAGCCGCAGATGGCCCTCCTGTACTCCGGCCTGGACCCGAAGGACGCCTCCGAGGTCGTCTCGAAGATTCAGGACGCCGGCGTGCCGTACGACCTGAAGGACGGCGGAACCAGCGTCTACGTGCCGGTGGAGAAGGTCGGCTCGCTGCGGATCGACCTGGCGGGCGATAGCCTGCCGACCGGCGGCCGGGAGGGCTGGGGCATCATCGACTCCGAGAAGATCGGCGCCAGCCCGTTCACGCAGCAGATCAACTACCTCCGCGCGCTGGAGGGCGAACTGGCCAAGACCATCGAGGTGTTCGACGCCGTGGCCGGCGCCCGCGTCCACGTGGTCCGGACCGAGGGCCGCCTCTTCCAGAAGGAGGCCGGCAGCGCGTCGGCCACCGTGGCCGTCCGCGTCCGGCCGGGACGCAACCTCTCGCAGGGCAACGTGGCCTCCATTGTTCACCTCGTGGCGGGTAGCGTCCGCGGCGTGGACCCGGAACACGTCGTCGTGGTCGACAGCAAGGGCGCCTTGCTCTCGACCGGCCAGGGGGGCGGGTATGCGGGGTCCGGCGGCACGGTGCTCGACTACAAGAGCCAGGTCGAGCAGTACCTGGCCCGCAAGGCCGAGGAGATGCTGACCCTCGTCCTCGGCCCCGGCCGGGCCACCGTCAAGGTCGACGCCAAGATCGAGACCAGCACCGTCAACAAGACCGAGGAACGGTACAACCCGGACGGCAAGGTCGCCTCGAAGGAGGAGACCACCTCCAAGAGCGAAAAGCCCGCGCCCACCGAGGGCGGGGCCACCGGCGGCGAGAGCAAGGAAGAAACCATCACCACCGAGTACGAGGTGGGCCGGAGCGTGGAGCAGACAATTAACATGCCCGGCAAGATTACGTCGCTCTCGGTGGCCGCCTTCGTCGACCTGTCGGCCCCCGAGCCCGAGGCGCCGGCCGAGGCCGAGGGCGGCGAGGCGCCGGCCGAGCCGACCGCCCCCTCAGGGCCCGACCTGACCGAGAAGGACCTGGAAGAGGTCATCCGCCGCGCCATCGGCGTCTCCGAGGCCGACGAGTTAAAGGTGGTCTCGTGCGCGTTCCGCCGCCCGTCGGCCGTGGCGGAGGAGGCCGAGGCCGATTTTCTGTCGGACCCCGCGTTCTACCTGGCCGCGGCCAAGCACGCGTCGGTGGGCATCCTGGTCATCGGGGCCCTGCTGGCGCTGAAGATGCTCGGCGGGCCGGGGCGGAAAGGTCGGGCGGCCGCCTTGGGCGAGGGCGGGTCGGCCGAGGGCGCCCTCGCGGGCGGCCAAGGCGCCGAGTTCGCCGGCAACCTCCTGACCGCCGGCGGCGCCGGAGCGGCGCCCCCCGCCAACGCGGCCGAACTGAATCGCCGCATCGCCGCCGCCCTCCAGGACAACCCCGACGAGGTCAAACGCCTGTTCCGCACGTGGGCCCAGCAGCAGCAAGGAGCCGCCTAAGTGGCATCGGCAGGCATCCGAAAAGCCGCCCTGCTCCTCCGGAGCCTCGACCCCAAGACGGCGGGCCAGCTCCTCGGCGCCACCCCGCCGGAGATCGTCAAGCAGATCGCCACCGAACTCGTCTATCTCGACGCCACCGGCCAGGCCGGCGGGTCGGCGGAATCGGCCGTCGAGTTCCTCGGCCTGCTCCACACCGGCGGCGGCCGCGACCTGGACACCTTCGTCCGCAGCGTGGTCGCCGGCGCGGTGGGGCGGGAGAAGTCCGAGGAGATCCTCGGCGAGGTCAAGCGGCTCATCGACGGCCGGGACCCCTTTCTCCCGATCCGCCAGGCCGAGGTCCCCACCCTGGCCGAGGCGCTGCGCGGCCTGCACCCGCAGGCGGCCGCCATCATCCTGATGGAACTCGACCCCGAGAAGAGCGCCGCCCTGATCCCGCTGCTCGAAGAGAGCGTCCGCGGCGAGGCCGTCCGCCGGATGACCCTGGGTCAGCGGGTCTCGCAGGAGGCCCAGACCCGCGTGGCCGCCATGGTTCGAGAAGGGCTCCGGGCCTGCCAGGCCGACGGCGAGACGCCGTCCGCCGCCGCACCCGGTGCCCCGGACGCCCGGCTCCGCCGCGTTGCCATGCTGATGCGCCGCCTCCGCCGCGACCTCCGCGACACCCTCATCGAGAGCATCAAGCAGCACAATCCCGACCAGGCCCGCCAGGTCCAGGACCTCATGGTCATGTGGGAGGACCTGCCGATCCTCTCCGACCGCAGCCTCCAGGATATCCTTCGGACCATGGACGCCGGCCAATTGGCCCTGGCCATCCAGGACGTGGACCAGGCTACCGAGCAGAAGGTCCGCTCCAACATCTCCGAACGCGCCGCGGCCATGGTCGACGAGGAAATCTCCCTGATGCGCAAACCCAAGCCGGAAGACGTGGAGGCCGCCCGCGAGAAGATCCTGAGCGAACTCCGGCAACTGAACGCCGCCGGCGAGTTGACCTTTGAGGACACAGGCGCCCATGCCGCCGCTTCGCGTTAATCTGCCCGCCGCCCCGGCCGTCGTCCGGGTGCTGCCCGCCTCGGACGGGCCGGCGTCCGGGGCCGACGCCGCGCCCGCCGCCCCGCCGCTGGAGGCCGAACGGAAGGCCCTCGCCGGCGCCCGCGAGGCCCTGGAGGCGGCCGCCCAACGCCTCCACGCCCTCCAGCAGGAGATCCGGGCCGAGGCCGAGGACCACCTGCTCGACCTCGCCGTCGACATCGCCCGCAAGGTCATCGGCCAGGAGATCCGGGCCGACCGGTGCGACATCGAGCCGATCGTCCGGGAGGCGCTCGGCCACGCCCCGCCCAGGCGCGAGACGGTGGTCCACCTGCACCCGGACGACCTGGCCGCGCTCGAGAAGGCCGGCCCGGAGGGCGCCGCGCCCCCCGACCTGGCCCACGTGCGCCTGGCGGCCGACCCGACCCTTCGCCGGGCCGAGTGCGTCGTTGAAACGGCCGAGGGAATCATCGAGGCCCGGACCGAGGACCGCCTGGCCCAGGTCCGCGCCGCCATGAAGCCGACGGAGTAGCCATGCCCGCGATTCCATGGGACCGGTTCCGCCGACGCATCGGGCAGGCCGAGCCCCTGGCCTGCCGCGGCCGCGTCGTCCGCGTGACCGGCCTGACGGTCGAGTCGCAGGGTCCGCCGGTCGGCACCGGCCGGCTGTGCGAGATTCACCTCTCGGACGGCCGGTGCGTCCAGGCCGAGGTCGTCGGGTTCCACCACGAGCACCGGGTGCTCCTGCCGCTGGAGGCCGTGGACGGCGTGGCGCCGGACGACGCCGTCGTCTCCCGCCGCCGGCCGCGGACCATCCGCTTGGGGCCGGCCGTCCTGGGACGGGTTATCGACGGCCTGGGCCGGCCTATCGACCGCCGGGGGCCGCTGGAGGGGCCCGACCTCTGGCCGATCGACGGCGCCAGTCCCCCGCCCCTGAGCCGACGCCCCATCACCGAGCCGCTGCCCCTGGGCATCCGCGTCTTCGACGGGGTGCTGACCTGCGGCAAGGGTCAGCGGCTGGGCATCTTTTCGGGCAGCGGCGTGGGCAAGAGCACGCTGCTGGGCGAGATCGCCCGCGTCTCCGAGGCCGACGTCAACGTCCTCGCGCTCGTGGGCGAGCGGGGACGCGAGGTCCGCCAGTTCCTGGAGCACGCCCTGGGGCCGGGGGGCCTGGCCCGAAGCGTCGTGGTCGTCGCCACCAGCGACGCCGCCCCTATCCAGCGCGTCAAGGCGGCCCACCTGGCCATCTCGGTGGCCGAGTACTTCCGCGATCGCGGCCGCGACGTCCTCTTCATGATGGATTCGGTCACCCGCCTGGCCCAGGCCCAGCGGGAGATCGGGCTGGCGGCCGGCGAACCCCCCACCACCAAGGGCTATTGCCCCAGCGTCTTCAGCCTTCTGCCGCGCCTGACCGAACGGCTCGGATCGGCCGAGGCCGGCAGCATTACCGGCATGATCACCGTGCTGGTCGAGGCCGACGACATGAACGACCCCGTGGCCGACTGCATGCGGTCGCTGCTGGACGGGCACGTGGTGCTGTCGCGCCGGCTGGCGGAACTGGGCCACTACCCGGCGGTCGATATCCTCCAGAGCATCAGCCGGCTCGCGGGGGCCTGCACCACGCGCGACCACTACCAGGCCGCCCAGAAACTCCGGTCCATCTACGCCACGTACCAGGGGGCCGAGGACCTGATCAACATCGGCGCCCTGAAGTCCGGGGCGAACCCGCGGATCGACACCGCCGTCGGCCTCATCGACCGCGTCAACGCCTTTCTCGTCCAGCCGCTGGGCACGCGGTCGCCCATGGAGGAGACGGTCCGCCGGCTCCAGGAGATCACCCGGTCGTGGGACGACCTGATGCCGAACGATGGGGAAGCCGGCCAGGCCGCGGTCGCCGCCGCCGAAAGGGAACGGCCGTGAAACGGTTCCGCTGGAAACTCCAGCGTGTCTTCGACGTAACGCACCAGCGCCAGCGGGCGCTGCGGAGCGAGTTGTTCATGCTGGCCCAGGCGATCGCGCGCGCCCGGGAAGCCATCCTCGAGCGGCAGACCCGGCTGCGGATGATCCTGGAGGAACTGGACGGCCGCCAACTGGCCGACCGCATCGCCGACCAGGCCGTCTTCATGCAATTCGCCGAGGTGGAGCAGTCGGTCATCGCGCGGCTCCAGGCCCGGCGGGCCGATCTCGACGCCACCCGCGCCGAGACCCATCGCCGGTTCCTCCGCGTCCGCGCCACCTGCAACATGCTGACCCGGCTGCGGGAGCGGGCCTACCGCCACTACCTGCGGGAGGTCGCCCGCCAGGAGCAGACGATGCTCGACGAAAGCGCCCACGTGGCCTACGCCCGCCGGGGCCGCCCACGCCGCGGCATGGTCCCCGGCCCGTCCCCGGCGGCCGTTACGCCGCGACACCCGACATAGCCGGCGGCGGGCAACCGTGCCCCCGTCGGCCGTAGGAGGAGACCCACATGGCCGGCCACAAGTTCGCGATTCTGATCCTGATGGGCCTGGCGGCCGGCACGTTCGGCGTCTCGTACGGCCTGAGCCTGTGGCTCGGAAGCGGGGCGGAGACGGCGGCCGCCGACCTCGCCGAGGATACCCCGCCGGCCGACGCCAAGGCCGAGCCGGGCGGCGCCGACCCCGCCGAACTGCCCACCGCGCACCTGGAGGAGAAGCACCTCATGGCGCTGGTGCGGCAAGTGCGGTCCAAACTCGACGACTGCCGGCAGCGCGAGAAGGCCCTCCTGGACCAGGAGCAGCGCCTCCAGGTGGCCCGGCAGGACCTGCGGACCGAGGCCGAGCACCTGGAGACCCTCCGGGGCCGCCTGGCCACCGCTGCCGCCAACCTCAAGGAGGCCCGGGCCGCCCTGGAGCAGACCCGCCTGGCGATCGGGGCGGACGAGCAGGGCAACCTGAAGCATACGGCCGCCATCTACGACGCCATGGAACCCGAGGCCGCCGCCGGCATCGTCGAGAGCATGTGCAGCGCCGGCCAACACGCCGACGCCGTCAAGATACTCCATTTTATGAAGGAACGGTCGGTCGCCAAACTCCTGGCCGCCATCGAGGACCGGGACCTCGTGGCCGACCTCTGCGAACGGATGAAACGCGTCCACGAACCCAAAGACGAGGGCTGATGCCGTGGATCTCGCAACCGTTATCGGGATGCTGGCCGGGTTCGGCCTGGTCACCGTCGCGATCTTCTCGGGCGGCGGGGCCGAGATGTTCTTCAACGTGCCCGGGGTGATGATCGTGGTCGGGGGGATGGTCTCGGCCACGCTGATCCACTTCTCGCTGGGCCGGGTCCTGAAGATCTTCTCCCTGGCCAAGAAGACCCTGTTCAACCAACTCCGTCCGGAGCAGGACGTGGTCCAGCGGATGGTCGATTACGCCGCCATCAGCCGACGCGACGGCGCCCTGGCCCTGGAGCAGCAGATGGCCCAGACCTCCGACCCCTTCCTCCTCAAGGGGCTCCAGATGCTGATTGACGGCCAGGCCGAGGATACCATCCAGCAGCAACTCGCCATCGAGGTCCAGTACCTCCAGGACCGGCACGAGGACGGCAAGAAGATCCTGGAGTTCATGGGCGCCAGCGCCCCGGCGTTCGGCATGATCGGGACGCTCATCGGCCTGGTCCAGATGCTCCAGTCGCTGGACTCGCCCGATTCCATCGGCCTGGGCATGGCCACCGCCCTGATTACCACGTTCTACGGGGCGCTGATGGCCAACCTCGTCTTTCTGCCCCTGGCCGGCAAACTCGGACTCCGGTCCAGGAAGGAAACCCTCCAGAAGGAGATGATGACCGAGGGTGTCCTGGCCATCGCCCGCGGCGAAAGCCCCACCGCCGTCCGCGAACGCATGCAGGCCTACCTCTCGGCCAAGCAGCGCGAGGAGGTCAAGCCCAATGTCTAGATCCGACCGGAAACAATCCGGCGGCGGCGACAGCAATGGCTGGATGGTCACCTTCAGCGACTGCATGACGCTGCTGCTCTGCTTCTTCGTCATGCTGCTCTCGTTCTCGTCGTTTGACCCGCAGGACCTGTCCCGCGTCCTCGAGGGGTTCGAGATGGCGACCCACGCCTCCGGCTTCGGGACCCAGCGCCCGTCCCGGGAGGGCCTGCTCGAAGACCCCACCTACATCGACCGGACCGAGGTCGGTTCGGAGCGCCCGACCTTCGACCGCCTGGCGCCCACCCGGACCCCCCGGGCGCCGGAGGACCCCCTCAGCCGCGATGCCTACTGCGACCGCCGCGTCCTCAGCATCCCGAGCGGCCTCCTGTTCTGGGGGCGGGGCGCCGCGCTGAAGCCCGAGGCGAAGCCGGTGCTCGGCCGGGTGGCCGACTTCCTCCGTCTCATGCCTTGCCGCGTCGTTATCCGCGAGACGCCCGGGCCGCACCCCCCGACCGAGGCATCGCTCCGCCGCGCCCTCGCCGTCATGACGCATTTTACCGAGGCCGAGGGCCTGCCGGCCGAACGCTTCGCCATCTCGGCCGCCGCGCCGGCCCCCGGCGAGACGCCCCACGAACCCGTCATCCGCATCGCCATGCTCAACCGCGAGGTGTACCCGTGACTGGCCGACGGCGCCGACAATCCGGCTCGAAGGGCACGCCCGCCTGGCTCATCTCGTTCACGGACATGATCACCCTGCTGCTTTCGTTTTTCATCCTGCTCCAGGCGTTCGCGTCGACGCGGGACCCGGCGTTGTTCCATCGCGGCCGGGGAGGGTTCGTGCGGGCCATCAAGGGGTTTGGCATCCCGGACTGGCTCTTCGGCCGGGAGGACGCCCCCCGCCGGAAGTTCACGCTTCACAAGCACCCTGTCCGGGAGGACCTGTCGAACGTCGACCGCCGGCGCATCATCGACGCCGAGGATGAGAAGATCCGCCGCGTCTACGAAGACCTCCGCCGGCTCCAGCAGACGGAGGTCTCGGATTACGCCGGACGCCCCGCCCGCCTCTTGGCGACGCCCATCCGGTTTGACCGCGGCGACGCGCGCCTGGGCACCGCCGGCCGGGCCTACCTGACCGACCTGGCCTCCGACCTCCGCGGCGGAAGCGGCGCCCCGCCCCTGGTCTACGCGATCGGCCTGGCGCCCGACGCCGCCGACCCGGCCGAGGGATGGCCTCTCTCGGCCCGCCGCGCCGCCGCCGCCGCCGGCTGCCTGCGCAAGCACCTGCCGGAACCGTTAAGGAAACGCGGCGCACGCGTCGATTCATGGGGTGCGGCCGAGGGCGGGCCCCACCTCGACGTGCCCCGGACCGGGCCGCACCAGACCTTCATCGTCCTGGCGATCATGGAAGCCCCCCGCAAGGAGTCATAGCGATGGCTGATCCCGCTCCCGATAGCCCGCAGGACGCCCCCGAGGCCCAGGCGACCGCGCCGCCGGAGACGGGTGAGACCGGCGACGCCGCCGGCGCGTCCCGGAAACCCGTCCTCTTCGTGGTCCTCTGCGCCGCCGTGGCGCTGGTGGCCGGCGGCGCAGGGTACGTCGTCGCCGTCCTCACCACGGGCCAGGCGCCCCTGGCGCCGGCGTCCGCCCAGGCCGACGAGGCCGAGGCGCCCGACGAGGCCGAGACGGAGGCAGCCGTGCCCCCGCCCAGGCCCGAGGGCGCCGGCGAGACCTACGCCTACAAGGACCTCGAATCGATTACCGTCAACCTCGACGAGCCGCGACTCGCCCGATACGTCCACGCGACCATCACGCTGGCCATTGCCGAGGAGGATTTCGAGACCGCCAGCAAGACGATAGACGTGCGCACGCGCGTGCTCCGCGACTGGCTGACCGTGTACCTGACGGGCCTGACGCTCGACGAGGTCCGCGGGGCGGCCAACCTGAACCGCATCCGCCGGGAAATCCTCGACGCCTTTAACGCCGAACTCTGGCCCGACTCGAAGCCGAAGATCCGCAAGGTGCTCTTCAAGGAATTCGCCGTCAAATGACCATGGACGAGCGGCGTCGGACCCTCGCGACCGTTGACCGGCTCCGGCAGGCGGCCCGCCGCCGGGCGCCCCCGCCCGAACCGCCGGCGGAGGCCGCGGCGTACGACTGGTCCCGCCCGCATCACTTTACGGCCGCCGGGCACCGGCGGTTGGAGGCGTTTGCCCGACGCGTCGCGGACGGGCTGGGACGGGCGCTGGCGCAAGTGATCCCGGGCGATGGCGGCCTGGTGGGCGATCCCCCGGCCGAGTGCTACCCCCGCGACGTCGACCCCGGCGCCCCGGCCGTCTACTACGTCCCGCTCCGCGACGCCGACGGCCGGCCGTGCGGCGCCTGGCGATTTCCCGCGACGCTGGCGGCGGCATGGGTCGAACACCTGCTCGGCGGGAACCCCGCCGCACGGGCCCAGGTCCAGGCCCTCTCGCCGCTGGAGGCCGGCCTGCTGCTCGATATCGCCGGATGGATGGTCCAGGCCGTCTCGGAGGTCGCCGCCTCCGCCGGCGCGACCCCCATCCAGCACGAGCCCACCCTGACCACCTGGGACCAGGCGATGCCGGCCGACGCCGGCGAGGAACTCTGCCGGTTCCGCTTCCGCGAGCCTTCCGAGTCCTCCGGCCCCGATGCCGCGGCCGCCGAGGAGGAGGCCGAACCCGACGCCGCGGAGGACCTGGCCGCCGAGGCCGAGGCCGCTGACGCCGAGAGCGAATCGCGCGATTCCGCCCACGAGACCGAGGCCGACGGCACGGAGGACCTGGCCGCCGAGAGCGCGGCCGGCGATTCCGACCCCGCCGAGGCCGACGCCGCTGACCCCGACGAGACCGAGGCCGACGATTCCGCCGACGAGTCCGCCCCGACGGGGCCCGACCTGCTCCTGGCGAGCCGGTTCCTGGAACCGCTGGCCGACGACGACCCGGCCGCCCGCGCCGCCTCGGCCGACCCCGACGCGATGCGGGCCCGGCTCCGGACCTGGCTCGAGTCGGCGCCGGTCGCGGTCCAGGCCCGCCTCGGCACGGCCTCGGTCGGCCTGGGCGACCTGCTGGCCCTGGAGCGAGGCGACATCGTCGTCCTCGACCGCGCCGTGGGCGAGGCCATCGACGTCTCGGTGGACGGGCAGGTGGTCCTCCGGGCCAGGCCGGTGGTCTCGGCCGGCCAATACGGGGTCGAGGTCCAGAACCTGAGGCGGCATCCGAGGCTGGAACTGGACACCTGACGCATCACGAACGCGCCAACCGGCGGGGCCTGCCGTCCGTCCCGCCGAAGACAGCACTGAAAGGAGCCATCTGATGACACAGTCTCCCATCGCCGACACCGACCAGGCGGCGGCCGACGCCGCCGACGTCGAGGTTCAGGACGCCCGTCTCGACGAGGTCTCGCCCCGCCAGAACAGCCGGGGCGCCGGCAAGATCGACCTGCTCCTGGACACGACCGTGGAGGTCTCGGCCGTGCTCGGCTCGACCCGGATGCCCATCGGCGAACTCCTGCGGATGGGTGTCGGCTCGGTCATCGGCCTGGACCGGGAAGCCGGCCAGCCCGTGGACCTCCTCCTGAACGGCGTCGCCTTTGCCAAGGGGCACCTGGTCGTGGTCGAGGACCGGATGGCGGTCCGCCTGACCGAGGTCGAGACGCCCACCGACGAGGCCGACGACGACCTTGGCGCCGAGGCGGGTGACGCCGAGACGCCGGCCGGCGGTTGATACGCCAACGGTAACTTACGCGCGGCGGGTCCGGAGCCCCGCCGCCTGGCCGTTGTCAACTTTTTGCGCGCCGTCTGATTATTCCCGCCGCCGGGCGCCGCCAAGGCCCGTTCCGGGGCCGCGAGAGGCGTTTCTCCGTTTGGCATGCCATGTGCTCACCCCCTTTGGAACACCGTCTGCACAGCGGGAGCGGACCATGACGGCAAGGCGACCCTGGGTTCCGGTCCTGGCCGGGGCGGTTCTGGTGGCGGCGGCCGCCGGCGCCTGGGCCGGGAAACGCGCCGATTCCCTCTGGGAAAAGGCCCCGGCCGCCCGCGACGCCGAGGACGGCTCCGGCCGGACGGCTCCGGATGGATCGGCCGACCCCGACGCCGGCCCCAAGACGGATGACCCGGGCGACGAGAACGGCCTGGGCGCGAAGGAGCCGTACGACACCGGGGGGCTGCTCGGCCATTCGCTGGCGGCCGTGCTGATCATCCTCGTCCTGGGGGCCGCCGCCGTCTTCGTCGTCAAGCGGGTGCTGCCGCGGCTCGGCATCTCGCAGGGCCGGCGGATCACGGTCCTGGAGACCGTGTACCTGGGTCCCCGCAAGAGCCTGCACATGGTCCGGGTGGGGGAGCGGACGCTGCTGGTTTCGGGCACACGGGAACGGCTGGGCCTTCTGGCGGACGTGACGGATTCGGTGCCGCCGGAGCCGCCGGCGCCGGAGTCGGCCGACCGGCCTCGGCCGAGACGCCGCTTCCCGATTTTTCGGGGTGAACCGGAGGATGCCTGATGGAGCGGGCACGCGCCATCGTCGTTATCGGGATCGCGCTGGCCGCCCTGCTGGCCGGCGCGTCCGCCGGGGCGGCCGAGCCGCCCGAGGCGCCCGAGATGCCGTCCATCCAGCCGCCGGAAGCGCCCGGCGCGGCCGGCGGCTCCGGCGAAAGCGCCCCGGAGGTGCGGGCCCTGCCGGAACTCGGCGACGTCCTCCGGGCCGTCAACAAGGCCACCCGCGAGGAGGACGCCGGCGACGACTGGTCGGCCCCGGTCAAGTTGGCGGTTGTGTTCACGGGGCTGGCCCTGGTGCCGGCGGGCCTGGTCATGATGACGAGTTTCACGCGGATCGTGATCGTCCTGGGGTTCGTCCGGCGGGCGCTGACGACGCAGAACATTCCGCCGAACATCGCGATCATCGGCCTGTCGCTCTTTCTGACGCTGTTCGTGATGGCGCCGACGTTCTCGCGGCTGAACGAGACGGCGTTCCAGCCCTACCTGGCCGGCGACATGCCGTTCCAGGGTGCCATGGACCGGGGGCTGGCGGTGGTCAAGGGGTTCATGATCCGCCAGACGGCGGAGGACGACCTGGTGATGTTCCTGGACTTTGCGGGGGCCGAGGCGCCGGACTCCCCGTCGGCGGTGCCGATGCACGTGGCGATCCCGGCCTTTGCGGTCAGCGAGTTCCGGACGGCGTTCGAGATGGGGTGCCTGTTGTTCATTCCGTTTCTGCTGATCGACCTGGTGATTGCGGGCATCCTCCTGAGCGCGGGGATGATGATGCTGCCGCCCATCATCGTCAGCCTGCCGTTCAAGATCATCCTGTTCG
>CAYTJE010000003.1:0-50431 GCA_964437855.1 uncultured Anaerolineales bacterium | reverse complement strand
GCCGCGGCCTACCTGTCGAGGGGTTTGCGCGGCGGGTGCGGAGACCCGCCGCGCACGAGTTTAGCCGTGCCACCCCTACCCTTCCCCCTCCACCGGCGCCGCCTGGCCGCGGCGGACCACCCACCACAGAAGGACCATCAGGCCGGCGCCGAAGCCGTTGGCCGCCATGTCCAGCCACTCAAAGGCGCGGCCTTCGGTCAACAGCCACTGGCCGCACTCCAGCAGCGCGCCCAGCCCGCCCGTCGCCACGAGGGCCAGCAGGAGGCGGGTCTTCAGGTAATGCGTCGAGGGTGTCGGTCCGAGGGCGTAACAGAGGAGCAGGCTGACCACGGCAAACGTGCCCAGGTGCAGGACCTTGTCGGCGCTGATGCCTGGGCCGCCCACCTCCAGCATCCGCGATTCCGCCAGGCCGAGGGCGCCAAGGAGGCCGACGGCGGCGATGACGAGCGGCCAGCGCGACTCGCCCAGTTCCGCCCGCCGGTCCGGATGCCAATGGGCGCCGTGGGCGGTCCAGGCGGCCACCACGCCCAGCACGGTCGCCAGCGCCAAGAGGTTCGGCACCAGCAGGACCGAGGCGTCGAACCGGAAGTACAGCAGGTTGGCCGACAGCATGCCGAAGCCGGCCAGGACGGCCATCCTCGACCAGGGTCCCCGCCGGCGCCACAGGGCCGCCAGGGTCCGCGAGCCGAAGGCCACCGCGCCGGCCAGGACCAGCACCAGGCCCGCCCAGCCCACCTCGGCCCGGAGCAGGAGGAAGCCGTCGGTGTCGACGTCCTCGCCGACGGCGGCGGGCCACCCCGCCCGGCCGAACGCCGCCCGCGGCGACACCGCACCGGCGCCCAACCCCAGCACCCGGCGATGGACCGGCACCGAGTCCAGCAGGGCCTCCAGCGAGGCGTCGGCGCGGCCCTCGGGGAGGGTCGGCCCGGCCAGGAGCGTCCCGACCCACAGGCCCAGCGCCACCCAGAGGCCCAGGCCGAGGGCCAGCCCGACCGGCCGGCGCAGCCCCAGGTCCGTCGGACCGACCACCACGTATCCCGCCAGGACGAAGCCGACCGCCAACACCACGCACACCGCCAGGACGTGGCGGGGCACGTGGCACAGGCCGAGGCCCGTCGCAACCAGCCCCGTCAGCGCCAGGCCGATACCGATGCGGACCGTGCCGGCGCGGTCCAGCCAGCCCCAGCGCGACTCGCGGCGTGCGGGGTCCCGGCGGGGCAGCCAACCCAGCAACCGAATCACCACCAGCAGGGAGACGGGCAGCGCGGCCAGCAGCGCCGGCGCCAGGCTGTCGCCGCCGAGCACCAGGACCGGACCGACCAGGCGCGAGAGGCCGGGCGGCGGGCGGATCGACCCGATCCGCGCCACCACCACCCAATACGCCAGCGCCCCCACCCCCAGGACGGCCGACCACGTGATCCACCGCGCGCTCTTGCGCCCCGGCAGCGCCGAGGCGACGAGCCAATACAACCCGGCGGCGGCGGCGACCGCCATCAGCACGCCCGTACTCGGACCGGGCCGGCGGCTGTAGCGGACCAGGACCGGGGCCGCCTCCAGGCGCCGGTCCATTCGGATCCCTCTGGGATCAGAACCCGGCGGCGCCTCAATCAGCACGCCCGACGCCACGCCGACCGGCGGGTCGGCCTCGGTCAGCACGCCGGCCAGCGGCAGGGGAAGCGTCTGCAACAGGAGGAGGCCCAGCAGGCACCAGGCGACCACGTTCGCCCACGATTTCAGGTGCCACAGCGTGGACCCCAACACGGCGCACACCACCCAGAGGGCGTGAAGCAGGCAAACGAGAAACAGCAGGTCGAAGCCGCCGAAGCGATGCAGACCGCCGAACAGCGTCGGAACCAGCAGCAGCACGGCGCCCACCGCCAGGCGAAACAGCAGCCGCACCGCGCGGTGAAGCGGGGCGGGAGAAGCCGTCGTTGGTGGGGAACCGTCGCGCATGAACGCCCCGCCGGCCGCAGCGCCCGATGGGTTCCGGGAGAGGCGCCCCGGGCATCGCCCAGCCCATCCCTCTCCCATCGAGTCCACTCCGTTCGGATCCCTTTGGGAACGGACCCGGACGGGAGAGACGGCGTTACGCACCAGCCTGTTACCCGGCGTCGGGGTCGCTGTCGGCGTCGGGCGGCTCCGGGGCGGGTCCGGAGGAGGAGGCCTGCGGCCCGGCGGACGGCGTCGCGGTCATGGCGGCGAGCGGCCGCTGCTCGGTTCCGCCGGCGTAGTCGTAGTACGCCTCGTACGACTCCCGGAAGTACCCGACCTTGGTCGCACGGACGCGATTCAGCACCGCCCCGTACAGATGGGCCTTGAGCGAGACAACCTGCCTGGCCGCCCGCTGCGCCATGCCGCGCGTGTTCTGGTCGGCCCGGAATACCAGCACCACGCCGTCGACGACGTCGGCGAGGAGATGGTTATCGGCCACGAGGAGCATGGGGGCGCCGTCCAGGAACACCTGGTCGTAGGCCTGGGCCTGGTCGAGGACGAGTCGGCGCATGCTGTCGGAGCCGAGCAGTTCGGCCGGGCTCGGGGGCGCCGCGCCACCGACCAGGACGTCGAGATTCTCGACGGCGGTGGCCTGGATGGCCTCGGACGCAGGGTTCAGGCCAACCAGCACGTTCGAGAGGCCGACGGTATCGGGGACATCGAAGGCGCGGGCCACCGCCGGCCGACGGAAGTTCGTCTCGACGAGCAGGACGCGGCTGCCCGCGCGGGCCATGGTGATGGCCAGGTTCGACGCCACGGTCGATTTGCCGTCGCCCAGACTCGCGCTGGAGATGAGCAGGCTCTTAATCGGCCGGTCGGAGGCAAAGAGCAGGCTGGTCCGCAACTGCCGGAAGGCCTCGGCGATGAGCGACTGCGGCACGGTGTGGCTGACCATGGGCAGGTTGGTGTCGAGCGAGAGGCGGGTATCCTCGCTGAGGTCGGGCACACTGGCCAGCGCCGGCACGCCCACCTGGCGAACCACCTGGGCGGGCGTCCGCAGCCGCGTGTCCATCAACTCGATCAGGAGGCTGAGGCCGATCCCGACCAGCAGGCTGAAGATGACCGCCGCAATGGAGTAGAGCACGACCCGGGGTTCGGACGGCTCGATGGGTATTTGCGGCCAGCCCACGACCTGGATGTTCGGCCTGGACAGGGCCGCGCTGATGCGCATGCGTTCCAGGCCGTTCTCCACCGTATTGAGCAACTCCTGAACGCGAGCGTACTCCTGGCTGCGCGCGCGGTACTCGGCCGAGCGTTTGGCGATATCGACGGCGGCGGCGCGGGCCTCGCCGACACGCCTTTGGAGGTCGGATTCAAGGGCCCGGGCCTGGTCGTACCGGTTTTTCAGGGAGGCAGACTGCTGCTGGACGAGTTGGTTCAGGGTTTCGCTCCGCTGGGCCTCCAGGTCGTTGCGGGCGGCCTGGAGTTGTGCGGCCAGTCGGCGGACCTGTTCGTGCTGCTCGCCGAACCGCTGCGTCATGCTTTCCATCTGCTGTCCCAGGGCGGCCACCTGCCGCCTGAGCGCCGCGATGGTGTTATCGGTGCGCATGGCCTCGGTGACCTCCGGAAACGCCATGAGAATGGGCGAGAGGTCGTTCGTCTCCTCGGCCTGTTTCCGCAGGTCCTGGAACTGATCCCAGGCCGCGTTGGCCTCGGCGACGTCGGCCTGGACGAGGGCGAGTTGGCGGACCAGGGTGTTGAGGGTGGCCATCTGCTCGCTGCCCCGTTCGTCGGCGACGACGACGCTGGCCATATCGCGGAAGTTGTCGAGTTGCCGGGAAAGGTCCTCCAACTGCCCGCTCAGCACGTCGCGTTCGGCTTCCAGTTCCTGCCGGCGCCGGGCGTCGGCCTCGGCCTGGTCACTCTCCAGTTGCTGGCGGTACTGGGTCAGCACCTCGCGGACGATGTCGCGGAGTTGCGTGCGGTCGCGGCCGGTCAGCGAGACCAGGATGTTCTGGGTGTTCGGCAGGTGTGTGACGGCGAGGTCCTGGCCCAACTCATAGGCGGGGTTCGCGCCGCGGTACATGGTCTGCTCACCCTTGAGGGCGTCCAAGGCGGCCTGGAGCACGCGGGTGTTCTTCATAGCACGGGCCTGGGACTCGATGTAGGACTCATAGAGAGGGACGGGAACACCTTCGCGTTCGTAGCCGGCGGTCAGGCCGAGCCGCTGGCCCTGCCCCGGCTCCACCCGCACCTCGCCCGTGGCGGTGTAGAAGGGGGCCGTGAACCACCAGACCACGATGGCGCCGACGCCGCCGAGTCCGAGGACGACGAAGCAGGCCACGATGAGCCAGATGCGTTTGCGCAGGATACGCCACACGTCGCCGGGCCCCAGGGCCATGGCGCCCGTGGGCTCGGCTCCCGCGCCTTGCTCGGGTGTTTGTGTCATCCTTCATCCCTCCCGATGTGGCTTACCGGCCACGCATTATAGCGAGCCGACCTCGGTCCCATGCAACTTTTTTCCGCGGCCCGGCGGGTCGGGGGGTCGCCTCGGCGAAGCCGGAAGACCCGCCGCGCGGAAAGTAGCGTCGTCGTGTCAGCCGGCCGAGGTCGCCAGTTGATCGAGCCGGCGCTGGGCCTCGGCCCGCTGCTGGTCCTCGAGGCCCAACTCCAGGGCCTTTTTATATTCGTTTCGGGCCTCGTCGGGCCGCTCGATGGCCTCGTAGACCCGTCCGAGATGATAGCGGGCCTCCGGGTTGTCGCCGTACTTGATGCTGGCCAGGAGATTCTCGATCGCCTGCTCATACCGCTCGTCGAGGAACTCAATCCAGCCGGCGGTATCGAGCACCTGGGGATGGTTCGGCACCAGTCGCCTGCACCGCTCGATCAGTTCGCGGGCCCGGTCGAAATCGCGCTTCTCGGTGGCGAGGATCCAGGCCATGTTGTTCGCGTTCGCGACGTCGGTCGGGTCGATCGACCAGAGCATCATGCCCCACCTCAGGGCCTCCTCGGTCCGGCCCATCCGATACAGCGAGAGGCTGTAGATGCGAATCGACGGCATATAGGCGCGAAGTTCGGCCAACTTCTCGGGCATGCGGCTGTACTTGGCCTCGAACTCCTTGGCGAGGGGTTCGAGGATTTTGGCGGCCACGGCCGGACCGCGGGCCCCGATTTCGAGGGCGGCCAGGCCGGCGCGAATCAGCACGCTCTTCGGCACCTTCTGGAGGCCGGTGATAAGAATCTGCCGGGCCTCCTCCTTCTTCTCGGCCCGGACGAGGAGGTCCGCCAGGTACACGTACCCCTCCTCCCACTTGTCATTGGCGATGAGACCGGTCCGCAGAGTCTCAAAAGCCTTCTGGAGTTCATCGGTCTCCTTGTACAGGGCCACCAGGGCCATGCGCGGCCAGACTTCCTTCTCCCACCGGTTCATGGCCTCGTGGGCGCGGTCCAGGGCCTCCTGCTTGCGGCCGAGGGCCACCAGGCTCCGGACCTGGCCGGTCAGGGCCTCGCTGGATTCGGGCTTGGCCTTCAGGGCCTTCTCGTAGGCCGAGAGCGCCCCCTCGTAGTCCCCCTGCCTCATGCGGGCCTCGCCCAGGGCCACGAGCAACTGGGGGTCGCGGTCCAGGCGTTCCTTCGAGAGTTCCTCCAGCAACTTGGCTGCGCGGCTGTACTCTTCAACCGCCATGTACTTCGAGGCGAGTTGGAGGCGGCCGGGGATGCTCGTCGGGCGGTAATCCAGGAGCCGATGCAGGTCCAGGATGGCCTCGGTCAGCCGGACGCGGCGGGTGTTGATGTCGGCCCGGAGCAGTTGGGCCTTCTCAAACGACCGGTCGGAGGTATCCACCTCCTCAAGAATCTTGAGCGCCTTCATCGGGTACGGGCCGGCGTACAGTTCGGCCAGGCGGACCCGCGCCTCGCCGTAGTCCGGGTCCAACTCCAGGGCCTTCTTCATAAGGCGTTCGGCCTCGTCGGCCTTATCCTGATGGGCGGCGATGCGGCCGGCGATGACGAGGGCGGCCGGGTCGTCCGGCACCTCCTGGATGACCTGGTCGATGACCGAGCGGGCCTCCTCCAGTTTCCCCTGGATCATGTAGACGTCGGCCAGGCGTTTCCGGGCCAGGGCCGATTCCTCTCCCCGCCCGACGGCCTCGCGGTAGGCGCCGGCGGCCTTGTCCCACAAGCCCTGCCGGCTGTACTGGTCGCCGAGGAAGACGAGCGGGTGCGGGTCGTCGGGCTCGAGTTCGGCCGCCTTGCGGAAGTACGGTTCGGCCTTTTCCGTGCCGGCCACCTTCGCCGTGAACTCGCCCTGGAGCACGTAGGCCCGCCCCTCGTCCCGGTGCTTCTCGACGTAGGCCTCGACGAGGCGGGTGCCCTCGTCGGTCCGGCCGGTATTCGCGAGGAAATCGGCGTACGACCGGACCAGGGTCGGGTTATCGGGCTGGAGGTCGTAGGCGCGCTTGAACACCTTTTCGGCCTCCGTCGGCTGATGAAGTTGCACGTACAGGGCCGCCAGCGCCACCAGGTTGCTGACGTTGTTCGGGACAACCTCGGCGATGCGTTGGCGGGCTTCCAGGGCTCGCTGCCATTGGCCCAGTCCGGCGTGGGCCGTCGCCTTCAACTCCAGCGCCGTGACGAGGCGCGAGTTGAAGCGAAGGGCGTTCTCCGCCTCGGTCAGCACGCCGGAGTAATTGCTGCGCCTCAGGTAGATGCGGCCCAGCATGAGCCGGGCCTGCGTCAGGTCCGGCCGGGACTTCAACGCCCGGCTCAGGGCATCCATGGCCTCGTCGTATTTTCGCTGACCGGCCAGGACCTGGGCCAGCATGAAGTGTCCCTGCGAGAGGCTGGGGTGCTTCTCGATGACCGCGCGAAGGGCGCGGGTGGCCTCGTCGATCTTGTCCTGGCTCAGCAGCAGGAGGGGATCGGCGAAGAGCAGTTCCGGCGCGTCGGGGTCGGAGGTCCGGAGCCGCTGCACCAGGTCCGCCGCCTGCTCGTACTCATCGGCCGCCAGGTGGAGCAGAAACAGCCGCTGCCAGGCCCGCCGCCACGTGGAAGAGCCGGACTCGGCCTTCTCCAGGGCGGAGGCGTAGGTGGTCTTGGCCTCGTCCGGTCGGCCGGTGCCCCGCAGGAGGTCGGCCAGCGCCACGACGTCCTCGGCGGTGGCCTTCTCCGAGGCCACGCGCTGGCGCAGTTGCTGCTCGATTTCCTGGGTCGTGCCCGAGACGGCGAAGACCTCGTCGTCGGGGAGGGCCGTTTTCGCCTCCTCCAGCAGGGCCTTCAGTTTCTGCTCCTGGTCCGTGCGGCGATAGAAGGCGAGGAACTCGCGGTAGACGTCCACGTCGTCCTCGGCCACCTCGACGGCCTTGCGGTAAGTCGCCTCGGCCTCGTCGGTCCGATTCATCCGCTCGTAAATACCGGCGAGCAGGATCAAGGGGTCCGGGTTCGTCTTGGCGTCCTCGGCGGCCTTGCGGGCCTGGACCAGCGCCGCGTCGGGCTTGTTCTGCAACAGGAGCGCGCGGGCCAGGTGAAGCCGGGTCTCGGTATCGGCCGGCTGGCGCTGGAGCACCACCTGGGCGCTGCGGACGGCCTGGTCGAATCGGCGAAGCCGCAACTGCACCTCGGTCAGCGTCCGCCAGGCGGGCGTCAGGGCCGGGTGCTGATCGATCAGGCGCTGAAGTTCCGCTTCGGCACTGCCAAGTTCCCCCGCCAGCAGGTAGGCGCGTCCGAGCAGCAGCCTGGCGCGGGGGCCCGGCTGCTTGTCACGGGCCTGTTCCAGAAACGTGATGGCCTGGCGCACCTGCTGCGAGAGCAGCGCCCGTTTGCCCTTGAGGAACTCGACCGCCCCCGGGGCGGTCCGGCCCTCCTGTTCGGCCGTCTCGAGCCGGCCGATGACGGCGTCGGCCTTCTGGCGCCGGCCGATCTCCAGATACAGGTCGGCCTGCTGGGCCAGCAAGGCCGCCGAGTCCGGGTTGGCCTCCAGGCCCTGGTCGAGGACCGCCACGGCGGCCTCCCGCTCGTTTTCGAGCCGGTGGATGCCCGAGAGGCGGAGATAGCCCCTGTCGTTGGTCGGGTCGGCCTCGACGGCGCCCTTGAAGTGCTCCTTGGCGGCCTCGAGGTCCACCTGGTTGACCGCCACCTCCCCCAGCGCCACGAACAGGTCGGCGTTCGGGCCGACGCGTTCCAGGCCCTGCTTCAGGATCTGAATGGCCTCTTCAGGGTGATCCTGCTCCATCAGGCGGTTGCCCTTCAGCAGGTATGCCTCGGGGCTGTCGGGGTTGTTGGTGACAGCCAGGTCAACGGTTTCATCGAGTTTCTCGGGCCGCTCGAGCCGCCGATACAGGTGGGCCAACATGCGGTAGAGGTCGAGGTCGTCCGGTACCTGCTGGATTCCCTTGCCGCAGGCCGCCGCCGCCTTGTCCAGGTGCGGCATCTTCCTGGACCGGATCGGTTCGGCCTCGGCCAGGCCGAGATGGGCCAGGGCCTCCCACAGGTAGGCCCTGCCCAGGGTGGGGTCCATTTCCTGGAGCCGCTGGGCCTCGGTCAGGGCCTCCCGCCAGTAGCGGAGGTTGACGTAGACTTCGGTGAGTCGGCGCTGGGCCTCCAGATGGTCGGGCTTCAGGTGAAGCGTCTTGCGGTAGGCCTCGATGGCCTGGCCGCCGGCGGGCGGCGTTTGTTTCAGGGCGATCTCGCCCGTCAGGAAGCAGACCTCGGGGTCGTCCCCGCCGCCGGCCTTGGCGCACTGGCGGATCGCGATCCACGCCTGCGTATACCGCCCCTCCTCGTAAAGCGTCTTGGCCTCCTTGTAGAGTTGTTTGGGGTCGCCGCCGAGAAAACCGAAATCGAAGATGCCGGCCGCGCCGGGCCCCAGGAAGCCCGCGGCCGCCAGAAACGCAAACAGGATCAACCCCGCCGGCACACCCACGAAGACCAGCACGTGCACCAGCAGCCGTGTGTTCAGCCTTCGGGCCATCGGTCCTTAACCTCCTTCGGTCCCGGTCAGGTCCGGGTAGTAGTTCCGCTCGAGCAGGGGGATCACGGCGTCGAGGAAGCACCGGCCGAGCCGGTACGCCGCGCTGGCGTGTTCCATGGCGCCTTCGGCCTCGGTCATGGGCAGCCAGACCGAGACCTGGGTCTGCGAGAGATAACTGCCCTGCCGGCCGACGGCCCCCGTGGTGGCCAGAATCCGGGCCCGCGACCGGCCGGTCGCATACGTCCCGCCCACGTTGAAGTACTGGAACATCAGCGCGCCCTCGGGCCGCATGCCCCGGCCCGGCTCGAACAGGAGCACCGTCGGTTCGATTTCCTTCCCTACCCTGCCGGGATGCGGCAGGGGGTCGGTGCGTTTCGCCGCCACCCGGTACCCCGCCTGCGTCATGCAGACCCACGGTACATGAGGAATATTCGACCAAGCGTTGGCGTTATACGTAACAAAAACCTGGACCTGGTACCGGCTGTCGGGCGAGGTCCACCGCAGGTTCACGTACTGGTCGGCCCCAAGTTGCTTCTCGATGGACTCGGGCAACACCTCGTGCTCGGCCGTCCAGCCGACGGCCAGATCGGATGGCCACGTGCCCGCGCTCTCCTTCCCGGCCAGGGCCGCCCGCAGGTCATCCTTCAGGCCGATCAGTGGACGGGCAATCGGCACCGGCTTCGGCGGAGGCGGCTGCCACACCAGAAAAAACACCGCCAGCACACCCAGCACCGCACAGCAGAGACCGTACAGTCCCATCGGCTTCAGCGACACCGCCAGCCGCAGATACACCCCCAAGGCCGCCAACGCCACCACGAAGCGAACCACCGGCATCGCCTCGAAACGGACACCCTCCGGCGACGCGCTGAGCACCGAATAAAAGAGCGCGGCACCGGCCTTCGGCGCCGGCGCCAACACCGCGTACACCACCGCGGCGCCGGCGGCAACGAGGCCCCACGGCCGGGCGCCCCACCCCGTGGCGTGCATCCCGAGCAGGACCGCCCCGACGGCGGCGGCCCCGACGCCGATCCAGGCCCGCTCCACCCCCTCGCACGCATTGACGACGGCCAGGGCCCCGACCACCGCCAGGGCGGCCGCGCACGCCAAGGCCCACCCGCGATTTCCTGGGGCCGACACCGCATCCATCCACTCACCCCTCCTGATAGACGAACGGTCACGGCGAGCGTTCGCGGCGGGCGTCGTCCCCGGCCGGGGCCGCGTCGGCCGGGTCCCCGCCGCCGCCTGCGCCCGCCTCGTCCTCGACGAAGAACAGGTCGATCAAGCGCAACTCGGCCCACATCAGCACGAACGCCAGGCCAAGCATCGCGAAGCCGAAGGCCTGGTGCGGCCCGCTGTCGGGGTTCAGCACGATCTGGCGAACCTCCTCCAACCGGGCCGGCGTCTCGTAGCCGATCTCCAATCCCGAGGTCAGCACCACAAGAAGGACGCCGAGGATGCCCAGGCCCGCCGCCCGCCACGGGGTCAGAATCCGGCCAAGGGCCCCCGTGTCGCCCCGCATCACCAGGAAGAACACGCCCCCGCAGAGCAGGATAAAGCCCAACCACGAGGTCCCCGACCACGCGGTAAACTGCGGGGCGTAGGCGCTCCACGTCGCGCCGCCCTGGGCCACCCGCTGGGCTTCCGCATACAGCCAGTTGCTCGAGACCCCCATCAGCGTCACGCGGATCACGTTGCAGAAGACCGCGATCGGGATGCTCGAGGCCATGATGACGACGCGTTCCCACAGCGACCGTCGATACATGAACGCCATCAGCACGCCCAGGGCCACGAAGGCCATCAGCAGCCGAAGCCCGCTGCACGCCTCCGCCACGTTGATCCGGCCGCTGACCAACTCCAGGACGGTCTTCTGCCGCACCACGGCCATGCCGAGCAACGAGAGAATCTGTTCGGCGCCCGCGGCCGCAACCTTCTGAAGCGGCAGCGCCACCCCCTCGTAGTACTTCGTACTCAAGGGGATCATCAACACCAGGTACGCCACCGAGACCCAGACGGCCTTGAACACCTCCCACCCCAGAAGCAGGAGAACCACCCCGGCCGCCACCAGCAGGAACGATGCGTCGCCCGGATAACCGAACCACATCGTCCGGGACCACAGCCGGATGACACTGCCGGCCAGGATGAGCGGCAGCCCCCACACGCAGGGCACGATGCGGGAGGGGACCCGCTCCTTCAGCCGGAAATGCGCGATGACCACCGCCAGCAGCGGGATGAGGTACCCGTGGCTCCACTCATCCTCGTTCCGCCACATCACCTCCCACCGCATCAGCGGATAGCCGTACGACACCAGCAGCAGACCCGCCACGGGCAGCATCAGGAAGACGACGCGAGGGGTCAGCAGGCGGTTCCAGTCCCACTCCCGTGCAGGGTGCCCCGGACCGGTCCCGCCGGCCGTATTGGACATCACCGTCTGACCATCAGCCAATAGGATCCTCTCCGAAGCAACCGCGGGCCGGCCCGGTCCGGCCGACACGGATCAGGGACGCGCCCCGCCCCGAAGCGCGTTCGGGTATGATCTGTCCAGGCGTAGCGCGGCGGATGCGCGGTGAGCCCGGGCACGGCCCAGCCCAACGCCCCGCCCCGGGGCCGCCGGCGCAACATTCGACCGCGTCAACCGCCTCCAAACCCGCTTAGGGCTACTTTGTCAACTTCGCCATCATCCACAAAGGCCGTGGCGCGGTGCCCCGTCGTGGGCACCGCGCGGTGGGCAAGACGGCCCACCGCGATAGCGTCGTTGTCGGTTGGTAAGCGTTGACAAAGTAGCCTTAGAATGGCGTGTCGAATATGGGGTTCACGTAATCGGTCCACGGGTAGAAGTCCGCATAATTCATATCGTACACGAACCCGAGGCCGTACGTGGCCCGGAAGGCGTTGCGCAGCACCGCGTTGTAGACGGCGCCCTGGTCGGTTCCGACGCGGATCTGGTCTTCCGGCTGGATGTAGAAATCCGGCGCCTCGCCGCGCGAGACCTTCCCGAGGTCCACGTAGATAATCTCCTCCTCCTCCTCCGAGATGCGGCGGACCAGTTCGGTCCGCCACGGGACGGCGACGGCCGTCAGCCCCCCGGCCGCCGCCACCGCCTGGAGCAGCGTGATCTTGCGGCCGGTCAGGCTGTAGACGCCCGGCCGGGCCACCTCGCCGGCCATGTAGAAATCGCCGATCGGCGGCGAGGGGATCGTCACGATGTCGCCGTCGCGCAGGACGACGTTCTGCGTGGGGTCGCCGGCCTGGAGGGCCTCCACGTCGAACCGGATGATCCGCCGCAACTGCCCGCTCCCCTGGACCACGCCCAGCCGGCGCAATTTCTGCTCCAGCGCCAGGCGGGACTCGTCCGGCGTGGGCGCTTCCGGCGGCGGCTCGGTCTCGGCCAGCCGGACCGGCTCGGTCTCGGGCGCCGCAGGGCCTTCCGGTTCGGCGGGTTCCGTGGGCGGCTTCTCGGCAGGCGGCTTCTCGGCAGGCGGCTTCTCGGCAGGCGGCTTCTCGGTGGGGGTCTCAGGCGGCTCTGTTTCCTTCGGCTTGACCTCAATCCATTGACCGTCCGACCAGATCCACCGGCCGAGTTCCTTCTCGTCGCCCGCCGGCGCGGGGGCGTCGGGCGGTTCGGCGGCCGCCAGGGCGCCGGCGGCGCGGGCCGGCAGCCGGACCTCGGCCGCCTCGATCTCGCGAATCTCGGGCACCCGGCCCTCGGCCATCTGTTCCAGCAGGCTGCGGACCGCCTCCGGGTCGGGCGAATCGGGCGTCGCCCCGCCGGTCGAGGACTCGCTCGCCGCCGGCTTCGGCGCCACCGACCCCGGCGCCGGGCCGGTCTCGGCGCCCGTGCCGCTCCCGGCGGGAGGTGTCTCGGACGGCTCGGCAGGCTTGGGTTCGGCAGCCGGCTCAGGTTCAGCGGCCGGCTCAGGTTCGGCGGCGGGCTCGGCCGGCGCACCGGCCTCCGGTGGCGGCTCCGTCTCGCCGGCCTCCCCGGCTTCGGGCGGCGGCGTACCGCCTTCCAGCATCAACAGGTCCGCCTCGTCCGGGGCGTACTCGCGGATGACGTACCCGTAGTCCTCGGTCAACTGGAGCATACCGCCCGCCATCGCCACCAGTTCCAGCAGCGTCATCTCCTGTTTGCTCATCGGGTAAAGGCCCGGCCGGGCCACCCCGTTCAGGACCGAGACGCTCAGGTTCCGGTACTCCGCCACGAACACCGTGGCCTGCGGGTCCACCAGGTAATCCGGTTCGAGGAGGTCGGAGACCTTTTCCTCCAATCCGTGCGTCGTCAGGCCCGCGCACTTGACCGTGCCGAGATACGGGAACGTGATCCGGCCGCTCTGGCTCACGCGCTGGCGGGTGACGTACGGCTGTCCGGGCTGCATGAGTTCGAAGACCGTGATGTCGATCAGGTCGCCGGGACCCAGGATGTAATCCTCTTCGGGGGCCTCAAGGTCGTCCGGGGTCGGGCCGGGGAACTCCTCCTCCGGCTCGACCTCCTTCTGAATCCAGTAGTTCTCGCTCTTGACGATCTTGTTGCGGACCCGCTTGGGGTCCTTGACGACCCACATGTTGCCGCGGTAGCCGGTATATCGGCCGAGTTCGTTCTGCCCGCACCCCGACACGAGCAGCCCCACCACGGCGGCAACGGCTATCGCCTGAGTCCGTATGCGTTGGCCCATGCCTCGCACCTCGCTTCTCTCGCGCTGGGTCCTTACAGGCGGTGGCCGGCACCGTTTATCGGAGGCCGACGCCGCAACCGCTCGCCTGCCCGCCGCAAGCGGCCGCCCGCCCGAAGCCGCATCCACGCCGCCGGCGTGGCTGACGGCACCATTGTACCGGTCGCCTAATCCGTGTCAACCGGAAGTGTGGTTGTGGCTTCAGGCTCGGCGGGGGCAGGTCCGAGACTGGTCCCGCCCCGCCCGCGGCGCTCCCCATCATGCATCGGCCGACCCTCCGCCCCGCCTTCACCGAATCCGGCCCCGGAACGCCGCGCCCCCACGCCGCAGCCGGTCCGTTCAACCCCCATCCGGACCGGGCGGCGCAACCTACGCATATTAGTACCGAAGCACGGGCTCGGCGTCCAGCCCGAAATTGACCACGTTGTACGCCTCGGGGACGCACCGATGGGCGGGCCCGCGCGCCATCCAACCGTGCCGACAGGCAAACGCCTGCGGCGGGACCCACGCCAGTTCGCCCTCCTCGTGATGATGGGGGCCGAGCAGGTTCCTCAGGCCGGTCGTCAGGATGACGGCCACGTGGTTCCGCCCCTTCTCAAGGAGCCCGTCGACCGATACCTCGCCGGGGCACTGCCAGACGGTGCCGGCCTCGTGACCGTTGACGACCACCGTGGCGGTCATCGCCGTGAACGACGGCACCTCGAGCACGGCGCCCTCGCGGGGCGCGTGCTTGAGGGTGACCTCGCGCTCCAGGACGAGACGGCCGGTGAAGAACGGATAGCCCGCCCGGATCAGGTCGGTGCCGGTCAGGCGGTCGGGCTCGTCGACGAGCCTCGGCCGACCCCGCATCCACCGGCTGCCGAGGTTCCCCTGGCGGGTGCCGTCGGGAAACTCGACGGCGAAGTCGCCCACCAGGTAGACGGCCTCCAGTTCGGTATCGGGGGCGACGGTCCGGACGGCCCATCCGCCGGCGCGGCCCATCAGCACCTCTCGCCGGCGCGGGTCCACCAACCACGGTCGGCGCAACTCAATCACGTTCCGCCCCGGCCGCACGTACCGCGTCACGTCGACACGGCGGAAGGCGGCGTCCCAGTACGGCTGGGCCTTCCCCAGAGGGGTCCGCATGCCATTGTACCACATCTCGTGGGCCTCCGGCTCCTCCAGGACCAGGCCGAAGCGCCGGCCGTCCAGGTCCGACACGTCGCACTGGAACTCGAACCGGAGGGTGACCGGCTGCTGCCTGTCCCGGCGCAGCAACTCCTGCTCGACGTCGAGGACGGGCATCGGGTCGGAGTAGTCCTCCTCGTCGGTCCGCCACCGGGCCGTGTCGAGCACCAGGACGTTCGGGTCGAGCCGGCGGATTCGCCACCGGCCCCGCAGGACGTGCCGGCGGCCCGGCCGCTTCGCCCGACGGCCCACCAACGCCTCGGGGGCATCCTTGGGCCGGACCACCAGCAGCAGGCTCGCCCGCGGGGGGAACGTATGCGACACGGTCATCCCCGTCTTCCGGGCCCGGGCCTTGGTGGGCCAGTACTCGCCCGTGGCCGGGTCGAGCACCAGCGGCGTGCCCGAGACCGGCAGCCGGAGCCGCCCGCGCACCGCCCGCTTCGCGTCGGTGTTCAGGAAGAAGAAGACGTGGTCCTCGTCCACCCGCCGCCACTGGGCCAGCACCGACGTCGCGTCCTTGCCGCTGGAGTTGACGACCTGGAGACGGGGCTTCAGGGCCCGGCGGAGGGCGGCGCGGCCCTGCCGGCTCCCGGCGTCGGCCCGGGTGCACCCCTTGGCCAGGTCGGCCGGGGCCCTCGAGGTCTCGCCGTCGACCAACTCGGGCACCCGGCCGGCAAACAGGATCGTGCCGCCCGACCGCTTCAGCCGCTTCAGCAGCGTCAGGGTGCTCCGGCGAAGGTTCGTGGCCTCCGGCACGATCACGGTATGGTACCGGCAGGGGCCGACCTTCACGTGCCCCTTGGCCACGCTGGCCTGCCGTTCCAGCACGAGTTCGTCGCCGAAGTGAAAATCCACGTGCGCGCCGAGCAGGAACTCCACCAGGCGGGCCAGGGCGCGGTCGAGGGCCTCGGCCGGCCCGTGGTCAAGCGGGCTGTACTCGGCCCAGGCGCTGGCGATGGGGTGGATGACCAGGACGCCGACCTGGGGCGTGCCGGCCGTCAGCACCGCCGCCAACGCCGCCATGTACTCGTTCCAGAGGTGATAATACGGCCACCAGGGCTGATGATAGTGGAGGCTGGGCGGGTAGTCGCGCTTGCGCAGCCCCCGCAGCGACAGCGCCGCCAGGTGCGTGCACAGCAGGTTGACGCCCAGGACGACCTGCCACTCGGCCAGGAACCGCATGTCGTCCAGTGTCAGGCTCCACCCGCTGCCGCCGAACGACTCGCCGAGGACACGTTCCCGGCCGAACTGCGCCGCCACGCTTGCCGCCTGCTTCACCAGGAGCGGGCCGGGCGGCCGCCGGCCCAGCAGGTCCACCCCCGGCACGTGCATGTACTCGTAGTGCGGCATGGCGGCGCCGACCCACTGAATCTGCTCCAGCATCGTGTCCTCGCCCATCAGGTGGCCGGTCAGACGCAGGTGGTGCCGGTCGCACCACTGGTAGATGGGCATCGTCCACGCCAGCAGAAACAGCCGCGTGACCGTCTCGAAGAAGTCGAACCGCGTCTTGCGGTACGGGCCGACAGGGTAGAACAACTCCGGCAGGTGGTCGAGCAAATCGTAATCGCACGACCGCTGGAAGTACCGGACCAGGTGCGGCGACCAGGGCACGCGGTGCCCGGCGCCGGCGTACTGGGGCTCGTCGGTAAAGACGCCGGGGATGGTCCGGCCGAACTCCCCGCCCACCGTCGCCTGGTACCGCTCGTAGGTCTGCTTGAGGAACTCCTGGGCGGCGTCGCGGCTGAAGACGTCGACGCTCTCGCCCGTGCGGCACACGAAGTGCAGAAATGCCTCGTCCTCGGCGGGCGCCTTGCCGCAGACCATCCGCGGCTGCGCGGCCCGGCGGAACGCCGTGTACCGGCCCCGGCCGGCCTTCCTGGCGACGAACACCGCCACGGTGTTCTCGGACGGTTCCCAGGACGGGCTGACGATTTCCTCGACCACGAGGTACTTCTGGCGAAAGGCGTCGCGGCCGGTGTAGACGCGGCCGGCGCAGGACCCGCTCGGCCAGGTGTACTCGTCGTACAGCCAGGGCGTGACGCCGGTGTGGGCGCCTTCGTCGATGGCGGCGCGGACGGCCTCCATCCACTCGGGGCCGAGGTAGTCGGTCCGGAGCCCCCGGCGGGCCTGCATGAAGTGGCCGCCCAGGCCACCGCGGGCCATCTCGCGGATCTGTCGGCGGACCGCCTCCCCGTCCAGCCGGTCGTTCCACGACCAGAACGTCGTCGGGCGATACTCGTGCCCGCGGTGCGCGGCTTCGGCAAAGCGTCGGAGGAGATCCATCAGGGCGACCCTTTCCCGCCCAGGCGCCGGACGGCCAGTCGGAACGCCTCCCCGCGCTGCTCGTAGTTCTCGAACATGTCCCAACTGGCGTGGCCGGGCGCCAGGAGGACCACGCCCCCGGGCTCGGCCATCCGCGCCGCCCGCCGGACGGCCGACGGCAGGTCGGGGGCCCGCTCGAGGCGCGGACCGCCGGCGCCGATCGCCTCGGCCAGGGCCGGAGCGGTCTCGCCGATCAGCACCACGCCGCGGGCCCGCCGGCGGACGGCCTCGACCATCGGCCCCGGATCCAGGTGCTTGTCGTAGCCGCCCGCGATCAGGATGAGGGGCTCGGCAAAGGCCTCCATGGCCGCCACTGCCGCCTGCGGCGTCGTGGCCTTTGAGTCATCGATAAACGTCACGCCGTCGACGTCGCCCACCGGCTGGAGCCGGTGCGGCAAAGGCTGGACGGCGGCGGCGGCCGCCGCGATCTCGGCCGGGCCCGCGCCCAGGTGCCGGGCCGCCGCTGCGGCCGCCAGCGCGTTGGCCAGGTTGTGCCGGCCGCGAAGCCGCATCGCGCCGGCCAGCGGGACGCGCTCCTCCGGGCCGCCGAGGCGGAAGACGGCCTCCCGGCCGTCGGCGAAGACGCCCGCCTCCACCGGCCCCTCCAGCGAGAAGAACGCCACGCGCCCCGGGGCGGCGTCGGCCCAGGTGCGGACTTCCGGGTCGTCGGCGCCCAGGACCGCCAGGTCGTCGGCGGCCTGGAACCGCAGGATGGTCTTCTTGGCGGCGATGTACGCGTCCATGGTGCCGTGGCGGTCGAGGTGATTCGGGCTGAGGTTCGTGACGACAGCCACGCGGGGGCTCCACCCCAGGGGAGCGAGGGCCTGGAGTTGGAAACTCGACATCTCCAGGACGACGACCTCGTCGGGGCGAATGGCGTCGAGTTCCTCCAGGAGGCTCTTGCCGATGTTCCCGCCCACGCGGGTGGGGCGCCGGCGGCCCAGCATCGCCCCCAGCAGCGCGGTCGTCGTGCTCTTGCCGCTCGACCCCGTCACGCCCACGATGGGCGCCGGGCACGCCTCCACAAAGAGGTTCATCTCGGCGGTGATCTCGGCCCCCGCCTCGCGGGCCCTGGCCAGGTACGGCGAGGATGGGGGGACGGCGGGGTTGACGACCAGGACGTCGGCCCCGGTGAAATCGGCCTCCCGGTGCCCCCCCAGATGGAGCGTCACGGGTACCCCTTCCAGCGCGGCTACGCTCGGCGCCAGGGCGCCGCGGTCCTTCAGGTCGGTGACCGTCACGCGGGCGCCGCACCGGGCCAGGTACCGGGCGGCCCCCACGCCGCCGCCGAACAGACCGAGCCCCATGACGGTCACGGCCCGGTCGCGGTAGCGCCCGGAACCGGCCCCCGGCAGACCCGAGACCGGTGCTTTACGGGGTGCGTCCATCCCTCCGTCCAACCGGGTTCGCATGGTGACGCGACGCGGTCTCCGGGCGGCGGCCCGGACGGCGCCGGGGGACCTCAGGCCGTGGCGGCCCGGCGGGCCAGGGCCTCGGCCAGGGCGGCCTTGGCGTCGAGCACGGCCACCTCGATGGCGTCCTCCCAGTTCACCTCGCCCAGGTGCGCGTACTGTTCCTGCTCCCACGCGTAGATGATGCTGCGGGAGCAAGTGACGATCGCGCCCCAGCCGTCGCTGTGAAAGGCGAGGGCGGCGTCGGCCATCGTGCCGCCCTGCACGCCCACGCCGGGCGCCAGCAGAAGGCTGTTCGGCATCAGGTCGCGAAGCAGGCGGGTGTCGTCCGGGTAGGTGGCGGGCACGACCGCGCCGACGAGGCTGTACCCCGAATCGCCGACACACCCCGCCTGGTTGGCCCAGTCGTTGACCTTCTCGGCGACGCGCTCGAAGAGGCGTCGGCCCTCCTCGTCGCGGACGTCCTGGAACTCGCCGGCCGACGGGTTTGTCGTCCGCACCACCACGAACACGCCCTGCCCGTTCGCCTTCGCCACCTCGACGAACGGCTGGACGCCGTCGACGCCGAAATAGGGATTGACCGTGACGGCGTCGACGCTGACGGTGTGCTCGGCGTCGCCCTCGCCGATGAAGACCTCCTCGAGGTGCGCGGCGGCGTAGGCGTCGGCCGTGGCGCCGATGTCGGCCCGCTTCACGTCGCCGATGACCACCAGCCCGTTCTCGTGGGCGTAGTCGACCACGTCGAAATACGCGCACATGCCGTACGGGCCCGCCCGCTCGAACGAGGCGCTCTGCACCTTGACACAGGGCACCTGGCCCGAGACGACGTCGATGACGCTCTGGCAGAACTCCCTGGCGGCGGCGGCCTGCTCGCTCAGCCGGCCGGGCGATTTGGAGGCGATCTCCCGGATCTGCTTCGGCAGCCGCTCGTACTTCGGGTCGAGCCCCACGCACAGCGGGGTCTGCTTCTCCTCGATCGCGTCGAGGCATCGGTCGGCAAAGTTCTGGGCCACGCTGTACCCCCTCCCACCTCGCGAACACCTGCCACACGAAGAAGCGGCCCGAAGGCCGCCTTGAGTAAGCGGTGAGTGTAAACCGACCTCGCGCGGAAGGCAAGCATATTCCGCCGTCGAGGTCGGCCGGACGTGCCGGCAAAGGGACCTGACCCCGCCGCACCCGCGGGGCCGTCCCGCGTGGCGGCCTTCCCAGGCCGCCACGCTCCAACGAATGCCGCGCGTCGCGGCGGCCCGGTCCATACGGAGGCGTAGGCCAAAGGCCGCCGCGCGGGTTGCGCGCGTCGGTACGGCATCCGCCGGGGGCCCGGCGTCTCACCCGCCGAGGTTGTCCAGGAGTCTCGCCAGCCGGTCGTTGATCGAGTTTTCCTCGGCGTTGAACGTGCCGGCCAGGTAGGTGCCCACCGGCGGGGCCACCGCCACGTTCTGCTCGGCCGGGTTCGTGCTCTTGTCCAGGTATCCCTTGTAGGCCGTGTAGGCCGCGCTGGCATCCACGCTCGTGGGATAGCGGATGACGAACAGGTGGTTGGTCACGCCCTCGCGGGTCGTGGGGTAGCCCATGATGGCCACGTCGGTCTCGGCCCCGAGGTCGAGCATGCGGGCCATCGTGGTGGGGTCGCCCGTCGGCACGAAGGGAAGCGAGGCCAGCGTCTCAAACCGGTGCAGGTAGTACCGCTCGCCCTGGACCGCGCCCAGCGGGAACGTCTCCAGCAGCGCCGGCCCGTAGCCGGGCGAGGGAATCTGGTCCGCCACCCACCGGCCGAACTCCATCAGGGCGGACGTGCCGTCGCCCGACCCCTTGTACTCGACCATGACGAAATAAGACCCCTTGACGAAGCCGAGCGACCCCCGGTCCATCCGCGCCCGCAGGCCCACCATCGGATACTGGTCGCCGTCGGCCCGGACGCTGAAGAGGCCGAACGCCTCCGACGGCGTCTTCATCTTGACGACCCGCAGGGTCACGGTCTGGCCCGTCTGACCTCGGACATACGTCCGCTTGGCCGAGGCCACGTACTCGTACGCCCGAAAGGCCGAGGCCGCCTGGCCCAGGTCGCTCTCCAGGGCCGCCACGCCGGTGTCCGGGTCGGCCGACGGGGCGAATACCTGCACGTCGCCCTCCGGGGTCCAGTTGGTCATGTCGGCGGCGCCGGGCAGGAGTTTGACGAGATCGGCATACGGGCCGGTGACGGCGGGCGCCGGTTCCTCGCCTTCTTCCGGTTCGCCCTCCTCGGGCGGGGTCGTCTTGCAGCCGCCCAGGGCCACCAGGCCGGCCGCCAGCATCACGAGACCCAACCGCCGCCAGAACGGCGTGGATTGCATCGTCATCACAGGTCCTCCCTCCCGTCGAGGCGTCTCCTACGGAGTCCTCCAGGACACGGCCCGGATTATAGCGCAGCCGGGGGGCGCAAGCAAATCATTTCGCCTCGGCAAACCCGGGCAGGTGCCACCGATTGCTTGTCAACCGGTGCCTGCCGATCGGAGAACACGGTTTGACAAGCAAACCGTGGCACTCGCGGAATGGGAGCGCAACTTACTTCTCCTTTGTCCCCCACGCCTTCAGCGTCTGGATCTCGATGCCGCCGAGGGCGTCGGCCTCCGGCGAGAACGCCACCGCCACCCCGACCCGGCGGCCCGTTCCCGGCAGGCGGACCACCAGTTTCACCGCGTCGGGCTGCTGCCGCTGCGGCTTCGGCGGATTGGCCGAGACCGTATCGAACCGCGCCCCCTCCGGCGCCAGCACCCGCCCGTAGAGACGCTTGCCCTTCCGCGTCAGGACCACCCGGCCGCCTTCGATCGTCGGCTCGGCCCGGGTGACCATCCCCCACAGGACCTCGACCGGTTCCCCCGCCTCGACCTCGTCCTGGACGAGGACGACGCGGCGCTGGAGCATCGCCACGCCGCGGAGGACGCGCCGGCACATCGGGTACGCCGCCGAGAGGTCCACGACGGCCCGGGCGTCGTCGGCGTCGCCGCGGAACGCCGCGACCGGCGCCTCGGCCTTCGGCGACTGGTTCTCGCCGTCGATGACGAGCGTGTTGTGCGACTCGGTCCGCAGGCGGTAGTACGTCCACCGCTTCCCGCCGAAGTACCCCGGCAGGTTGTAGTTGTCGGACCCCAGGTCCACGGCCCAGCGGACGCCAAGGGCCTCCAGGACGAACGAGCCCAGGTCCAGGTGGCTGTGGTTGGCCCGGTTGTCGCCGCCCTTGAACCCGACCCACAGGGCGTCCGGGTCCTGCCACGCGCTGCGGAAGAAGACGACGTGGTCCCGGCGGAAGTGCTTGTGCAGCGGCCACCCGGCGGCCTTCGGGCCCCGCCCCTCGCCGACGTACCAGAGGACGTCCTTCGCCTCGGCGCGCATCCGCTGCCGATGGTGCCATGCGTAAACCGGCTCGTCGTAGACGCGGGCAAGCCAGAACATCGACGCGCGCGAGCCGGCGCCGTCGTGGGCGTCGGCGAAGTTGAACGTCCGGTTCGTCGGCCCGACGAAGTAGACGCGGAACGTGCCGGCCTCGTCCAGGCCGTCGGTCTTCTCCAAGCCGTGCATCGTGCCCAGGGCCGACTGAAGCGCCGCCATGTAGTTCGACGTGTACCGCAGGGTGTAGCCCCAGTAGCCGGGGCCCTCGTTCCAGGAGCCGTCCGGGCCGAAGTTTTTCATCGCGCCGGCCACCGCCTTGAGGCCGGAGGTCAGGATCTCGGCGGCCACCTCCGGCGCCTCGTCGGCGACGGCCAGTGCCCCCACGGCCAGGCCGCCGTTGCAGACCTGGCTCCAGTTGTGCCGGGACCGGGTCCACCAGTTCCGGCGCCCTTTGCCGCGATAGGCGTCCAGGCCGGGCGCCAGGCCCTTCGCGAGCAGGGCCCGCCGGACCGTCCGCCGCTTGGCCTCGTCCATCCAGTGGTAGAGCCAGTCGTAGCCGATGCCGAAGGCGCACGACATCTCGGCCGTATCGAGAAAGTGGGACGGGTTCCAGTCGGGGAAGCCGGCGGCGGCCTCCAGTTCCCGCCAGGCCCGCTCGGCATACTTGGCCTCGCCCGTCAGCAGGTACGCCAGGCCGAGGGTCTGGACGCGGCTCAGGCATCGCCGGCTCTGGGTGAGCAGGCGCGGACCGACGATCTTGTACTCGACGGTGCCGCGGCGCTCGAGCAGGCGGTCGGCGTCGCGCCGGACCGCGCGGAACACCTCGTGCCGGGGCCCGCCCGGACGGACCGCCCGCCGGAGGGTCTCGAGCGTCTCGGGCGTCAGCAGCACCCGCGGATGGCCGCGACGCAGCGTCTTCAGGATGGCGTGGCGGGCGCCGGCGTCCGGCCCGGCCGCGGCCGGTCTTCCCCCCGCTACCGAGACCGCCACCAGCGCCGCCGCCAACCCTGCCCATAACCTCCGTCCGGGTGCGCCTGTGCCCATGGTGCCCTCCCGACATGGTCCTGGACCCGGAGCGTTAAACGGGAAAGGGCGGCGGCGGTGTCGCGCCAAGCCGGCGGCCGTGCTGTAGCGCCGGGCCTTATGCCCGGCGACCGCGGGCCCGACTCCCGCGTGGCGGCCTTCGGCATACGCCTCCGTATGGACCAGGCTACCACGCGTGAATTCGAATCTTGCGGCCATCGTCCACCGCGGCGGGTCTCCCGACCCGCCGCGTCGTCTGGCCGGTAAGCGCGGTCGGTGCAGAGACCGACCGCGCAAGACTTTCCCCATCCCGATTAGCCCCTTCACCGGTGCGGGATCGGAAAAACCTTGCCCCTCCGCCCGCGTTGCAGTGAAGTAGAGACGCGGAAACGTCCGATAAAAGGGACGAGTTCCTTCGTGAGCGGGGGGACGATACCGCATTCACACGAGGCAGCGCGGCCGGCTCGGCCTATGCTCCGCACGGACCGGCCGGTCGCGCCGCACCAGCCGACTTTGCGCAGGGAGCGCTTCGCGTGCAGCCGTTTGCGATTTGCGCCGTCCGGGCCCGCGAGATTCTCGACTCGCGGGCCATGCCCACCGTCGAGGCGGAGGTCGAACTCGCCGGCGGCGCCGTCGCCGCGGCGGCCGTCCCCAGCGGGGCCTCGACCGGTCAGCACGAGGCCATCGAACTGCGGGACCGCGAGCCCCGGCGCTACCTGGGCAAGGGCGTCCGAAAGGCCGTCAAGAACATCCGGATGCTCATCGGCCCGAAGGTCGAGGGGATGGACGCCCGCCGACAGGCGGCCGTCGACGAGACCCTCATCGCCCTGGACTCCTCGCCGAACAAGACGAACCTGGGCGCCAACGCCCTCCTGGCCGTCAGCCTGGCCACGGCCCGGGCGGCCGCCCGGCAGGCCGGACTGCCGCTGTATGCGTACCTGGGCGGCCCGACGGCCCGCACGCTGCCCGTGCCGATGTGCAACATTCTGAACGGCGGCGCCCACGCCGGGTGGAACATCGACCTCCAGGAGGTGATGGTCATGCCGGTGGGCGCGCCCTCCTTCGCCGAGGGGCTGCGACGGGTCGTCGAGACGTACCACGCCCTGACGGCCGTCCTGGCGGAGAAGGACTACCCGACGGCCGTGGGCGACGAGGGCGGCTTTGCCCCGCCGCTGGCCGACGGCAACGAGGAGGCGCTCCGGCTGGTGGTCGAGGCCATCGAAAGGGGCGGCTACGAGCCGGGCACGGACCTGGCCCTGACCATCGACCCCGCCTCCAGCGAGTTCTACGCCGGCGGCAAGTACACACTCGCCAGCGAGGACCGCATCCTCTCGGCCGATGAGATGATCGACCTCCTGGCCGACTGGACCGGCCGCTACCCCATCCGCAGCATCGAGGACGGCCTGGCCCAGGACGACTGGGACGGCTGGCGGCGGCTGACGCAGCGGCTCGGCGCGTCGGTCCAACTCGTCGGCGACGACCTGTTCGTGACCAATGCACGGCGCCTCGCCCGGGGTATCCAGGAGGGGGTGGCCAACAGCATCCTGGTAAAGCCGAACCAGGTGGGGACGCTGACCGAGACGCGCTCGGCGGTCGAGACCGCCCACCGGGCCGGGTACACCGCCGTGGTCAGCCACCGGTCCGGCGAGACCGCCGACACGACCATCGCCGACCTGGCGGTGGCCATCGGCTGCGGGCAGATCAAGGCGGGCGCCCCCTGCCGGGGCGAACGGGTGGCCAAGTATAACCGGCTGCTTCGCATCGAAGAGGACCTGGGAGACGCCGCCGTCTACGGGGCTGCACCGTGCACGAACGCGTAAGCGGACCTGTTTCACGAACCGCGCGGCGGCCTTCCCAGGCCGGCGCGAGCCCCCTGCGCCGAGCGTGGTGGCCTGGAAAGGCCACCACGCGGAAACAAGGAGCCCTTCGTGCCACAGGCTCAAGCGGACTGGAATGGCTGAGCCGCGCCCTCGGCAGTCCGTGGGCCTACTGGCCGATGTGCCTGGTGGGCGTGGGGCTGGTGGCGCTGGCGGTCCTGGGGCCGGAGGCCCGCCGCCGCATCCGCATCGAACATCACTGCCAGGTCATGGAGGCAGAGGTCGAGTCGCTCCGCCGAACCCACGCCCGGCTGTCGGCCACGGCCCAGGCCCTGGAGTCGGACCCGGCGTACACCGAGCGGGTGGTCCGGCACGACCTGAAGATCGTCCGGCCGGGCGAGACGCCGCTGCCCGGCCCCGCGGCGTCCGGCCCCCGGGACCCGGCGGAGACCGTCCTTCGATGGCAGATGCCGCCGGTCATCGCGCTGCTGGCGCCGTGGGCCGACCAGCCCTGGCGGCTGGGCGCCCTCGTGGCCGGGGCGTGCCTGCTGGCCTCCGCGGTCATCTTCAGCCTGCCGAGCCGAACAAGGTCAGCGCGGCGGCGCGGGTGATACGCACGGGGACGATCTCGCCCGCCAAGTCTGCCGGACCCTCGAAGACCACGATGCGACCCGCCGGGGTGCGTCCGCGGAGTTGGATGCTGCCCGGCCTACTTTCCGCGCGGTGGGTCTCCGCACCCACCGCGCTGCCTTCTGGGGCGTCCCGGCCCGTATGGGCCGGGCCACACGTCTCGTTCCCCGGCGAGCGCGGCGGGTGCCCCTCGGCTTCGCTCGGGACAGGCTCCGACCCGCCCCGCCCAGGCTCATCCGCCAGCCCGCCCGCCTCACCTTTCCCGGCGTCCAGGTGCGGGTTCGGGCTTCGGCCTTCGACGAAGACCGGAACCGTCCGGCCGACCAGCGTGCGGTTCTGCTCGGCGGCACCCCTCTGGACCAGGTCCAGCAGAATCCGATGGCGGCGGCGCTTCTCGTCGGCGGGCACATCGTCGGCATAGCGGTCCGCGGCCACGGTGCCCGGCCGGGGCGAGTACTTGAAGACAAACCCGCCCGCGAAACGGGTGCGGCGCGCGAGGTCGCACGTGGCCTCGAAGTCCGCCTCCGTCTCGCCGGGGAATCCCACGATAAAGTCCGAGACGACCGCCACGTCGGGCCGGGCCTGGCGGACCCTCGCCACGCGGTCCTCGTACTGGCCGCGCGTGTAGCCCCGGTTCATGCGGCGGAGGACGGCGTCGGACCCCGCCTGGGCGGGCATGTGCAGGTAGGGGCAGACGGCGGGCAGGTGGGCGAAGGCGTCGGCGAGCCGGTCGGTCATCGCCGCCGGGTGGTTCGTGATGAAGGTCAGCCGGTCCAGGCCGTCGGTCTCGGCGACCTCGGCCAGGAGGTCCGCCAGGTCCCAGCGGCGGCCGGCCTCCTCGAAACGGTACTTGTTGACCGCCTGGCCGAGCAGGGTGATCCGGCGGGCGCCCCGGCCGGCGAGCCGGCGGACCTCCTGGAGGATGGAGACCGGCGGCCGGCTCCGTTCCGGGCCGCGAACGTTCGGCACCACACAGTAGGCGCAGAAGTTGTCGCACCCGCGCATGACGGTGACGTAGGCGTGGCCGGGCGAGGGGCCGCCCAGCGGGCGGGCGAGTTCGAGGGCGTCGAGGGCGGCGTCGGAGGCAGCGAAGGCTTCGGCCCCGCCGGCGCTTGGAGCCGCATCGCAACAAGGGGCTTCCCCCTCATGCCCGGCGGGCCGGGAGCCCCGCCGCGCGGAATCTTTGCCCTCATGCCCGGCGGGCCGGGAGCCCCGCCGCGCGGAAAGGGCGCGGCGCGGCGGGTCGAGCGCCACGGCCGAACCGTCGCGGCGGGCCCGGTCAATCAGGGCGGGGACCTCGGCCAGGCGGCCGGGACCGCAGACGAGGTCCGCCAGGGGCGCCCGCCGGCGAAGGCGCTCGCCGTACTGCTGGGCCGTGCAGCCGAGGACCCCGATCAGCAGATTCGGCTCGCGGCGTTTGCGGGCCTTCAGGGCGCCGACGTTCGAGAACAGGCGGTCCTCGGCGTGGGCGCGAACCGAGCACGTCAGGAACAGGAGGACGTTGGCCCGGTCGGGGTCATCCACGACGCGTGCGCCGGCGGCGCGGAGGCGGTGGGCCAGGAGTTCGGCGTCGAGCCGGTTCATCTGGCAGCCGTAGGTCGTGATGTGGGCACGGACGTCGTGCATGGCAAAGGCATTATAGGGGCGGCGGCGGAAAGGCTACAAGCGGCGGTCGCCGGGCGCGAACGACAACAAGGCAACAGCCACGGCGAGATTCTTCGGGCCTTCGGCCCTCAGAATGACAACACAAAGCGCGGCGGGCCGGGAGACCTGCCGCGCGGCATGCGTGGCACGGGCTTACTGATTGACCTTGGCGTCGAGTTCGCGGAACTGCCTCTGGCGAAGGGCATCCTTGCCGCCGAGGGGCCCGTCGGTCATGATCTTCAGGGCGTTGACGGCCTGCTTAACCTCCTCGGTGCGGCCGAGGTCCAGGTTGCATTTCAGGATGTGGTACTCGCGTTCCCACCGGTCCTCCTCTTTAAGGTTCTCAACGTTTCGGAGGACGCGCCAGAATTCGAGAGCCCGCTGGTAATAGGATTTGGCCTCGTCGGTCCCGGCGGCTTTATCCCCGAGACCTTCGTAGGCCCGGGCCATGCCGTAGATGCAGTCCTCGGGCAGGGGGTTTCCTTCGGCCTCGGCCGTCTCAACCGGCCTGGGGCCGCCGATTTCCTGGTAAATCTGTAGGGCCTGCTCGTAATCGCCGACGGCCAGGTAGAGTTCGGCGAGGTCGTAGCGGGCACTCTCGATCTCGGTCTCCTTCTTGGGCACATCGCTGTCGCCGAGCCATTGGAGGAAGCGCTCGCCGATGGCCTTGGCCTGCTCGACCTTGTTGGCAGCCAGGTCCTTCTTGCCGCGCTTGATCAGGTCCCGGACGTCATCGATCATGGCGGCGAAGAGCCCGCGAAGCACGGGCCCGACGTCTTCGGGGTCGGCCACGGCGAGAAACTCATCAAGTTCCTTCTGGGCCTTGTCGAGTTGGCCGCTCTTCTGGTAGGCCTCGATCTTGAGTTTGAGGACCCGCCCGCGGGCATCCTTGGCCAGGTCGAACTTCTTCTCGGTCTCCTCGAGGATAGGCAGGGCGTCGGCCGGCAGCGACACCTCGTTGTACAGGTAGACCTCGGCGGCGTTGATGTAGGCGAACCGGGCCCACTGGAGGAGTTGCTGCTTCTTGGCCTTGGAGATCTTCGGGACGTTCTGTACCTCGAAGGCGTACCGGGCGAAGTCCAGCAGCCGCTGCGCCACGTCGCGCGCCTTGCTGAGGATGAGTTGGGCGTTCCTGGAGGCCAGGACCTTGTTGCGGAGGTGCTCCAGGTGGCACAGGGCCACCCAGTACCGGGAGTCCGGGTAGTTTCCGGCCTCCTCCGGGACGCGGCCGAAGGCATCCGCGGCCTTCAGGTACTTCCCGCCGCGGTAGAGAAGGAGGGCGTAATAGTACTGCTGGTCGGGGTCGGTCTGGAGGTACGTCGAGACGAACCATCCGAGGGTGTCCTCGTAGGCCTGGCGGTTTTCGTCGGTCTTGGCGTTCTCGTACACCTGGCCGCGCATGCTCACCGCGTAGCCGGCGGCGTCCTCGGCATATCGATAGTCGGGGAACGAATCGGCCACCTTCTGGAAGAGGGCGGCGGCCTCGGCCTTTCGGCCAACCTGCATGAGGGCGGCGGCCTGGCTGTAGAGGGCCGTCACGTAATTCTGGTCCTCCGGGCCGACCTTTTCGGCGTACGCCTTGAATCGGTCGGCGGCCTTCTTCATGGTCTCGGTGTCCTCGGTCCGTCGGGCCTCGGCCATGAGATCGTTGGCGGTGATCCAGAGTTGGAACGGGGTTTGCTCGCCGGGGGGCAACTCGCCCACCAGGCCCGTCATGACGCGCTGGACGACAAACGGCCAGGGATTGGGCCGCTCGTGGAACTGCTTCAGGATGGTGATGCCCTTGTCCTTGAGGGCCTCCTTGCCCGTCTTCTCGCCCTCCTTGATGTAACTGGCGGCCTCGACAATGGGGATCGCCTGGCCGTGAAGCGTCTTCTGGACGGCATCGCCGAATTGCTTCCGGACCTCCTGAATGGTCTTGCGGGCCTCGGCGTACTGGCCCATGTCGAGTTGGGTCAGGGCCCGCTCGTAGGCGGTGCGCATGCGGACGATCCGCTGCCAGGGCAGACCGCGCTTCTGATCCCCGGTCGGCGGGGGCGGACTGACCATCGCCAACTGCTGAAGCGCCTTCTTGTACTGGCCCAGTTCGCGGTAGGCCATCCCGATCCCCAGCCTGGCGTACCACTTGTTGGCCACGCGGTCGCGGTCGTCGTTGGCGAACGGCATGAAGGCGGTGATGGCATCGTTGAGGAGGGCCTTGCGGGAGCGGGGCCCCTTGCCTTTACCCCCCTTGCCTTGGCCCTCGGCCTTTTCCGAGCCCTTGTCCGGCCCCTCACCCTTCGGCAGCAGCCAGCCGTGGTAGTAGAGCGCCCAGGCGCTGAAATAGTTGGCCTGGTTCATGGCGTCCTTGACCTGCCGGCGTTTATTGAGGTTGGCAAAGCGGCTGTAGTCGCCGGGGAGCATGGTCAGGTTCGAGAGCCAGGCGTTGCCGTCCTCAACGACCTTGGCGTAGGTCTCGACCGCCTGGTGAAGCAACGGGACGACGCGTTGGCGGTCCCCCCCGTACCGCTGGGTCACCTCCAGGAGGTCCAGGTCGTCCTTGATCCACTGCTGGAAGATCATATTGGCCAGGGCGAGCCTGGCCTGAATCAGGGCAAGACGCGCCTCGTTCTGCTCTTTGAGTTTGGCGGCGGGGACGGCCTCCAGGGCCTTCTTGCGTGCCTGGATGGCCTTCTCGTAGAACTGGCGTGCCTGCTGGAAGGCCTTGTCGCGAGCGGCGCGGTTCTTGACCTGGGGCACCTGCTGGAGGGCCAGGCTGGCCAGTCGCATCTCGCGCTCGCCGGGCGGCCCGGCCGCTTCCTCGCCGGGTTGGGCCACCTGCTCGCCCTCCTGCTCCAGGTAGGCCTTCATGAGGCTTCGGAGCCCGCGCTGCTCCAGGCCGCGGTAGAACTCGTCGTCGGTGGCGGCCCGGGCGAGGTCGACCCCTGCGACCCCCACCGCCAGAAGCGCCAGCAACCCGATGGACACGAACCTGCGCATAATACCCGCCTGTCCTCCTTCCCCCATCCGGGCCCGGGCCGGCCCGTACGGGTCAGCGGTCCGGGACGGCGAACTGGATGTTCGCGAACCGCGCGCCAACGGCTACGTCGAAGGCCCGCACGACCCACTTGTGGCGGCAGGCCCACTGGGGCCGGATCAGCACCGGGTGCTCTGCCGGCAGGCCGCGGGCCCTCAGGTCCTCCAGCGCCGCCAGCAGGCCCCGGAAATCCCGCCCCAGGGCCCGCCGGTGGTTCAGGACGATGGCCACGCCCTCTTTATTCGCCTCGGGCACGCGGAGTTCGATCTCCACGGGCATATAGTCCGGCGGTGCCCCCTCGCCGACGCCCAGGTCCGGGAGGCCCGTCGTCAGGTACGCCCGGCCCTCGTCGCTGGGCATGAGCAGGAAGACGATGAGCAGGAGGAACACGACGTCGATCATCGGGGTCACGTGACCCCGGAGCCTGGTGTTCGACGGGGTTCCCGGCCTCCGTCTCATGCCACCGCCCTTCTGCCGGCGGGAGCGGGCGGCGCCCCTCCCCCGGCGTCAGATGTACGGCACGACAAAGTGGACCTCGGTAAAGGGTGCGGCGACGGCCATATCGAACGCCCGCACGACCCACTTGTGCCGACAGGACATCCACGGCGAGATCAGGACCGGGTGGTCGGGCGGCAGCCCGCGGTCCCGAAGACCCCGCAGGGCCGCCAGCAGGCCCTCGAAGTTCCGGCCGAAATTCTGGCTGTCGTTCAGGACGATGACGACGCCCTCGTCGTCGTGCTCCGGCACCCGGAGTTCAATCTTGACGCGCTGGATGTCGGTGACCTGCTTCTTCTTGGGGACCGGGCCGGAGGTCCTCGGCAGATTGGTCGTGAGGTAGCCCTCGCCGGACTGGGAGGGCGTCAGCAGGAAGAAGATCAGCAACTGGAAGACGATGTCGATCATGGGGGTCATGGGCGGCTGGATCTTCTCGCTCTGCCTATGCTTCTGCACCCTGGCCATGTGATGCTCCCTGGATTCGCGAACGTCTCTGGCCGCCCCGAGCCCGCAAAGGGGGCTCGGGGCGGATCGGTGCCCCCTACTTCTCGTCGAGGACCTCCTCCGGATCGGCGATGTCGGTCGTAATCCACCAGCCTTCGATCTCGGCGCGGCCGGCGGCCAGCATGACGCTGGCGACCGCCTCGTACGGGATCATCTCGTCGGCCCGGAGGATCACGTTCAGCGGTCGGCCGGCGGCCCGTTCCTTCCGGCTCATCAGGAGCCTCGTGAGTTCGTTGGGCTCCTCCCTGACCAGGTAGTCGTACGGCTGGCCGGATACGACGCACTGCGGGTTATCCGGGTTCGTCAGGTTGATGACGACGTTCAGGTACTCGTCGGTTTCCTTGTTTTCGGCGGCCATGGAGAGCGGCAGGGTCACCTGCTCGATTTCCAGTTGCGAGAACTGGCTGGTCAGGATGAAGAAGATGAGCAGGTTGAAGACGATGTCGATCATGGGGGTCATGTTGAAACTGACGGCCCCCGTGGACGCGTGGTCTTTCTTTTGACGCGGCATGGCCTGCTTCCTTTCACGGTCCGCCCGGGTCCGGCGTCCTGACGGGGCGCCGGGTCCGAGGCGTCCTTACTCGCCGGCCGACGGCTTGAAGTTGGCGAGGAGTTCCTCGGCCACGAGGGCGGCCTCCATCGCCATCTGTTCGATGCGGCTGCGGAAGATGCCGTAGCCGGCCAGGGCCGGAATCGCCACCACCAGCCCCATGAAGGTCGAGAACAGGGCGACCAGAATACCGCCCGCCAGGTCCGACGGGTCCGCCTTGCCGCCCTTGGCCTCGATTTCACCGAAGGCCATAATCATGCCCCAGACGGTGCCCAGGAGGCCGAGCATCGGCGAGAGGTTGCCCAGCAGGTTCAGCCATTCGATCTTGCGGTAGAGGCGGGCGGTGCGTTCGTCGGCGGCCTCCTGCATGGCGTTTTCCATGGCCTCGTAGCCGTTCGCCGCCTCGATCAGCCCGGCGTGAATCACGCCCGAGACGAACGACGGGTCGTTCTGGCAGAACTCCAGCGCCTCCCGGAACCGCCGCTCGTCGAACATGGTCTTGATCTGGGCCACGGACAGTTCCGGCACGATGACCGTCCGACGGATCGTGATGGCGTGCTCGATGATCAGGGCCACCGACGCGATCGAGCACAGATAAATCACCATCATGTCCATAAAACTGACGAGATTGAACTGGTCCTTGCCGAAGGTCGCGACCTTCATGATGTCGAAGACCGTCCGCCGCGAGACCGCCTCCCCCTCGCCCGCCATGGCGGTTGACCACGCGGCGAAGAGGACGGCTGCCGCGACCACCCCCACGATGACCGCCCGTCGTGTGCGCATATGCCTGAACTCCTTGCTCATCGAAAGTCCCCTGAACGTAACGTCCCCCAAAGCCTGGCGTCTATCCGGGCGGGGCTACTTCGCCCCGAGGCGAGCCAGTTCGCGCCGGGCCCGGTCGGCACCCGCTGTGCCGCCATAATCGTTCGTCGCTTCCTGGTAGACCGCCACGGCCTCCTCCTTCGGCGCCTCGGCGGCCTCCAGGGCCTTACCGGCCCGCCACAGCGCCTCGGCGGTCCGGCCGCGGTCGCGCTGGGCGTACAGGATCGGCACCCGCATGTACGCCAGGGCCGCCGCCTCGGGTCGGCCCTGGCCCTCCAGGATGCGGCCGTTCCAATAGGCGAGGTCCGCCGCGTGAATCGGAAGGTCGGCGGCCTTGATGCGGTCGAACCAGTCGGCGGCCTCCTTCTTCTTCCCGACCGCCAGGAGCAGTTCCAGCCGCTTCAACATGGCGTTGAGGCGGACCTTGGGATCCTGGCTTTCGATCAGTTTATCCAGCACGCCGCTGGCCAGGACCTGTTTCGCGTCGCCCTCCAGCAGCAGGAGCGAGACGCGGAAGTTCTTCAGCGCCTCGGCGTAAGGCGCCTCGGCCGCCTTGTTCAGGACCTGCTCGACCCGCTTCAGCATCGCCTTGTTCGCCTCGTGCCGGCTCTCCTGCGGCTGGGGCAACTCGAGCCCGGCGACCAGTTCGGGGATCTGCCCGGCCATCTCCAGATAGGCGTCCAACGCCTTCCGGACCTGCCCCGACTGGGCATAGACGCCGTACATCCGCCACTGGACCACGGTCCGCAGCCAGTCGGGCGAGCGGCTCGAGAGGAGGTCGTCGTAGAGTTCGGCGGCCTGTTTCATGGCCTCCGTATCGCCCTTGACGCCCTTGACGTAGAGCGCCTCGGCGCGCTCCAGGTTGGGGTAATCGTCGGACGCGATGCTCTGGATCTCGCTGAACGGGACGACGTTCTTGCGGCGGCCTATCTTCATCTCCAGGCCCTTGCCGCTGACGCCCACGATCTCGCCCGGATAGCCGATGCCGGAGGAGGTCCGCACCTTGTCCACGGCGCCGGCGGCTGTCGCCAGCAGCATCACGCCCGCGGTCACGAGAGCCGCTCGAACCAGGTTACTCGGCCAGCGTCGCAAGGTCCGCCTCGGAGACAAACTTGTAACTGCCATTGTTCTGTTTCGCAATCTGCTTCAGGACCTTCTCGCCCACCTGGTAGAGGAAGCCGATGGTGTGGACGGTCACCTCGCCGCCGGCGTTCAATCGCTTGACGCGGTCGACGATGGCCTTGTCGAACTCGCCGTCGGTCAGCAGATACACCAGTTCCGGGCCCACGCTGAAGGCGCGGTCCAGGGCCTTCGAGGGGTCCGTCTCGCCCTGCGCGATGATACCGTCGATGAACTCGAAGGCCAACTCCTTGTTGCGCTCGGTCGCGGGAACCAGCCGACGCGTCGGCATCTCGACCGGCGGACCGGACGAATAGAAGATGACGTGGAACTCGGAGTCCTCCCCCAACTCCCCGATCGACCGCTTCAGTTCAAACTTCACGTAATCGATCGAGTCGGTCATCGACCCCGACCGGTCCACCACGTAGACGATTTTGTGCGCCACCTCGATGTCGCCGGTGCCGAAGAAGCCGCGGCCCGTGCCCAAGCCTTCCCATCCGCCGAGCACGTCGCCCCCGCCGCCCACGCCGATCACGTTCAGGATCTCCAGGTTGTTCGAGGCCACGTCCGGCACCGGGTTCTGCGTGGGGGCCCGGACGATGCTCGTCGGCTGGGGCTTCATCTTGCCGCGCGATTCGTCCTTCTTCACCCGCTTGCGCACCTTCGTCTTGTGCTTCTTCACGGTCTCGACCCCGCTCTCGTACTTGAACTCCTGGAGGTACTGCTGCTCCTGCCAGACCACGAAGTACGCGAGCAGGGCGACGGCGATGTGGAGGACGAGGCTGGTCCCCCAACTGGGCACGTACAGGGCCAGCCAGCCCATGACCGTGTCCATGCCGGTTTCTTCTTCCTCTTCCTCGGCCTCTTCCTCCTCCGGGGCCTCCTCCTCCGGCGGGGGCCCGGCCTCCGCCTGGAGGGCCTCGGCCGCCTCCACGGGCTCCGGCTCGGCCGGCGCCCCGCCCTCCATCGGCTGGGCGTCGTCCGGCACGGTCATCCCCTGGTTGCAGTGCGGGCACGTCACGTCCGTTCCGGGCGCTTCGTTCACCGTGACCCGCTTTCCGCAGTTCGTACAGCGGAATCGAAAGGCCATCGGACCACCTCCCTCGTCCGGTCAAACCAGGGCGTTATCTTAAGGCAAGCGGGGGGGGATGTCAACGACCGGCCTTGGGCCACTACGGCCTCGGCCCCCGGCCCCTGCGTACCCGCCCGCGGCCCATGCACCATAGCATACGGATGAACCGCCGCGGTGTTTGCAAAAAAACCCGGCGTCTCCCCCTCAAGTCACCGCCCTCCCCCGCCCGATGTATGACAGGGTGCTTGACACCCCCCACCGGTCCACGTATGCTGGCCGTCGGCCAAAGGGTTCAAACGAATAGGAGACCGCCATGCGAACCGTCTTCCTCTCTCTGCTGGTGGCTTTGCTGGCCGCGGGCCTTGTCGGATGCAAGACCCAGCCGGCCGAATCCTCGACCAAGGAGCAGTTCGAGGAACTTTACAAGGAGTACTCCGCCCGGTTCCACGAGAAGATGGTCGAGTCGGGCAAGCCCATGACGCCCGCCCAGATCACCTCCGAGGCCACGCGCATCTGGAAGGACGTCTTCGGCGACCACCCGGACCTCCTGGACGCTCGCGTCCGGGAAATCCTCGAGGGTCTGGACACGGCCCAGCCCTTCGACGAAGCCCTCTACGTCGAGATCGCCTCCACCGAACGGGCCCAGCCCACCGACGAGGAGGAACCCGGCCGCCTCATCGCCAAGCAGTGGCGCTGGAACCCCGTGGGCGTGGCCCAGCGGACCCTCAGCCCCTGGATCGCCCGCCGGCTGCCACGGGAGTCCTTCGCCCTCTACCAACTCCTGATCGGCAACGCCAGCCTCTTCTGGAAGGCCGTCGACACCGACATCCACCATCCCAAACTGCAACTTCGCCAAGGCCCCTGGGTCTTCACCGCCGACCTCAGGCGCATCGACGACTATTACCTCGTCGACAAGATCCGCTGGCTCCGGCCCAAGGCCCTCGGACCCGTCGGCATCATGAAGGCCGCGGAGGGCGAAGGGGAGGAGACCTCCGAAGACGAGACGACCGACCAGCCCTCCGAACCCAAACCGCCCGAGACCGGCGCCGAGCCCGCGCCGGAGACCGAGGAAAGCGAGACCGCCGCCCCACAGGGCTGACCCCCGTCCGCCACACCAGGCCCGCCCGAGCGTCCCGGGCGGCGACCCGGGACGCTCGCCGTCTTCGGCCAGCCGGAGGCCGCCCCCCTTACAGGCCGGTCCGCGCCAGGTCCGCCTCCGACACGACTTTTTCTTGCAGCGGACCGCTCCGCGCGGCACAAATGAATCGCTCGCCGCCGACCGGCGGCCGCACCGTGCCGCGACCGTACCCGAGCCGCGACCGTGAGGCCGCGGGTATCACCCTCCGTCAGCGACAGTCAGCCCGGAAGGAGCCAACCATGGCCGACGCCACGTACGCCTTGGGCATCGATTTCGGAACCGAGTCCGCCCGGGCCGTCCTGGTCAACGTCGCCGACGGCTCGGAGGTCGCCTCCGCCGTCTACGAATACTCGCACGGTGTGATCACCGACCGCCTGCCCGAGGCCGGCACCGGCCTGCCCGCCCACGACTGGGCCCTCCAGGACCCCGACGACTACCTGCGGGCCCTCCAGGAGGCGGTCCCCGCCTGCCTCGCCGACGCCGGCGCCGCGCCGGAGCAGGTCATCGGCGTCGGCACGGACTTCACCGCCTGCACCATGCTGCCGACCCGGGCCGACGGCACGCCGCTGTGCACGCTCCCGGAGTTCCGCGGCGAGCCGAACGCCTGGGTCAAACTCTGGAAGCACCACGCCGCCCAGCCCGAGGCCGACCGCGTGAACGAGACCGCCCGCCGACTGGGCGAACCCTGGCTCGAGCGGTACGGCGGCAAGATCTCCAGCGAATGGTTCGTCCCGAAGGCCCTCCAGATCCTGGACGAGGCCCCCGCGGTCTACCACGCCGCCGACCGCCTCATCGAGGCCGCCGACTGGATCGTCTGGCAACTCTGCGGCCGCGAGACCCGTAACCTCTGCACCGCCGGCTACAAGGCCATCTGGTCGAAGCGCGACGGCTTCCCTCGGCGGCAGTTCTTCGAGGCCCTGCATTCCGAGTTCGCCGAGGTCGTGGACGAGAAGATGTCGCGCGAGATTTTGCCCCTGGGCGCCAAGGCCGGCGGCCTGACGCCGGCGATGGCCGACCGCCTCGGTCTTGCGCCCGGCACGGCCGTTGCCGCCGGCAACGTCGACGCCCACGTGGCCGTCCCCGCCTGCACGGTGACCGGTCCCGGCAAGATGGTCATGATCATGGGCACCAGCATCTGCCACATGGTCTGCGGCCTGGCCGAGAAGCACGTGCCCGGTCAGTGCGGCGTGGTGGAGGACGGGATTCTGCCGGGGCTGTTCGGCTTCGAGGCGGGGCAGTCGGCCGTCGGCGACATCTTCGCCTGGTTCGTCCGCACCTGCGCGGGCGCCGCTTACGAGAAGGAGGCGGCGGCGCGCGGCTTGTCGGTCCACGACCTGCTCACCGAGAAGGCCGCCGACTACCGCCCCGGCCAGACCGGTCTCCTGGCCCTGGACTGGTGGAACGGCAACCGCAGCGTCCTGGTCGACGCCGACCTGACGGGCCTGATGCTCGGCATGCACCTGGGCACCCGGCCGGAGGAGATGTACCGGGCCCTCCTGGAGGCCACCGCCTTCGGCACGTACACCATCATCCGGGCGTTCGAGGCGTCGGGCGTGGCGGTCGACGAGATCGACTGCTGCGGCGGTCTGCCCGAACGCAATGACCTGCTCATGCAGATTTATTCCGACGTGACGAACCGGCCGTTCCGCATCGCCAGGAGTGCCCAGACGTGCGCCCTGGGCTCGGCCATGCACGGGGCCGTCGCCGCCGGCACGAAGGCCGGCGGGTACGATTCCATCGACGAGGCCGCCGCCGCCATGGCCGGCGTGCGCGAGACAACCTACACCCCGGACGCCGATGCCCACGAGACGTACGAGCAACTCTTCGCCGAGTACCAGGCGCTGCACGACCATTTCGGCCGCGGCACGAGCGACGTCATGAAACGCCTCAAGGCGCTGAAGGGCGTCGAGTGAGAGCCCGCGGATGACCACAGAAACCTGTCCAGCCGGCGTCACTCGCGGGCAATCGATGCAGTTCGACCGGCATTACTTCGAAGGCCGGACCTCCTACTTCTACCAGTGGGGCGGATACCGCGACATCGGATCCTACTTCAACCGGCTGGCGGCCTGGTTCTTGCCGCACGCGGGCCCCGGGGCTGTGCTCGACCTCGGCTGCGCGTACGGATTCCTGCTGTCGCGGTTCGACGACGGGCGCCGGCTGTGCGGGTGCGACGTCTCGGAGTGGGCCATCGGCCAGGCCAGCCGCCGGTTCCCGCGGGCCGAGTTCGTGATGGCCGACGGCACCGCCCTCTTGCCGTACGAGGACGGCCGGTTCGACGCCGTCCTCTGCACCGACGTCCTGGAACACATCGCCCGGGAGCGACAGGGCGACGTCCTGGCCGAGGTCCGCCGCGTCCTCGCCCCCGCCGGACGCTTCTGCATGGCCACGCCGAACCTCGGCCGCCTCCGCCGATGGGTCTATCGCCGCGCCGACCGCCTGGAACAACATATCGGCATGCGACACGTGACGGAGTGGCAGGCCGAACTCGCCCGCCACGGCTTCGAGGTCGCCGACCGCTGGACCTACCTGAACGCCTTTCTTCCCGGCCGGCTCCGCGTCACCTGGCTGCCCGAGTGCGGCCTTGTGGCGAGGAAGGGCGGGGACGGAGTGTAGCCACGCTTATGCGCGGTGCCCAGTCCTGGGCACCGCGCCGACAGGAGAATCGCGGCGGGCAAGCGTGTGCGCGGTGCCCAGTCTTGGGCACCGCGCCGACAGGAGAATCGCGGCGGGCAAGACTGCCCGCCGCGCATAACACGGGAACTCGCGCGGTGGGCAGTCTTGTCCGCCGCCGATGCGTCTTGCCCCAAATGCTTCCCATCCCCCCGTCGGCATGGTACACTCGGACCGTCGGCGACCATCGCTCGCACCGCCAGACAAGGAACCCGCCGTGCTCGAAGCCCTCAAGGAACGCGTCTGCTGGGCCAACCGGCAACTGCCCAGGCTCGGCCTCGTTTCCTGGACCAGCGGCAACGTCTGCCAGCGGGACCCCGAGAGCGGCCTCGTGGTCGTCAAGCCGTCCGGCGTCCTCTTCGACGACATGGAGCCCGGCATGATGCCGGTGGTCCGGCTCGACGGCACGGTCGTCGAGGGCGACCTGAAGCCGAGCGTCGATACCGCCACCGCCCTGGCGATCCTGGAGGCCCTGGCTGAGGTTCACGCGGTCATCCACACGCACTCGGCGCATGCGTCCAGTTTCGCCGCCCTCGGCCAAAGCATCCCGGTGGTCCTGACGGAGCACGGCGACGCCTTCGGCATGCCGATCCCGTGCGGCGGGTACGCCAAGATCGGCGGCACGGAGATCGGGCGGGAGGTCGTCCGCATCCTCCGCGACATCGACCTCCAGTGCCCCGCGGTCCTGATGCAGAACCACGGCGTGTTTGCCGTCGGCACGAGCGCCCGCGGCGCCCTGAAGGCCGCGGTCGTCGTCGAGGACATCGCCCGCACCGTCCACCTGGCCATGGTCAAGGGCGACCCCATCCCCATACCGCCCGACGAGGCCCAGCGCCTCTACGACGTGTACCACTCGCGCTACGGCCAGAAACCGGGTGGGGGTTTCGACTGAATGGATGTCACCGCGGAGAGCGCAGAGAGCGCAGAGAAAAGTAGAGAAAAGAGATGATACTTTAGTACACAGGAGGCGCTGGCTCACACAAAGCGACCACCGCCTGCGCCTCCGGCGAAGTCAGTCCCCGGCCGTTCTCTGTTGTTCTCTGCGTGCTCTGCGATCTCTGCGTTAAGAACCGAACCGCGAAGGACGAACGCCATGCCAGACGATGCGTACCGGGTGGAAACCGACACCCTCGGCGAGGTCCGCGTGCCCGCCGGCGCCTACCGGGGCGCCCAGACGCAGCGGGCCGTGGAGAACTTCCCCGTCTCCGGCCTGCGGGCGCACCCGGCCCTGGTGCGCGCTTGCGTCATGGTCAAACTCGCCGCCGCTCGCACCAACCGCGATCTCGGCAAGTTGGCCCCGGACACCTGCGACCCCATCGAGCAGGCCTGCCGGGAGGTCCTCGACGAAGGACGCCTCATGGACCAGTGGGTCGTCGACCCGTTTCAGGCGGGCGCCGGCACCAGTTTCAATATGAACACCAATGAGGTGATCGCCAACCGGGCCAACGAGATTCTCGGCCACCCGCTCGGCTCCTACGCCCGTGTCCATCCCAACGACCACGTCAACATGAGCCAGTCGACGAACGACACGTTCCCGACGGCCATGTACGTGGCGGTGCGGCTGGAGGGGACGCTCTTGGCGGCCGTCCTCGACGCCCTGGCCGACGCCCTCGCCGAGAAGGGCCGGGCCTTCGACGGCATCGTCAAAAGCGGCCGGACGCATCTCCAGGACGCCGTCCCCGTGCGGCTGGGTCAGGAGTTTGCGGCCTACGCCGCCGCCGTGGCGCGCGGGGCCGCGGACCTCCGCCGCGCCCTGGACGGGTGCCGGGAGGTGCCCCTCGGCGGGTCGGCCACCGGCACGGGCCTGAACACGCACCCGGATTACGCCGCGACGGCCGCGGCCCACCTGGCGGACATCGCCGGCCTGGACCTGCGGCCGGCCTCGGACCTGCGGCACGCGATGCAGTCGATGGCCCCGGCCGCCGGCGCCAGCGCCGCCCTCAGGAACCTGGCGCTGGAACTCGGGCGCATCGCCAACGACCTGCGGCTCCTGTCGAGCGGGCCCAGGACGGGCCTCGCGGAGATCCGCCTGCCCGCCGTCCAGCCCGGCTCCAGCATCATGCCCGGCAAGGTGAACCCGTCGATCCTGGAGTGCCTGAACATGGTGGCGATGCAGGTGGTCGGCCACGACGCGGCGGTCGCCCAGGCGGTGGCGGCCGGCCAACTGGAACTGAACGTCTTCATGCCGGTCATGGCCCACAACCTCCTGGCCAGCATCCAGATATTGAAGAACTTTCTACCGGTAGTCATCGAGCGGTGCCTCCGCGGCATCGAGGCCGATGCGGCGCGGTGCCAGGCCTGCTTCGAGGCCTCCGCCGGCCTCGCGACCCTCTTGAATCAGCACATCGGGTACGCGAAGGCGGCCGAGGTGGCCAAGGAAGCCGTCGCCACCGGCAAGACGGTCCGCGACCTCATCCTGGAGAAGGGCCTGATGACCGAGGCGGACCTGGACGCCGCCCTCGACCCCCGCCGGGTCACCGAACCGCACGATCCGACGCCGCGGTAGCGCCGGACTTGATGCCCGCCGGCCGCGAGCCCCCTGGGGCGTACGCCGGGGATAAACCCCGGCGCTACGAGCGGGTTCAACTCTCTCCGGGAACCGTTGTCACACCCGGGCCGGCGCGGGCGGACGTTCTTCCTTGCAAAGCGCTCCGGGCGCGGTACCATCCGGATGGACCGCCCATAACCCATACCAACAGGCCTCAGGCCGGGGGGGGACACGTCATGATGGTCCGTGAATCCGTTGTCGCCGGCCGCTTCTACCCCGCGGACCGCGACGGCTGCCTGGCCGCCATCCGGTCAATGCGGGTCCCGGAGGCCGTACCGGACGTGCCGGACCGCCCGGTCGCCGGCATCGTGCCGCACGCGGGATGGCTCTTCTCGGGCGAGACCGCCTTCGCGGTCTTCAGCGCCATCGCGGGTCGGCGTCGGCCGGCCACGTTCGTGCTGTTCGGGGCGGCCCATCGGCCCGTCCCGGGCAACGCCCTGTTCCCGGAGGGCGTCTGGCGGACGCCGCTGGGCGAGGTGGAGGTGGACGAGCGCCTGGCCGGCGAACTCCTCTCCCGCGCCGCCGCCGACGACCTCCTCGACAGCGACCCCGCCGTCCACGAGACCGAGCACAGCCTGGAGGTCCAACTGCCCCTCATCCAGCACGTGTGCCCCGACGCGCAGATCGTGCCGATCATCGTGCCGCCGACCGACACGGCCGCAGCCCTCGGCAAGGTGGCGGGCCAGGCCATCCGCGACCGGCAGGCCGACGCCGTCTGCATCGGCTCATCGGACCTGACGCACTACGGCCCGCCGTACGGCTTCACGCCGGAGGGCCTCGGCAAGGCGGCCATCCGCTGGGTCCGCGACGACAACGACCGCCGCATGCTTGACCTGATGACCCGCCTCGACGCCGAGCAGGTCGTGCCGGAGGCCAGGCGCCACATGAACGCCTGCGGCGCCGGGGCCATTGCCGCCACCCTCGCCGCCGCCCGTACCCTCGGCGCCGCCAAGGGACACGTCCTCCGCTACACCACCTCGTTCGACGTGATGATGGAACGCACGGGTCGGGCCGACACCGACGCCGCCGTCGGCTACGCCGGGGTGGTGTTCTGATACTATCGCCCGCGTCGAGCCGGTCGGTTCCCAAACCCGACCGCAAGAGACGGCCCGGTGCACAGGCTGAACCCCTACCCCCTCCGCGGTGCGCAATGCGCGCGTCCTTTCCCAACCACTGCGCAAGACCGAACCAGGGTTTGCGTATTCAAGAAGGGAACAAGGTAAGGATCGGCAGCCGTAACTGATCCTCTGCCGGACGCCCCTGTACGATACAACCACTATAACAGGGTGCGGATTCAACTCTGAAACGCAACCTGCCAAACGACGTTTCGAGCGTTTGAGGGCCTCTGCCTCAGCTCCGAGGCTGCCAGGGGGCCCCTTTCGCCCCGCCGCCTCGGCGTCGGCCCGGCGCCCTTCGGGCCGGGAGTGAGGCCGACGCCGACGCGACGGGGCTCCAGGGGCTTGGGGGCCGTGTTGCGTTTCAGAGTTGAATCCGCAGGGGAAAAAGGAGGTGTGCCATGTTAGCCGATCGCTTTCCGAAGGTATCCGCACGCGCCGCACTATGTACCGCCCTTGTCATAGGGACGGTTCTTCTGGCCGGGTGCGGGGGAGGCCCCTATCGCAACCCGTATCCGACCCCCCTGGACACCTACGTTCCGTACGACTATCACACGAGCCTGTGGGCTGAGCGCGACCGGGAATTAGCCGAAACGATTGAGCGTGCCGAGGCGGCTATGGAGTACGTGCCGAACATCTCGCCGCCGCCGCGCGTTTACGATCTGCCTCCCGACCCCTTTCCAATAGAGCCGGTCATCCCGCCGACCCCGATCCCCAGTGTGCCGGTCTGTCCGCCAATGCCGCCACCCATCCCATAGCCAAACCACGCGTTCGCCCCCTGAAGGGCAACGCGCTGCGTCAGACCCCACCGCGACGAGGCCCGGCTCGAAACCCCGGTGTCCTCGTCGCGCTATTGTTTGATTGACACTCTCAGGTAGGCTTCGTACCTTTGCCCCGTGCCAAAGGGCGTCCCGACACGGAGGCACCGACCTGCATGTCGTGGCCGAACCGCATCACGATCACGCGGCTGCTCATGGTGCCGGTGTTCGTCCTGCTGCTCTTGAACGCCCGCTCGCACTGGGGGTACCGGTACGGCGCGCTGGGGTTGGCGCTCGCGATCGGCCTGGCCGACGCGGCCGACGGCATCCTGGCCCGGCGGACCGGCCAGGTCACCCGCGTCGGCTCGATCCTGGACCCCCTGGCCGATTACGCCTTCGGCATCAGCGCGATGGTCACGTTGTCGATCCCGGGCGTCCTCTCGGCCGAACCCGACCTCGGCCTGCCGTACTGGGTCAGCGTCACGCTCGTCTCGCGTGCGCTGATCATGCTGGGGGGCGCCGTGGTCATCTACTTCGTCTGCGGACCGTTCCAGGGCCTGCCCAGCGTGTCCGGCAAGGGGGCGACCATCATGCAGTTCGCGACCGTGGTCGCCACCTGCGCCGCCCCGGACCTGCTGGGCTTCCTCGGCCGGCCGGCGTGGTACGTCCTGTACGGCATCTGGGGGCTGACGGTGACCCTGGCGATCCTCTCGCTGATCGGCTACATCCGGACGGGGTCGAAACTTCTGACGGCCGGCGGCCAGACCGGGTAGCGCGCCTCCCGCATGGGGCTCGCGGCGGGCCTCTGAGGATGTGCGCGGCGGGTCGGAGCCTGTCCCGAGCGTAGCCGAGGGGCACCCGCCGCGCGGTTCGTGCAACAGGCTCACTTCCTCTGAAAAAACCGGCCGATTTTCGGCCGCGCGCCGCAGCCGCCCACGCGCCCCCCGGCAAACCGGGAATCGGCCAAGCCCCCGCTCAACAAGCACTTAGCGGCCCGGCCCGCCCCCGCCGCCGCCACCCGGTTGCCCGTCGCCCCGGTACCGTTATCCTCTGAACAGGCAAGCGGCCGGGCGCACCCGCCTCGGCCCAGCGTCCACGAGACCCGGAGGTCCTATGCCGCAACAACCCAGAATCCTTGCCGTGATCGGCGACCAGGAAACCGCCAACGGTCTGGTCGAGCGCCTGGAGTCGTGCGGGGCGGCCGTCCAGACGGCGCCGGACTGTCTGTCCGCCATGGCCGTCGTCAAACGCGAGCACCTCGACCTGCTCGTCGTGGTGGACCGTCCCGGCGAGTTCACCCTGACCGATACCGCCAGGGTCCTGAAGAGCCTCCGGGCCGACCGCTACCTGCCGGTCATCGGCATGGTCGAGGCCGGTCTGCCGGCGGAGCGGCGACGGGAGATCCTCCAGGCGGGCGTGGAGGAGGTGATTCCCTCGGGCGCCGACGCGGAAACCCTCCAGTACCGGCTTCACGCGGCCATCCGCCTGAAGGCCGTCCACGACCAACTCGCCCACGTCCGCGGCGAACTCGACAAGACCATCGCCCGGGAGACGGCCCTGCTGAAGCAACTCCGCGAGGACAACCGGGCCCTGAAGGTCCGCAGCATCACCGACGGCCTGACCGCGCTCTACAACTACCGGTACCTGATGGAGTGGCTGAAGACGGAGTTCAAGATCAGCCGGCGCTACGGCCACAACGTCTCGATGGCGATCGTCGACCTGGACCACTTCAAGACCATCAACGACCAGCACGGGCACCCGTTCGGCGACTACGTCCTGAAAGAGGTAGCGGTCATCCTGAAGCGGTGCGCCCGCGAGTCGGACCTGGTGGCCCGCTACGCCGGCGACGAGTTCGCCCTGGTCTGTCCGCGGACCGGGCACAAAGAGGTCCACGCCCTGGCCGAGCGCATCCTCGCCACCTGCCGGAAGCACGTCTTCAAGGCCCAGGAGACCCGCGTCCCCATCCACCTGAGCATCGGCACGGCCACGTACCCGCAGGACCAGGAGATCATGTCGCCGGAACTGCTCGTTTACCTGGCCGACCAGGCCCTCTACCACAGCAAACGGCGGGGGCGGGCCAGCGCCACGGCCTGGCACGAGATCGACGCCGACACCCAGTTGGCCATCCGGCGGACCCTGCGCGGCCCGGGCAGTCTGCTCCTGGCGGAAGACCCCAAGAGCCGCCTCGAACTGGCCGCCGCCGCCCGACTGGCCGGACTCGCCGCCACCACCGCGACCGGAACCGAACCGGGAGCGTAACCGAACGGGGCACGCGAACCGCTCCACAAGCACAACCAAGACGAAACGGCACCGCTCACTAACGTTCGCGGCTAGCCAGGCCGCCCCGCGCCGCTCACTGACCCGGCTTCGCCCTACAAGGCTACGCCGGGCAGGCGTTCGCGGCGATTGAGACCGGCAAAATCAATGGTACAAGAAAGGGGCCACGGTTTGCTTGTCAAACCGTGCGCCGCGGCCCCGGAATCACGGATTGCGGGCAATCCGTGGCACCCGCGAATTCCTCACAGGGCGTCCGTCACCGGCTGGCCGTCCTCCAACAGCGGCTCCAGCGGACACCCGTCGCACCGCGGGGCGCGTTTCCTGCACCACCGCTTCCCCACCGCCACCAGCAGGGCGTGGTACTCGCCGAAGAGGTCGGCGTCCTCGACCAGCGCGCCGTGGAAGAGCGCCTGCAAGTCGTCGTACGTGGCATCGCCCTCGATGAGACCGTGCCGGTACAGGATGCGGGCGGTATAGGCGTCCACGACGAACACGGGCCGGCCCGCGGCGTAGAGGAGGATGGAGTCGGCCGTCTCCGGGCCGATGCCGCTGACCGAGAGGACCGTCTCGCGCAGCGCGCCGGTCGAGAGGGCGAAGAGGGCGTCCAGACGGCCGCCGAACCGCTCGGCCAAGAGGTGCATCAGGTTCTTAAGCCGCCGGGCCTTGACGCGATAATAGCCGGCAGGCCGGATAACAGCGCCGAGGCGCTCGGCGTCGGCCTCGTCCAGGGCGCGAGGGTCGAGCAGGCCCTCGCGCTTCAGGTTCGCGATGGCCCGCTCCACGTTCGTCCAGTTCGTGTTCTGCGTCAGGACGGCGCCGACGAGGACCTCGAAGGGCGTCTCGGCCGGCCACCAGCCCTGGGGGCCGAGGGCCGAGTCCATCGCCTCGTAGAAGGCACGGAGTGTCTCGTCGGTTCTCATGCGACCTCCCGTCGGATGAGCGGATAAGCCCTGCCCGACTGCACAACTGCCCTACTTCCCGCGCGGCCCGTACGGGCCGCGCAGGAAACAGCATTGGTATCTCGGCGGCGTCTCGGTCAAGCGTAACGGATCGCTCCGGCCGTGCCATCTGAAATCCGAAATTGCTTTTCCGCGTCCGCCTGCTACATTCCGGCCATGGCCGGCAGGAAACGCCCCCGGAAACCGCGCCGCAAGCCGTCCCGGGCCCGCCGTTCGTCGCGGCGCACGGCCAGGCGCGATGCCGACCGGCTCCTGCACGACCCGGCGGCCCGCCGTCCCCTGCCGAGCCTCCTCTTTCTCTCGCCGCTGCTCGTCTTCTACGCCCTGGGGCTGATCTGGGTCCGGCCCGACCTGGCCGCCCGGGCCGACCTCCTGCTGCGGCAGGCCCTGGCGCCGCTGGGGCTGACCGGGGTGCTCGCGCCGACGTGGCTGGTCGTGGGCGTGCTGCTCGCCTGGCACCTGGTGCGGCGGGACCCGTGGCGGGTGCCGGTGCGCCTTTTGGGCCGGATGGCCGTCGAAACCCTCATCCTGACGGTGCCGCTCTTCGTCCTCCAGGCCGTCGTGACCCTCGCCTTCCGGGGCGGGGGCGCCCTGGCGATGGCCGGCCCCTACGGGTCCTTGCGGGACGCCGCGGCCGGCGGTGCGGCCGGCCCGGCCTGGCTCGCCCCGGCCATGGCCAGCATCGGCGCGGGCATCTACGAGGAACTCCTGTTCCGCCTGCTCATGGTCGGGGCCGCGCTGTGGCTGGCCCGCACGATCCTGGGGCGGGAATCGCCCGGCATCACGGTGGCCGTGGTCCTCATCGCCGCCGGCATCTTCGCCGGCGCCCACACGCTGGACGACCCGACCCGCTTCGCGTGGGACTCGTTTCTGTTCCGCTCGGCGGCCGGGGTGTACCTGGGCTACCTGCTGGTGCAGCGGGGCTTCGGGATCGTGGCGGGGGCGCACATCGTGTTCAACCTGGCCGTCAAAGCCGCCGGCGCGCTGCGGTGAGGCTCAAAGGGCCCGGCACCGAACGCCCGCGTGGTGGCCTTCGGCATACGCCTCCGTATGGACCAAGCCACCACGCCCGAACGGGCCGTAGCCCCCGGCTTCATGCCCGGCGGCCGTGAGCCCGTGGGGCATACGCCGGGGATAAACCCCGGCGCTACGGGGATGTTCGAAGCTCGCCGGAAATCGTTGTTACACCCCCCCTGGAACCTTTGGGTCGCCCGGTATCGCATTCCCCGCTTGCAGTTTGGCTGAATACCCCCCTATAATCCACCGTCGGTTCGGGCGGCGCGGGGGCGGAGCGCCGCCGGACTCCGCAACGCCAGCACAAGGGACTTGATGAACCCACCGCCGACCGCCGACCTGACCGACGCCGCCGTCAAACATACCCTCTCGGGCCGGCCGATCCCGCCCCTGCCGCGCGGCCTGCCGAAGACCGTCCCGTCCGTCTGCCCGGAGTGCCTTCGCCGCATCCCCGCCCGCCTCATCGAGCGCGACGGCCAGGTATGGATGGCCAAGACCTGCCCCGACCACGGGCCCGTCGAAGACCTCTACTGGTCCGACGCCCGCCTGTACCTGAAGGCCGAAGCGTTTCATTATGCCGACGGCGACGGCCTCTCGAACCCGCAGACGCCGGCCTCCGACACCTGCCCGCACCAGTGCGGCCTGTGCCCGGACCACGCCTCGAACACCGCCCTCGGGAACATCGACCTCACGAACCGGTGCAACCTGCGGTGCCCCATCTGCTTCGCCAACTCCGACGCCGCCGGCTACGTGGTCGAGCCGACGTTCGAGCAGGTCCTCGGCATGCTGCGGACCTACCGCGAGACGCGCCCGGCGGCCGGGCGGGCCATCCAGTTCTCCGGCGGCGAGCCGACCCTCTACCCGCGGTTCCTGGACGTGCTGCGCGCGGCCACGGAGATGGGCTTCTCGCACCTCCAGATCGCCACGAACGGCCTGCGCTTCGCCCGCGAGGCGGACTTCGCCCGGCGGTGCGAGGACGCCGGCCTGCACGACGTCTACCTCCAGTTCGACGGCCTGGCCGATGACATCTACACGAAAACGCGCGGCCGGCCGCTCATGGACGAGAAGCGGCGGGCCGTCGAGGCCATCATGCAGACCGACATGAAAATCGTCCTCGTCCCGACGCTCGTGCGCGGCTTCAACGACCACCAGGTCGGCCAAATCGTGCAGTTCGCCCTGGACCGCATCGAGACGATCTCCGGCATCTCGTTCCAGCCCGTCGCCTTTACCGGCCGCATCCGTACCGAGGAGCGCCTGGCCCAACGGTACACGCTGACCGACATGGCCCGCGACGTCTCGGAGCAGACGGGCATCACCGACCCGGTGGAGGACTGGTACCCGCTCTCGTGCGTCCAGCCGTTCACGCGGCTGGTGGAGGCGGTCCGCGGCGAGGCGAATATCGTGATGTCGTGCCATCCGCACTGTGCCCTGGGCACGTACCTGTTCGTCGGGACCGACGGCCGGGCGGTGCCCGTGCCGCAGTTCTTCAACCTCAAGGGGCTCCTGGACGACATGTGGCACCTGGCCGGCCGCAGCGGCCGGAGCCGATTCCGCTTCTTCCGCAAGACGCGGGCGTTCCTGGCGCTGAAGCGGCACTGGCGGCCGGAGGCGGCACCGGCGGGCATGACCTTCCAGGACTGGCTCCACGCCCTGAACGGCATGATTGATAAGAACGTCGGCCGAGGCACGGAAGGCAAGAAGACCTTCCGAAGCCTCCTGGTGGCCGGCATGCACTTCATGGACCGCTACAACTACGAGATCAACCGCGTCCGCCGATGCGTCATCCACTACGCCGACCCCGACGGCCGCCTCTACCCCTTCTGCACGTACAACGCGGGGCCGGCGTATCGGCAGGCGGTGGAGCAGAAGTTCGCCATGACGGCGGAGGCATACCGGGCCCGGCAGAAGGGTTAGCACTACAACGCTACTTCCCGCGCGGCGGGGCTCCCGGCCCGCCGCGGGCCCCATGCACCGAGCGCACGACGCGCACGCGCGTCGGCGAATACAGGCCCGTCCGCGTAGCCGGGCGCTCCTCGCCATCGCAATCCGAATTCCCCAATCCGAAATCCGAAATACGTTACCGCTTCCACGGCACGGGATTTGGCGGGGGCGGTTCGGTCAGCGGGATGCCCAGACCCTTGAGGTCCGGCGGGGGTTGGGGCACACGCCCCCGCTTGACGACGATGGCCGGCGCCTCGTAGTAATCGCGCGGCTTGGCCGGCGGCGGCAGGTCGGCCCCGCCGGGAATGTACCCCTCCTTCGACGCGTCGATGCGGATCGCCGCCGCCTGCTGCATTACGGCGAACCCCTCCGACAGTTCCACCCGGTACGTGCCGTCCATCTCCGTGACGGCGTAGGCCGTGAGGTACTGCGCCCCGCTGCCGAACGGAAGCGTCGCCCGGACGCGGACCCGCGCCGCCGCTACGCCCTGTTGGGTGTCGGCGTCGATAACCCGCCCGCGGACCTCGTACAGGGTCGGCTTTCGCGGCCGGGGACTCGGGAGATGGCAGCCGAGGGCGAGCATCAGGGCCAGGGCGCCGATCGCCAGAACGGCGCAAGTTGTAGCGCGGCGGCCTTCGGCATACGCCTCCGTATGGACCAGGCCGCCGCGACGGCTCGGTAATCGTTCCGGCGCGGTGGCCTGGGAAGGCCGCCGCGCGGGAGTTTGTTCGTCTCGCTCACGCACGTCGCGCCTTTTCCACCTCGTCGCGGAAGCGGCGGGCCAGATCGGTGATGGCGGCCCAGTCGCCGGCGGCCACGGCGTCCTTCTTCACCAGGGCCGACCCGGCGCCGAGCGTGGCGGCCCCGGCCCGCAGGAAGTCGGCCGTCGTCTCCAGGTTCACGCCGCCGGTGGGCAGCAACTTCAAGAACGGCATCGGCGCGAGCAGCGCCTTGATGTACGCCGGCCCCCCCACGCTGGCCGGGAAGACCTTGACGATGTCCGCCCCCATCGCGTGGGCCTGGAAGACCTCCGTCGGCGTGTACGCCCCGGGCACCACCACCGTATCGCGCTCGCGGGCGACCTCGATAACCTCCGGCACGAGGACGGGGCCCACGACGAACCGGGCGCCGGCGTCGATGGCCTCGTCGGCCTGGCCCGGCTCGGTGACGCTGCCGACGCCGACGAGCACCTCGCCGCCCACCTCGCCGGCGAGCCGGCGGATGCCGTCGATCGCCCCGGGGACGGTCATCGTGACCTCGCAAATGGGCACGCCGCCGGCCGCCAGGGCCCGGGCGATCTCCAGCAGCCCGTCCGGCGAGGGGGCACGGACCACCGGCACCAGGCCAACCTCACACATCCGCTCCAGGACGTCGTCGTGGGTCATGGAGTTCTCCCGCCGAGGCAATGCGTGTTCAGGTAAGTTCTGTATCGGGTAGGCAGGGGCGATTGCTCGCCCCCGCCTCCCACACCACCGTACGTACG
>CAYTJE010000002.1:0-50727 GCA_964437855.1 uncultured Anaerolineales bacterium | reverse complement strand
CGGCGGCCTTCCCAGGCCGCCGCGCGGCCCCGAAAATGCCTTTTCCCGCGCGGGGGGTCGCCGGCACACGCTTCCGTAGGCCCAGACCCGCCGCGGGCGTTCCGGAGTCCTTCACATGGTCCGCCAAATGGCCCGCTGGCACCGCCGCCTCCCCGCGCTGACCGCGGCGGCGTGGGCGAGTCTGGCCGCCCTCCTGGCGGCCGCCGCGGGTGCCGCCCTGATGGCCCTCGTGACCGGCTGCGAGCCCACCGGCCGCGACACCCGCCTCGTCCTCCTCTACGCCGCCGACAACCAGGGCGTGCTGGCGGCCTGCGGATGTCCCTCGAACCCCAGCGGCGGCTTCGCCAAGCGGCAGGGACTCGTCGAACAGTACCGCCGGACACGCCGACACGTCCTCCTCCTCGACGCCGGCAACCTCATGCCCGCCCGGCCGAACCGGGTCAAGGTCGCCTACCTGGCCCGGGCGGCGTCCCGCGCCCGGTACGATGCCATCGGCCTGGGCGAGACGGAGTGGCTGCTGGGCGTCGAGCGGCTTCGCCGCCTCCGCGCGCGTCACGGCCTGCCGCTCGTCTGCGCCAACGTGCGGACCGACGCCGGCGAGGCCGTCGTCCCGCCGCACGTCGTCCGCCGCGTGGCCGGGATGCGCATCGGGGTCTTTGCCGTCATCGCCGACCGGGCCTGGGGGTTTCCGCCCCGGGAGTGGCGCACGGGTCTGGACGTGGAGCCGCCCGTCCGGGCCGCCCGCCGCGAGGCCGAGGCCCTGGCCGCGTGCGACCTCGTGGTGGCCCTCGCGCACCAGTCGATGGACGAGGCGCGGGACCTCGCCCGGCGCGTCGACGGCCTCGACGTGGTCGTCGCGGGACGCCCCTACCGGCATCTCCCCCGGCCGGAGCGCATCGGCGAGACCCTCCTGGTGGCCCCGGGGCCTGCAGGCACCATGCTCGGATGCCTGACCGTCGAACCCGGCGAGGGCGGGCAGGGCGTGCGCCTCTCCGGCGATATGACCACCCTCTCGGCCCGCATCCCCGACGCCCCGTGGGTCATGGACCTGTACTGGACGTACGTGGACGAAGCCAAGGACGCCCCGCCGCCCGACTGGGACGAGACGCCCGTCCCGCCGCGCTACCAGCCGGCCGAGGCCTGCAAGGAGTGCCACGAGGACGAGTACGCCCACTGGCGGACCACGGCCCACGCCCGCGCCTACGAGTCGGTCCGCGCCGCCGGACGACACGAGGACCCCGAGTGCCTCCTCTGCCATACGATGGGCCTGGGGCGGGACGGCGGATTCGTCTCCATCCGGAAGACGCCGGCCCTCGGACGCGTCACCTGCCAGGCCTGCCACGTCGTGACCACGGAGCACGAGGAGGAGGGCGTGGACCCGGAGCCGCGGATGGCCATCTCGTCGCGCCTCTGCATGTCGTGCCACGGCCCCGTGCAGAGTCCGGATTTCGATTACTTCCGCTACAAGCCGAAGATTGTCCACACAACCTTCGGCCGGGACCGTATAGAGAAGTGACGGCCGCGCGCCGACCGGTCGCCGTCCAGGGAGACCTTATGTACGCCTCCATCCTCCTAGGCCTGGTCCTGGCGGTGGTTGCGACCGACTTCGCCGGCGCGGCCAAGGCTCCCCATCCCGTGACGGCCTTCCTGGGGACCGGGGCGGTGGCCGTCGCGGTGTTCCTGGCCGGGCTGGCCATCAGCGGCTACATCCTGCTCCGCCGCCGACGCATCGAGGCCGACGAACGGCGGTTTCTCCGCACGGTCGGGCTGCTCGGCAAGGGCTACCGCCTGCTCGTCGTGGCCGCGTACGCCCTCGTGCTGTTCGGGTGCGGCTGGGCGGGGATGGCCGGCCACTGGGCCGCCGTCGGAACCTGGGCCGTGCCCGTCCTGGCCATGAACCTGGCGCCCCTGGTGCTGCTGCTGCTCGTGGCGTGGACGGCCCTCTACGGGGCCGACCGCCGGCTCCGGGCCCTGATGGTCGAGCGGGCGGGCGCGCCCCTGGCCGGCCGCCGCTGGACCTTCCCAAGATACCTGGAGTTCATGGTCCGTCAGTACCTGCTGGTCATCCTCGTGCCGATGCTGGTCCTGCTGAGCGTGAACGACGCGGCCATGCAGGTGGTCTCCGAGCCCGGCGTCGCCCTGGTGGACGTGGTGGCGCTCGGCCTGGCCGCCACCCTCGCCGGTCCGTGGGTCCGGACGTGCTGGCGGACCGAGCCGCTGCCCGCCGGACGCCTCCGCCGGCGCCTCGTGGCGCTGGCCCGGCGGGCCGGCGTGCACGTGGCGGACGTCCTCGTCTGGCGGACGAACCTCTCGATCGCCAACGGCTGCATGATCGGCCTGGTCGGGCCGTTTCGCTACATCCTGATTACCGACGCGCTGCTCCTGAGCCTGTCGGCCGAGGAGGTCGAGGCCGTCTTCGCCCACGAGGCGGGCCACGTGAAGCAGCGGCACGTCCTCCTGTTCCTCGTCATGACGGTCGGGGCCGTCAGCCTGGCCGTCGCGGCCGGCCAGGTGCTGGCCCTGGTGACGGGCACGCGCTGGATGGGGACCGTGGCGATGGCCGGCCTGGTGATGGGCTACCTGACCGTCGGCTTCGGCTATGTGTCGCGGCGGTGCGAGCAGGAGGCCGACCTGTACGCCGTCCGCGCGACGGTCTGCCCGGCGGGCTGCTCGCCGCCGGACGCGGGCCGGCGCGCCTCCCGCCTCCGGGAGGCGGTGCCGGCGCCCGCCCCCTTGCCGCCTGGGGAGACGGACCCGCCGCCGCAGCCGACCCGCGGGGAGCCCGCCGACGAACCCCTGGAGCCGGCCGGCGGGAACACGGCACCGGCCGGCGCAGACCCGGAAGCGACCGGGGCGGCCCCGGCCCCGCCCCCGGCGGCACCCGGCGCGGCCGCGGCGCCGGCCGTCTGCGAGCATCGCGTCCGCGTGTTCGAGACCGCCCTCCGCCGCATCGCACGCCTCAACGGGACGCCGGAGACGGTCGGCGGCCTCCGCCATTTCAGCGTGGCCCGCCGGCGCCGGTTCCTCAGGCAGGTGCTCGGCCGGCCGTCGCGCCTGCGCCGGGCCGAGCGGCGGGCCCGCCGGCTCAAAATCGTCGCCGTGGTGCTGGCGGCCCTGGCGGTGCTGGCAGCGGTCGTCTCGCTTGAGGCGGCCCGGGCCCTCGCGCCGGCGGAGACCTTAGAGACGGACGAGCCAGAGGACCCGGCACGCCCAGAGGATCGCCGACCGCCTCGGCGCACTCTGTGGACACGCTTCATTGATCGGCACCAGGTGGACCCGCTCGGCCGCGGGGCGCCACAGTTTGACGGTGACGCCGATGCGGCCCTGGATCTTGACGATGGCCGTCTGGCCGGGCCGCGGCGCGGCGTCGCGCCGGGAGATGACGATGTCGCCGTCGCGGATGCGGGGGGCCATGCTGTCGCCGTCCACGCGGAGCGCAAACGTGCCCGGTTCCAGGGGCCGGAGGGCGGGCACGTCCAGGAACTCCGCGACGCCGTCGGGCGTCGGCTCGGTTAACTGGATCAGCATCGCCGGGGCGCCCGCCGGCGTGGCGGACTCCACCTGCGGGTCGGCGGCCGCGACCTCGGCCGGGCACCGCTTCGCGGGACGCTGTTCCACCCGGGCCAGCAGCGCGCCCAGGGTGTCTGGCTCCGAGTCCCCGGCAAAGTAGGCCTGCCAGGACGCGGGCACCCCGGCGGCCGTGCGGCCGAGGATCGGGATCGTCGTCGGCCCGGGCGTGAACGCCTGCGCCTGCCAGAGCCCTTCCGGCGAGGGGGCACGGCGCTGCACCTCCTGGAGCAGTTTCCGGACGGCGGCATGGGCGGCCGGCGCGCGGGCGGTGTCGCCGATGGCCTCGGCAAAACGCCGGAGGGCTTCCTGGGCGGGGTGTGACAGCGTTGTGTCACCCCCCTTGCCCGCCTCCGCGGGGAAGGGGGCCCCCCGGCCGGTCAGCAGCCACGGGAGGTCGGCCCCCGTGACCTCGGCCGCCCGGGCCAGAAGGTCGGCCGGCGGTTGCCTCCCTTTTTCGTAATAGTGGTACGTGGAAGGACTTACGCCGAGGGCTCTCGCAAACGCCGCCCGTCCGCGAGGGCCGAAGACCTGTTCGCGAAGCCCTCGCAGTCGTGACGACACGTCCGCCTGTCCGCCTGGCTCGCTCATTCGGCTGGACGCCTCACTTGGCCCTTGCTGCCCCTGAAATCGTTCGCTTCTGCGAAGACTTGGTTGACAGTCGTTCGCTTACGCGTACGATGGGGCCGTGGTTATTCCGTTCCGTGAATTATAGAGGACCGTCCGCCGGGTGCAACCAAAAAGGGGTGCGAGTCATGCAGAAGGACGAGGAGGTGGCCCGGGAAATCGTCCGCGGGCTCGAAGGGCTGATCACGCTCAACGAGTGGGAATGTATGCTGATCAAGGACCTGCGCGACAAGGCCGAAACGGTGGTTCGTCTGGGCGGCCCTGGCGGGCGGAAGAAGCCGTCTGAAACCGGCGGCGAGTCGTCGTGAGACCCCTCGCCCCGCCCGCCGGCTCGCTCGTATAAAGGAATGGGAGCAGGATTTGCCGAAACGAACCGACCGGGCGGCCGTCCAATGGTACGGGATACCCATCGCAGCGAGGAGACGCCCGTGCGAGCGCTGGCAGGCGCCCTGGCCGGCCCCGACGTCGCGCCGATCTCGGCGCTGGCCGAGGCCGTCGGCGAGCGGCGAACCACGGCGGCGTCGCTCCTGGAGCGGTCCCGCGCCGGCGACGCCGATGCCTTTGCCGCCCTCGTCGGGCGGTTCCAGGCGCCCACGTACCGTTTCGTCTTGCGGATGGTGCGGCGCCCCGCGGTGGCCGAGGACCTATCGCAGGAGGTATTCCTGCGGCTGTGGCAGAACCTGGGGCGCATCGAGGAGGCCGAACGGCTCGGCCCGTGGCTGCGCCGCGTGGCCGGCAACCTTGTGATCGACCACTGGCGTAAGGAGGACGCCCGTCGGCGGCGTCTGAAGACCCTGCGCGAACACCCGATTGCCCGGCGCGTGGTCCGCCCGTCGAGGCGCGTCGAAGGCCGGGAGGCCATGGACGCCGTTCGCGCCGCCGTCGACACGCTCCCTGCCAAACTCCGGAGCGTCCTCCTGCTGCGGACGGTGGAAGGCCTCAGGTATGAGGACCTGGCGGAGACCCTCGGCATCTCGGTCGGCGCGGTTCGCAGCCGCCTGTTCCGGGCCAGGCAGGAACTGCTCGGCGCGCTGAAGCGGAGCCACGCCGCCGACTACCTCGCGGAGATGTACGCCGGGGCGGACGCCGACCACGCGGACTGACACGGCGGTGCACCTCTGCCTTTCGCCCGGAGGGGCGCGCTGGATTCCGCGCGGCCCGTACGGGCCGCCCGAACGCGATGGCGCTGGAGGACAGAGGCACCGTGATCACAAGATGGGTCATCTTCTCCCGCCGGTGCCGGGAAATGGATAATGCCTATGCGTCCATGTCCGAGTGACAAGGCACTGAGCCGATACCTGGACGGCGAGTTGAGCGGCGCCGCCGCGGGCCGGCTGCGCGAGCACCTGCGGGGGTGCCCGCGCTGCGCCGAGCGGCACGAACGGCTCCGGGCCGTCGACGAGGCCGTCCGGGCCGACGCCGGGCCGCCCGCCGAGGTCCCGGACCTGGCCCGGCGCGTCACGGGGGACCTTGGGCGGCGCGGCGCGTTTCTCCGTGCGCGGGTGGCGGCCGGCAAACGTCGGCTCTTCGGCGACGGCCTCCGTTCGTGGCGGATGCTGGCGGCCTTGAGCGCGGCGGCCGGCCTGGTCCTGATCGCCATGGCCGGCATGGACTGGGTCATTCGTCGGCAATGGGTCCGGCAGACCGAGCCCGTGCTGGCCGATGCGGAACGCGTGCTCGTCCGCCTCGTGTACGTGGAAAGGGGGGAAACGGGCCGGCGGCTGGCGTGGGCGCGGGACCAGACCCGCAAACTCGACCTGGCCCAGCGCCTCAGCAGCGCCCGCTCCGGGGCCGGGCCGGCATGGCATCGCGACCTGGGCCCCCTGGAAACGACCTTCACGCTGCTTGCGCGGGCGGATCCGCTGCCGCCTCGCCTGGTCGAAAGGCTGTGCGGGGGCGAACTGCTCGGGCGGACCAGCCGGCTTCGCGAGAGCCTGGCCCGCGGCGGGTAACGACGTCGGCGGGGCGGCGTTTTCCGGAGCCCGGTGGCACGGCAATGCTATTGAGACCGGTAAAACCAATGGTGCAGCCTTCAGCGGGTGCCACGGATTGCTCGCAATCCGTGATTCCGGGGCCGCGGCGCACGGTTTGACAAGCAAACCGTGGCCCCTTTCTTGTACCATTGGTTTTGCCGGTCTCAATAAAGGTCTCTGCGCGGTGGGTACGGAGACCCACCGCGCTCACTCGTGGAGGCAGAGGTCTCTGCGCGGTGGGTTTCTTGGCCCACCGCGCTCATGCCTGGACGTAGCGGGTTTTGCGCGGCGGGTGCGGGGGGCTGCCGCGCAAGGGGCGTGGGGCACCGACTCGCGCCAAGAAGCGGGCCCCATGCCCGCCCGCGAAAACAGAAGACGCGATAGACGCTGGCACGACCCCGTGGCCGCGGTATAATGCCGCGGCTGTTTGGGTTTCCGGAGACGTGCGAATGCGGCGAACGGTACTCGCGCTGATGGTTGCGGCGACGGCGGCGGCGGGCTGCACGCCGGCGGTGCCCCGGCCGCCCGTCACCTGTGCGGTCCTGGCGGGGGCGTATTACTCGGCCCGGGGCGACGTGCGGGTCGAGCCGGCGCTGGTGGAGGAATCGGAGCGCCTGCTGCAACGGGCCGTCCAAGACCTCAACCGCCGTCAAGGCGTGGATGCCGTCATCGTGGCCGGCGACCTGCTGGCCCGGGCCGAACCGCTCAGCCTCGACCGGGCCCGGGCGATCCTCGACGAACTCCGCGTGCCGTACTACGTGGTGCTGGGCGAACACGACGGCCCGACGCCCGTCGGGCCGGAGGAGAGGGGTGGGCCGCCGTCCTCCGAAGAAGCCGGCGGCGCCAGCCGGAGCACCGTCCTCTGGACGTTCCAGGGTCACGGCCCGTCGGGTCCGGACGGCTACTGGGCCGAAGAGATCCGGCCCGGCGTGGTGCTCGTCGGGCTCGACACCGTCAGTCCCGGCCGGCGGGCCGGTCACGTGGACGCCCGGCAACTGGCGTGGCTGGACCGCGCGCTGGGCCGACACGCCGGCAAGATGGTGCTCGTCGTGGCGCATCACGGCCTCGTGCCGCTCCATCCCCTGGACGAGGGGTCGGCGTGGCAGCATCTGCTGGTGGATAACGCGGCCGAGGTCCGCGAGGTGCTGAAGCGGCACCCGAACGTCGTGATGGTGGTGACGGCGCATCACCACTTTGCCGGCGGCCGCATCGCCGGACGCATCGTCTACGTGGCCTCGCCGAGCCTCAGCGTCTGGCCGATGGCCTACCACCTGGTCCGCATCGACAAGGAGGCGGCGGAAGCCGTCTGGGTTCCCGTGGCGCCGGCCGGTGTGGCGCGGCGAGGCCAGGAGCGGCTGCTGGCGAGCGAGGCGTACCGCGGGGTCTTCCCGGAAGGCGAGGACGGCGACACGGCGTGCATCCGGCTCTTCGGCGGCAACAAGATGAAGGTCTACCGCCTGCCGGCCATCCGCCCGTGAGGTGGACGGGGGCTTGGCGCTACAACGCCAAGTCGGCGTTCCGCGCGGTCCGTACGGACCGCGCCGAAACCGCCCATGTTGGCCTTGCGCGGCCCGTCCGTACGGACCCGTGCCGTAAAAGGGTACGGGCCGCGCGGGAAGTAGCGTTGTAGGCCCTTACGGCCGCTTGGGCGTCAGGACCCCGATAAACTCCGAGTCCTTCAGCGCCTCGTAGTTGTGCTCGAAGAAGCAGTCCCACGCCAGCGCGTCGCCCGGGCCGAGCGTGTAGGTCGACCCGCGGACGGTGACCCTGACCTTCCCGCTCAGGACGTAGCAGTGCTCGTAGTCGTCTTTGTGGAAGTCGGGCTCCAGGCCGTGCGCCCCCTTGGGCGCCGTGATGTAAACGATGCGTATGCCGTCCAGGTTCACGCGCCGGCAGGTACCCGTCTCCAGGACCTTCTTGGTGGCTTCCTTGGCGCGGGTCGGCCGCTTCTGTTCGGCCAGGGCCAGGAGGTTGTGCGTCGGCAGTTCCAGGGCTTCGCTGATACGGTCGAGGGTCTTGAGTTCGGGGTTGCCCTGGCTGCGTTCGAGTTTGGAGATCGCGACGTAACTGACGCCGCACATCTCGCTCAGCCTGGCAATGGTCAGTTTGCGCTTCTTCCGCAGTTGGCGAAGGATCGAGAAGTCGTACGTCATCCACCTCCCCCCTTTCTGAACTCAGGGTTTCGATTAAGAGTCGGCACGACAAACGGTCCGCACATCGCACGTCCGGCACGCCGACTCGTTTATAGAATCATAGCGTTTTATGGCAAGCCGTGCCAGGATTTCTTCGGCGTCCCGGACGGTCCGGTCGAGGTCCTGCCCGGTCACGTCGTGCGGCTGATAGACGTCTCGTTCGAGGTAATAGATGCCCCAGCGTGCGGGCGGCCGGCCGAGCCATCGCCCCGCCGCCGCGGCGTACAGGCCTAACTGGAGGGCGTAGGCATCCTGGAGTGCGTCGCCGGGTTCCGGCGGCGGCCCCGTTTTGTAATCCACGACCTCCCACGTGCCCGGCGGCTCCTCCAGCAGCAGGTCCATCGTGCCGTGGACCTCCGTTTCCGCGAGCGTCATGGCGAAGGGCATCTCGCGGAAGACGCGCCGGGCCGCCGCCACGCGCGGGCCGAGCGGGCCGTGCCAGAAGCCGCGGACCGTCTCGAGCAGCCGCCGGCGCAGGCCCTCGCGGTCGGCGGCCGGCGCATCCGTTTCGCGAAGGGCCGTCTCGACGGCCGAAGTGATCGCCGCCTCCGACGGCTCCTCGGCCGCCTCTATCGCCCGGTGACACAGGGTGCCCCACTCGGCGGCCGACAATTCGCCCCGCCGCGAGGGACCCGTCGCATCCAGGCCCAGGACCTGTTTCCACCAGTACCGTCGCGGGCACCGGCGGTACTCGGCCAGCGCCGTGGCCGGGATGCTGGGCGGCGGCCCGGCCGCCGCGGCGGCGCCGCTTACGGCGACTTTGTCAACTTCACCATCATCCACGAAGGCCGTGGCGCGGTGCCCCGTCGTGGGCACCGCGCGGTGGGCAAGACGGCCCACCGCGCTAGAGTCGTTGTCGGTTGGCAAGAGTTGACAAAGTAGCCTTACCTGGGCCACGGCCGCCTCGCCGCGCGAGCGGGCGCGGCCGGCGCGCTCGCGAATCCGGTCCCACCGCACCCGGCCGTCGGCGAAGATGTCCTGCGGGCCGCGGCGGCGACGGCCGTGGGTCCCTCTCGAGGCCGGTGGTCGCCGGACGTGCACCAGGACGCTGCCGCCGGAGGCGAGCGGCACCACCTGCTTCCCCACCTCGGCCGCCGTGCCGAGCGCCGGTGCGCTCTTCCCTGCGCGGCCCGTCCGTACGGACCCGTGCCGTAAAAGGGTACCCGCTGCGCCAAGGCCGGTCAGCAAATCCGCCAGCCACGGCCGGCCGCGGGGGGTACGGTACGGCTGATGGGCCGAAAATATCAAGTAATCTTTCGCGCGCGTCGTGGCCACGTAGAACAGGCGGTGCGATTCGGCCTCGAGGGCGTCCGCTTCCTCCTGGTGCGCCAGCGCCAGGGCTGCCGAGGTCGGTCGGTCGCTGTCGTCGTCGCGCATGCGGACGGCCAGCCCGGACGCCGGGTGGATGTCCCACGCCCGCCGCCGACCCGACGCTGCCTGCGCCAGGTCCGGCAGGACGACCACCGGGAACTCCAACCCTTTGGCCTTGTGGATGGTCATGATGCGGACGGCGTCGGTGCCGGGCGCCTCGACAGGGGCCTGCTCGGCCCGCATCTCATTCTGCATCACGTCCGTGACGTACTCGACGAAGTCGCCCAGGGCCCAGAGGCCGCCGCGCTCGAACTGCCGGGCCAGGTCGACCATCTGCCGGAGGTTTGCGTACGCCCGGGCTCCGCCGAACCGCCCGACCGCCCCCGCCGCGTACCCCGACTCGAAGGCCACCGTCTCCACCAGGCGGGCCAGCCCGAGGCGGTCTTTCATGGCGGCCCATCGCGGCAGGAGCCGGGCGGCGCGCTCCAGGCCGCGACGGTCGTCCGGGTCGAGGGTCTCGGCCTCACCGATGCGCTCCAGGCCCTCGTGCAGTGTCGGGGCGAGACGCTTCAGCCGGAACAGGCCCTCGTCGCTGACTGCGAAGAAGGGCGACCGCAGCACACCCGCCAGGGGCAGGTCGTCCGCCGGGTCCTGGAGTACGCGGAGCAGGTGCACCACGTCCAGGACCTCCTGCTGCTTGTAGAAGCCCCGGCCGGCCACGACGTAGTACGGCACGCCCTCGGCCTCCAGCGCCTCTTCGTAGAGGTGCAGGTGCGTGGTCCGGCGAAGGAGGAGGGCGATGTCGCCCCAGCCGACCGGCCGGGCGGACCCGGACGGGCCGTCGGTCACCTGCACCTCGCCGCGCGAGACGATGCGGCTGAGGCGGGCGGCCAGCGTCCGGGCCTCCGCGGTAATGCCCTCGGCCGCGCGGTAGCCCGTCTCCCCGTCCGGGTTGACCACGTGGAGGACCTCGGCCACGGTCTCGTTGGCCTGGGGTGCGGCCCCGCGGACCGGCTCGTACGCCTCGCCCATCAGCGGGGCGAACACCTGGTTCACGAGCGCCGCCGTGCCGGGATGCAGGCGGAAACTCTGCTCCAGGCCGCGCCGGCCGGCCTCGGGCACCCGGCCGAGGGCCCGCTCGAAGACCTCCACCTCCGCCCCGCGGAACCGGTAGATCGACTGCTTGGGGTCGCCCACGGCAAAGAGGGCGCCGGGCCGCAGCGGCCCCCCCTGGCCGGCGGCGCCCGGCTCGGTCGTCAGCAGGTCCACGATCTCGAACTGGAGGAAGTTCGTGTCCTGCAACTCGTCGACCAGCACGGCCCGGAAGCGGCGGCGGCAGGCGTCCCGCACGCGCGGATGGTCCCGCAACAGGTCCCGGGCGCGGATCTGGAGGTCCTCGAAATCCAGCGCCGACCGTTCCCGCTTGGCCGCCTCGTATGACTCCAGCACCCGGCCCATCGTCCGGTACAGGGCGCGGGCAAGGGCCAGGTGCTCGCGCTCCCTTGTTTCTTCGAAGACGGGCAGGTCGTCCAGGGCGGCCTTCAGGGGCTCCCGGAGGGCCTTCAGGCCATCCTTGGCGGCCTCGAGGGTTTCCTCGGACGGCCATCGCTTCGCGCTGCCGCACCGGAGGTTGACGGCGCCGACCAGGTCCGCGGCCGCGGCGCGGGCGATCTGGGCCGTCCGGGCGCCGCGGAGCCGGTTCAGTTGGTCGAGCGCGCGGCGGCGGATGGCCTCGAGTTTATCCTCCTCCTCGCCGGCCACGCGGGCCAGGGCGGCCTCGGCCTCGCGGAGGGCGGGCGACTCGGCAATCCCCCGCAGCCGCGCGAGCACGATTTCGTCCACCCGCTTTTGCACGCGGGCGAGAATCGCCTCGTCCGTCATGGCCATGACCGGGCCGGCCACGCGGCGGAGGACCTCGCGCCGGCCGCTCAAACAATCGTCCAGGACGGAGCGGGCCTCGGCCAGGCGGAGATGCTCCAGGACGGCGAGCAGGTCGGCGTCCTCGGCCTCCAGCAGGCGTTCCAGGGTCGCCGCCACCACGTCCTGCCGAAGGAAGGTCGCCGCCGTCTCGTCGAGCGTGGTGAACTGCGGGTCCACGCCGGCCTCGATGGGCCACTGCCGGAGCAGGCTTCCGCAGAAGCCGTGGATCGTGTTGATGGGGGCGATGTCCACGTCCCAGTACCGCTGCCGCCACCGGCCGAGGCGCACGGCGTCGCGGTCGAGCCGGGCGGCCGCGATGTGGTCCCGGCAGGCGGCGCGGATGCGATCCCGCATCTGGGCCGCCGCCTTCTCCGTGAACGTGATGGCCGCCAGCGCCGACAGCGGCACGTCCGGCTTCTGCTCCAGGACGTGCATATACCGTTCCACCAGGACCCGCGTCTTGCCGCACCCTGCGCCGCTTGTGACGCAGAAGTTCGCGTCCAGGTGGGTGACGACGTGGCGCTGGCTGTCGGTGAGCGGGCTCATGCGCCGCCTTTCTCGTCCGGGCCGTGCGGCTCCGTAGGGGGGGCGTCCGCGCCTGTTTCGTCCTCGCCGTCGGGGAGGGGGGCGAGGGCCGGAATCGGCGACGCCTCCCACTTGCGTTGGCTCCGCCACTCGGCGTACCGGCAGATGCCGGCGAAGTCGCACCGGCCGCAGGCCGTCCGCGGGTACACCGGGAATCGTCCGCGGCGGATGGCCTCGATGAACCGTCGGATGGTGGCGGCCGCCCGCTCGCGGGCGGGGTCGGCGGTGCCTCTCGGCCGCTTCTTGGTGGCCCTGGTCGAGATGGCCGACCGGAAACCGGGATTCCGGACCGGCAGAAAGAACGCCCGGGCCAGCGCGTCCCCATACGGGTCCCTTTCGGACTCGGCCGCCGGACGGTCCCCCGACGACGCCGCGCCGAGCAGCGCCTCGGCGGCCATCAGGTACAGCGGCAACTGGAAACTCGTGCCGTCGCGCATGTCCTGCTGCGACGGCGCCGTGGTGCCGGACTTGTAGTCCACAATCTGGACCCCGTTGGCGTCGTCGGGGCCGCGGTCGATGCGGTCGATCCGGCCGCGCAGGGGCAGCGGCCCGTGGTCCGTCGGGACGGTCAAGGGCGGTGCGCCGGCGTCGCCGGTGCCGAAGGCCCACTCGGTCTCGGCCACGCGCCAGCGGCCGAGGGTCTGGGCGTGCCAGGTGACCAGGCGCCGGAGGTCGCGCAGGATGGTCCGCCGCTGGACGGACCACAGGGCGGGGGAGCCGACCCGGCCGGCCGACTCCAACCGGCCGAAGTACGCCTCCGCCGTCTCCTCCAGCAGCGCCAGGGCCGTCTCGCGCGTCTCCTCGGTGATTCGGCCGGCCAGGGCCCGGTGTTCGCCGACCGCCCGGAAGAACCGCTCCAGCACGCCGTGGATAATCAGGCCCAGGTCCATGGGCGCCAGGTCCGGCGACGGCTCCTCCTTGGGCGCCAGGCCGAGCACCTCGCCCGCCAGAAACGCGAACGGGCACCGGCCGAACCGTTCCAGCCGGCGGGCGCTCATCGCGGACGCGCCGGGGTACCACCGGCACAACTCGTCCAGGATGTCGGGGGCCTCGAGGCACCCGTCGAACCGGCCGAACCCCTGGCCATGCTCGCGCTCCCACTCGGCGGCCAGGCCCGCCAGGGCGGTCTCGACGGCGTGGCCGTCGGCGGCCAAGGTCGCCAGGACGGCCAGGTCGCGGTCGATCTTGGGGTTCGCGCCCGGTCCCCACAGGGCGAACAGGGTGACGGCGAGCAGTTCTCGCCGGCTCCGGGCTGCCTCGGCCGGCCCCGGAGGGGTCCGGACGGACAGGTCCAGGTCCCGGACGCCCACCTCCGTCTCGGGCACGGTGGACCCCTGGTCGCCCTCGGCAAACAGGCCCTTGACCTCCTCCACGTAATGGCTGGGTAGTTGAGGCCGGCCGGCCGAGTCGAGCGACGGGTACGACAGCGTCAGCGACCGCCCGGCCCGCGTGGCCGCCATGTAGAACCGGAGCATCTCCTCCTGGGCGTGGTGGCCGGTGTCGGCCAGGTCCACGCCGCGCCGGCGCAGGTCGCCGCGCTCGGCGTCGCTGAAGAAGGGACGCCGGCGGCCGCGACGGGGGAACGCCTTCTCGGCCAGGCCCACCAGGAAGACGTGGTCGAAGGTCGGGTCGGTGGCCCGGCGGGCCTCGATGACCACGACCGGGGCGTCCGCCGGCTCCGGCGGCCTGATCGTCTCGTCGTCCAGGCCCCGGCGGACCTCCTCCAGGAACGCCGTCAGCGTCACCTCCGCGCCGTCGGGCGCATCGAGCCGGGCCACCTCGTCCAGGACGGTCTCCAGGCCGGCCAGGGCCTGGAGGTCGCGGGCCCGGTCCTCGGGGCGCTCGTGGGCGCGGGCGGTCTCCCACAGCCCGGCCGCCTGGATCATCTGGTGCAGGGCGTCGGCGAAAGCGCGCCGCGTGGCCGAGGCCGGCAGGGCCGTGGCGTCGAAGACGCGGCCGAGCAGCGCCTCGGCCCGGTCGATCTCGGCCGCCCGCTCGGCCCGGCGCTCGGGCGAGACGACGGCGTCGCCGAAATCGTCGACGGCGCCGGCGCCCCGTGCCAATTGGCCTCGGAGATACGCGAAGCCGCGGGCGTACGCCTCCCGGCCGGTCCAGACGCCGGCGTCGCGGGCCAGGCGGACGGCCGCCCGGGCGTCGGCGGGCGTGGCGTCGAACGCCTCCGGCCGAAAGTACGTGGAGTGCAGCACCCGGGCCACGGCCCGGAAGGCGTGGTCCTCGGCCTGAAGGCGGACCATGGCCATCGCCGCCCGCACCACGGGCACGTCGGCCAGCGGGACGCCGGTCTCGACCCGAAACGGCAGGCCGTATTGCGGGAAGACCTGCCGCACCAGCGGGGCGTACGTCGCCAGCGACCGGGTGATGACGGCGATGGAGGCGGGTTCGGTCGCCCCGCCGCCCGCGAGGTCCACGGCCCGGCGGGCGACCGCCTCCACCTCGCGGGTCCGGCCGGCGGCGCGGACGATGGCCAGTTGGCCCTCGGCGGGCGGACGCCCGTCCTCGGCATCCTCCTCGCCGGGCGCCAGGAAGAGGCGGGTGCGGAGGCGCTCCAGGTCGGCGGGTCCATACGGAGCCGTACCGGCCAGACCGCTCGGCTCGTCCGAGACGGTTTCGGTCAGCCGGTCGCCGAAGCGGTCGCGGAGGCGCCGGCGCGTGCGGCCGGTCACGCCGAACAGGTCGGGCCGGTCGGGCTGCCAGGTGAGGGTGATGAGCGTCCGACCGGCCCGCTGCGAGAGGGCCTGGATGACGTCCAGTTGGGCCGGGTCGAAATGCTGGAACCCGTCGACGGCCAGCAGGGCGAGGTCGTCAAACGGTCCGGCCTCGCCCTCGGCGAGCAGGGCGGCTGCGTGCCAGAACCGGCCCTGGTCGTCGTAGACGTCCCGGTCCTGGAGACGGCGCTGGTAGTCGGTGTAGAGGAGGGCCAGCAGGCGGTTCCTGGGCGTCCGCAGGGGTCCGGCCAGCGCCCGGCCGAAGGCGTCCGGCTCGACGCGTGCGGCCTTCAGTTCACGCAGCAGCGCGTCGAGGGCGTCGACGAGGCCCGGGGCGGTGCGGACCTCGCCCAGGGGGGCGGCGGCCTTCTCGTCGAGCGCGTCGAGGCCGTCGCGGATGACCTGCCGACGGGCGAGCCCGCGGATGCGGCGGACGGTCCGGCCGGCGGCCGCCAGCAGCCGTTCCGCCACCTCCGGCAGCGTCAGAATGTTCGGCTGGAGAAGGACGCCCGTCTCGGCGGCGGCCAGCAGGAGGCTCTGCGTCCGGCGCCGCCGCAGCCCGGTGGGCACAAGCATGAGGGCCCGGCCGGGGGCGGCGTCGGCCAGCGCCTGGCGATAGGCGGCCAGGACGCGGCCGGCCTTGCCGCTGCGGGCCGGTCCGACGATGAGTTCGACCGGTGTGGTCACGGCGGTTCCGGGCAGTTGGGGTCCCGTGGCGACGGTATCGCGGGGCGGGGGCGGTGTCAAGGCGATCTGGCGAGGGCCACACGATGCGGTGCCACGGATTGCTTGCCACTCCGTGCTCTCCCGGCCCGTACGGGCCGGGCCGCACGAGAATCACGCATTCAAACGCGGTGGGTGCGGAGCCCCGCCGCGCCAAAGACCACGGCTTTCGCTAATTCGCCCCGCCGCCGGCGTCCGATGGAACGGTCGGCGGCTTTCTGCTGGACGGTCCGGCGTCCGACGGCCATAGTATGGCCCCCCAGGGGCGGCGAGCCGGCTCGGAATGGTTCTGCAGAGTCTCCCGGCCGGGCAAGCCGGCCGGGCCACACGGGCACGTGCCCTGTTTCACGATGGCACGACGAGAGCACCATGGCCAAGACGTATTCCAGCGAGGTGTGCCACCGGCTGGCCGAGATGGCCGACAGCGCCCGCCTGCTGCGGCCTCGCCGCCTTACCCGGCACGAGGCGGGCGACGTGCTGGAGGTTGACCTGACGGGCGTGGCGCCGGCCTGGCGGGCGCGGGCGGTGTTCGAGGTTGACGCCTACGTGGGCGGCGGCTTTGCCGGGCAGGTGTACCGGGCGCGGCTGGTGCGGCTGGACCCGCCGGAGACGGGCGCGGGCGAGCCGCCGCTGGAGGAGGGCGGCCGGTACGCCCTGAAAATGATGGTCCCGTGGTCGCGGTTCGGGCGTAAGTTCCGCAACGCGCTGTACGGACTCGGCTTCCAGGCACCGTTCGGGCTCCAGGCGAATCCGCGGGCGGTGCGGGCGTGTGCGCTGTGGCACAAGTTTATCCGTCGCGGGGCGGCGGAGCGGCTGGGGTCGGAGCGGGCCGTCGTGGACGTCTTCGCCACCTTTCACGACCCGGCCCTCGGCTCGATGGGCGAGGTCCTGGAGTGGGTGGACGGCCGGGTGTGGCGGCTGGAGGTGAACGAGCGCCTCCTCTCCCCGCCGTCGTCCGGCCCGCAGGGCGAGACGGCCACCGAGTACGCCGCCAAGCGGGCGTTCATGGGCCGGCTCGTGCGGCTGTTCCACGAGATGGGGGCGCCGGAAATCGCCCGCCAGTACGAGTGGTGGACGATGAAGAGCCAGCCGAACGTCCTGAAACGCCGCGACGCCGGGGACGACCCGTCGGCGGGGCTGGTGGCGGTGGACTTCGGCGCCGGCCTGGCGCTGCTGCCTTTCCTCCCGATGAGCCCGGCGGACGTGCGGCTCATCGGGTCGGGCCTGGCGCGGGGTCGGCTCGTCCAGTTCGACCGGGGCGACCTCGACCGCCTGGCGGCGTACGTCCGGGCCCGTCCGAACCGGTTCGAGGGGATGGGCGCGGCCCTGGCGGAACTCCGGGCCGCCGAGGCGGGCTATCACGGGGCGCAGCCGGATTTGGCGAACCGGCGGCTGGAGGCCTTCCGGGACCGCTCGCTGCCGCAGAAAATCTGCCGGACGTGGACGGAGGGCTATCGCGTCCGCGGCGTCATGGACGGGCGCCGGGCTCGAACGATGGCGGGCCGGCCCGAGCGGCTGCTCCTGTTTATCGTCCTGGGGCTGGTGCCGCTCGTCGGACGGTTCCTCCAGCGCGCCTGGGGCAGCGGGGCGTACTGGCGCCACGTGCGCGAGGCCCTGACGAATCTGGATTACCTGAAGCGGGCCATCCGCGGGCGGGCGTGCGAGACACTCATCGACTGGCACCGCAAGGGCCGCGTGAGCCGGACGCGGGCCCTGGCGCTGGCGCGGCAGCCGGCGTGGTTCTGGCTTCAGGCCGTGACGGTCGCCTTGCTGCCGGCCGGGCTGCACCGGTTCCTGACGGACCGGCGGTACGCCTGGGACGTGTTCCGGTACGTGGTAGTCCGACCGGTGGCGCTCTTTTTCAGCCGGGCGCGGCGGGAGCGGTGGCTCCGGGAGATGGTCGAGGAGGGCCGGGCCGAGGGCGTCCTGGCATCCGAGGAGGCCGACCGCGTCCTCGCCCGCATCGAGGAACCGTTTATCCAGACGTACCTGATGAGCCTCGTGGTCCATCTTTTCACGATTCCTATTACCCAGATCGTGTCGTTTAGCCTCGGCGGCTATGTGGCTGCGGAATACTCGGGGTGGTGGGGCGCGGCGATTGTGGTTGGCGCCCAGTTTACGCCGATTTCGCCGGGTTCGTTCTGCCGCGGCCTGTACGCCACGGGGCTGGCCCTCTGGAAACGCGACTGGAAGAACTACGCCTGGGCCGTCTGCATCTCGTACTGGAAGTACATCGGGTATCTGGGGTTTCCGATCCAGATGGTGCAGCAGTACCCGACGCTCGCGCGGTTCATGGCGGCGGGGTGGGCGACGCACGGTATCCGTATCGTCCCCGTATTCGGCGAGCGCGGGGCCTTGTTGGAGCACGGGATCTTCAACCTGTTCTTCAACGTGCCGGTGAGCCTCAGGCGGAGGTGGCGCGAGGAGAGGCCGTGGCGGGCCCGCGTCCGCGGACCGGCCGGCCTGGCGGGGACGTGGCTGGGCATCGGCCACCTGCCGGGTCCGAGCGGCACTGCCGCCTCGGCGGTGGTGGCGGGGCTTCTCGTGGCCGTTTTCTACCTGGGCGCGCCGCTCTGGGCCGTGGCGGTTGCAGCGGCGGCGGCGGCGATGGTCGGCGTGCCGATTGGCTCGTGGTTCGAGCGTCGGCTGGAGCGGCACGACCCCCGGCCGTTCGTCCTGGACGAGGTGGCGGGCATGTTGATCGCGGCCCTGGCGGCCTGGATGCCGACGGCCGGGGCCGGCTGGCTCAGCCTGGTGCTGGCCTTCTTCTGGTTCCGGGTCTTCGATATTGCCAAGCCGCCGCCGGTCCGCCAGGCGGAGCGTCTTCCCGGCGGATGGGGCATCATGGCCGACGACGTGCTGGCGGGCGGCCTGGCCCTTGGGTTGACCGTGCTGAGCCAGGTGGTGCTGGCGTACGGCTTCGGGTGAGCCGACCGTGCCCGCGGATCGATATTCTGAGAAAACGGCCTGGGGCCGAAACCCGGTTTTGGGCGCCTTTTGGCGTCCGAATCGCCGTTTTTCGAGCGTTAAAGCCGATTTGTCGCGCGAATGTTAAGATGGGTAAGGCGAAACTTTCGGCTTTTTTCGACTTTTTTCGTTTTTTGATCGGAATTGATCGTTTTTGATCGGTTTTTGACCCCGTATGGACGGAAGGCGATATGCACTAAAATGTCGATTCCGGCGGCGCGTTCGTATGCCGAGGCAGCGATTTGGATACTTGGGCAGCGCAGGCCGCGGCGAGGGGGAGACGGCCCATCGCCCTGACAGAATGCCCCTGAAACGCCCTCACTCCGGCGGCAGGCGAAGGAGGTGGTATGCCCGCTGGATGTACGTCAGGCCGCTGACGGCCGTAAAGATCACCGTCGCCCAGATGAGCACGTCGCGGACCGCCTGCGTCCACGCCGGGTCGGCCGTCCATCCCGGCCCCCCCGTCCAGTGGGCCACGTAAAACAGGGTCCAGCAGATGGCCGTACACTGAAGGATCATCTTGACCTTGCCGCTCCACGTGGCGGCGAACGGAATGCCGTGCGACTCGCTGAAACTGCGCATCCCCGTGACGAGCAGTTCGCGGGCCAGGATGAGGACGACCATCCAGGGCTGCCAGCCGGTCAGGTTGACGGCCACCGAGCCCGCCTCGCGCCAGACGACGAACGTGTCGCCGATGAAGTACGCCAGCGCCCCGCACACGATGATCTTGTCGACGAACGGGTCGGCGATGCGGCCGAACGCCGACTGCACCTTGTACCGGCGGGCGATGTAGCCGTCCACCATGTCCGTACTCACGCCCACCAGGAACAGGACGAACGCCACGTCCAGGACAGGCCAACCGGCAGGCGCCTGCGGATCGTAGAACCCGATGACAATGAACAGGGCGATGGCCAGGAAGAACCGGCCGACCGTCAGCAGATTCGGGACGTATCGGGTCATTCGCGAGTATCCTGGGCCGGCTCGGCCGTCAGGTCGTACCCCTCGGGGCCGGTCACGCGGACGGCTGCGAACTCGCCGACCGGCGCGGCGTCGGGCGGCAGAAGGACGGCGGTGTCGACCTCCGGCGCCTGCCCGCCGTGGCGAGCGAGGAGTCGGCCGGTTTCATCTGCGCCGTCGACCAAGACGGTCAGGCGCCGGCCGACGTGCTGCCGCGCCGTCTCGCGTGCCACCTCGCCGGCCGCCCGCATCAGGCGGTCCCAGCGGTCGCGGGCCACCTCCGGCGGGACGCGGTCCGGCAGGCCGGCCGCCGGCGTCCCGGTCTCCGGACTGTACACGAACACGCCCACGTGGTCAAAGGCAACTTTTCGGAGGAAGGCCAGGAGAGTCTCGACGTCGTCCTCCGTTTCGCCGGGGTACCCGACGATGAAACTCGTGCGGATGGCGATCCCGGGCACGGCCCGGCGCAGGCGCGCGATGAGCCGCTCGACAGCCTCTCGCGTCACCCGCCGGCCCATGCCGGCCAGGATGCGGTCGCTCGCGTGCTGGATGGGCAGGTCGACGTACGGGACGAGGGGCGGCCCGGCGGCCAGTTGCTCCACCACCGCCGGCGTGAACGAGGCCGGATGCGTGTACATCAGTCTGAGCCAGGAAACGTCGATCTCCTGCCGGAGGCGGTCCAGGAGGCCGGCCAGCGAGAAGCCCGCTTCCGGGACCTCCCGCCCGTAGGCCGTCGTGTCCTGCCCGATCAGGATGAGTTCCTTTGTGCCGTCGGCGACGAGTTCGCGGGCCTCGGCCAGCACGTCGTCGGGCGGCTTTGAGCGGAGGGGTCCGCGGATGTCCGGAATCGCGCAGTAGGCGCAGCGGTTGTCGCAGCCCTCGGTGATCCGCAGGTACGCCGTGTGGCGGGGCGTCAGGCGGAGCCGCTCGCGGTCGTCCGGCACGCCGTCGGGCGGGGGGCCGACGCGGACGAGCGGCTCGCCGCGGCGCGGCGCGCGGCCCCGGCGTTGTCGTCGGCCGCGGGCGCGCTTGGGCCCCGGCCTCGGCCGGTCGAGAAGATGGCGGCAGACCTCGGCCAGGCGGTCGCGCTGGGCCAGGCCGACGACGGCGTCGACGTCCGCGTGCCGCCGGACGATCTCCGGCCCCAGGCGCTGGGCCATGCACCCGGCCACGACGATGTGGCCGAGGCGGCCGGCCCGTTTCAGGTCCTCCAGGCGGTCGATGTGCGCGTCGCTCTCGGCCCGGGCCAGGTCGATGAAGCCGCACGTGTTGACGACGGCCAGGACGGCCCCGTCGGCGTCCGGCGTGACGGCAAAGCCCGCGAGGGCCAGGCCGGCCAGCATCCGCTCGGCGTCCACGAGGTTCTTGGGGCACCCCAGGCTGACGAGGGCGATGGTCGGCAGGTCGGCGTCGGACATGGTTCACCCGGGGCCCTGGAATCGGCGGCCCGGCCCTTTCACACCGACCCTTTTACGGCACGGGTCCGTATGGACGGGTCCTACGGACCGGCCGCGGCGCGACTGTAGCGCGGCCCGCGGAGCGTGTAAAGCGAAAAAGGCCTGACCTGCGCAGGTGCCACGGTTTGCTTGTCAAACCGTGCGCCGCGAGCGCGAAGCACCGATTGACAACCACTCGGTGGCACGAGCGGCCGAAAAGCCTTGAATCGGGCCGGGCGGGCCTGATAATCGCCTGCGCGGTCGCTTCCGTGGCGGGAAATCATGCCGAACGCTGCCCAGCATCTGGACGAGGGCGTCTCGCCCGCCCGCCGGCTGGACCTGCCGGTACTCGACCGGCAGGAGGTCGGCGGCGGGTACGTCCGGCTGGCGCTCGGCGCCCCGGCCGACTGGGTCAGCCTGCCCGGCCAGTTCGTGACCGTGCGGTGCGAGTCGGACGCCCGCGCCGCCGCCGCGACCGAGCGCCATCCGCTGGCCTATCAGGAGGGCGGCCAGTGGCCGCAGGCAACCGGCCTGGAACTCGGCCGGCGCCGGTGGCCGGTGGTCCGTCGGCCGATGAGCCTCTCGCGCGTGCGGACGGTCGGCGACGGCGTCCGCGTGGAGATACTCGTGCAGGCCGTCGGGACCGGCACGCGGTGGCTGGCCGGCCGGCCCGTCGGGGCCACGGTCGACGTGGTCGGGCCGCTGGGGAATTATTTCGCGCCGCCGGCCGAGGAGCGGCTGGCCGTGCTCGTCGGCGGCGGGTGCGGCGCGGCGCCGCTGGTGGGCCTGGCGGACCATCTGGCGGACCTGGGGCGGGAGGCCGTCTTCGTCATCGGCGCCCCCGGCCTGGCCCAGACGCCGCTGACGTTCGAGCACGAGCCCAAAAGCACGGGCGGGCGCGTCGAGCCGTGCACGCCGGCCGGCGAGTCGGCCCTGCCGGTCGAGACGATTCTGGCCACCGACGACGCGTCGGCGGGCTTTGCGGGGACGGCCGTGGCGGCCGCCGAGCGGTACCTGGAGCAGGAGGCCGGCCGGCGGCCCGTCGCCCTCTACGGGTGCGGGCCGGAGCCGATGCTCCGGTCCCTGGCGGACCTCGCGCGGCGGCGGGTGGCCCCGTGCCAGGTGTCCCTGGAAACGTTCATGGGCTGCGGCATCGGGGTATGCCTGTCGTGCGTCCGGAAGATGCGCGACCCGGCGAGCGCGGCGGGCTGGACGTACCGCCTCACGTGCCGCGACGGCCCGGTCGTGGAGGCCGCGGACATCATCTGGGAGTAGTTCGCCGCCGCGCTGGCGCGGCGCGGGCCGTTGTATTGTGAGGCGCACGATGCCTGAGCAACCCATCGACCTGAGCGTCCAGGTCGGCCCCATCGCGATGAAGAATCCGATCGCGACGGCCTCCGGGTGCGGCGGGTACGGCGAGGAACTGGCCCCCTTCTACGACCTGTCGCGCCTGGGCGCGGTCGTGACCAAGTCGGTGACGCTGGAGCCGCGCCAGGGCCATCCGCCGCCGCGGCTGGTCGAGGTTCGGGCCGGCATGCTCAACGCCATCGGGCTCGCGAACGTGGGGCTGGAGCGATTCCTGGCGGAGAAACTGCCGGCCCTGGCCCGCTTCGACGTGCCGGTCATCGTCAACGTGGCCGGCGCCACGACGGAGGAGTACCTGGAGGTCTGCCGGGCGCTGGACGCGGCCGAGGGGGTGGCGGGGGTCGAGTTGAACGTCTCGTGCCCGAACGTGGCCCGCGGCGGGATGGAGTTCGGCACGGAGGCGGGCGTGCTGGCGGACCTCGTGGCGGCCGTCCGGAAGACGGTCTCGCGGGCGGCGCTGATCGTCAAACTCAGCCCGAACGTGACGGACATCGCCGACACGGCCCGGGCCGCGGCCGACGCCGGCGCCGACGCATTGAGCCTCGTCAATACGCTGCGCGGCATGGCGATCGACCCGTGGACGGGCCGGCCGGCCCTGACGAACGTGACGGGCGGCCTGTCGGGGCCCGCCATCCGGCCGGTGGCCGTCTACATGGTCCGACGGGTGTGGGAGGAGGTGGCCGGCCCGCGCCGCCTGCCCATCATCGGCCTGGGCGGCGTCCAGTTTCCGGAGGACGTGGTCGAGTTCATCCGGGCCGGTGCGACGGCCGTGGCGGTCGGGACGGCCAACTTCGTGGACCCGGAGACGTGTGCGAACCTCGTGGACGGCCTGCGCGGGGCGCTGGGGCGACTGGGCGCGGCAAGCGTCCGCGACCTCGTCGGACGGGTGGAAACGGGGTAGCGCCGCGTGCGATGGCGCGCTGCTTCCCGCGCGGCGGGTCTCCCGACCCGCCGCGCAGTAAGTTGCGGTGGCTCAGGAGACCCGCCGCGCGGGAGACAGAGCAGCCGAGACGAGGCCATCAACATCAGGCGATGAATCAGGGGCGGCCGATGCGGCGGGCCATCGCAGTAACGCTGACGACCGTGGCGGTTCTCGTGGCGGCGCGGGCCGCAGCCGCCGACGCCGCCTACACGCCCGCGCAGCGCGAGATGCTGGCCATCCGGGCCGCCCACGTGGCCGGCCTGGACCGGCTGACGCGGAGGGTCCTGGACGCCCGCCTCGGGCCGGAGGAGACGGTGGCCCAGGCCCTGGGGGCGGGAGGGCCGAAGGAGATCGCCCTGCGGGTGTTTCTTCGGTCGGCGCGGATGGTGGGGGCGCCGCGGCTCTATTCGGACGGCGTGGCGGAGGTGGACGTGGAGGCGCCGCTGGACGCCGTCGTGGCCAAGGTGGTCGACCTGGTCGGTCAAAGGCCGGAGCGCGTCGGCCTGGAGGACCTGAAGCGCCGTGCCATCGACGGGCTGCTGTCGACGAGCGGCCGGGGCCGGGCGCCGCCGGGCGTGTCGGCGGAGGTGCTGGAGCGTCTGGAGGCCGCGCCGGTTGAGGCGCTTGTTGATATGTACCCTGCCGGATGGGAACGGGTGACCGCCACGGGGCGTGTGTTGGCCGTTCGGGCCGCGCGGGTGGCGGCGTACGAGGCGATGGTCGACCGCCTGAAGGGCATCCTCCTCGGAAAGACCGAGACGGTCGGCGACCTGGTGCAGGGGACCTCGGCCGCCGAGGCGGCGCTGGAGGCGTACGTCCGCTCGCGTCCGGTCGCGGGGCCGCCCCGGCTCATGCCGGACGGCATCGCGGAGGTGGAGGTGGCGGCCGGGGTGCGGCGGTTCATCGAGGTATTGAAAGACATCCGCCGGCTTCGCGGCCAGGGGAGCCGGTGGACCGACGAGCAGATCGACCGGCTCAGCGTGCGGGTCAAGTCGGCGCGGATCACGGTGGTGGGCCGGGGCATGCCGCCGCCGGAGGCGATCCGGCCGGCGCCCACCGTGGCGGCCGGCGAGGCGCTGCCCGATTGGGCCGCCGACGTGCTCGAAGCCCGGGGCACGGCCCGGCTGAGCCCGGCGGTGCCCGACGGGAAGCGGGCCCGGCTGCTGGCGGCGCGGTCGGCCAAGGGCCGCGCCCTGGCGACGCTGCGCCGGAAGGTCGACCGTCTGGGCCTGGGCAACGGCACGACCGTCCGCGCGCGGGCCGCCCGGGACGCCACCTTCCGCCGCGACGTGGAGACCTTTCTGGACAGCGCCCGGACCGCCGTATACCGGCCGGTCGAGGACGGACGGGCGTGGGAGGTGGTGCTTCGGCTGCCGCTGCTTCGCCTGTACCAGTTCTCGCGCCGCGGCGGGTAGCAGGGTACGGAAAGGGCCGCGCCGTCACATCGTCATCAGCGCGGCGGGTCTCCGCCCCCGCCGCCCTATGCGCGCCGGTGCCACGGATTGCTTGCCAATCCGTGCTCTCCCGGCCGGGCCACACACGAGAAACACGATTCCGCGCGGCGGGTACGGAGGCCCATCGCGCAGCACCTCTCGCGAGAGCCACCGCGCACCATCTGCCGGCAGGACCGCCGCGCGGGACCTGCTCAGAGCGTCATCAGCCACTTGTCTGCCAGGAACGACGCATCGAGCACGATGAGCCAGTAGAGCATCCGCGGGATGAAGCGGGCGTATTGCTCGGGCTGGCGCTCCGGGCCGGTCGATGCCCACAACCCCGCCGGCCATAGAACGGTCAGCAGCACGAGGGCGAAGACCCGGGCCACCGGCGGGTGGAACCCCTTGATCGAGATGCTGACGGCCACGGCGATCATGGTGAACCCGCCCACGGCCGCGATGAAAAAGGCCGCCATCCACGGCCGCGTCGAGACCGGGTACCCCCGGCGGGCGGCGATGCTGTACCCGGTGACCACGGCGCCTGCGAAGAACAGCGCCAGGCCGTGTCGGACCCAGAGGGGTCCGCTCAGGGCAAACAGGTCCGGCGTGATCTGGTTCGGGAATCCCACCGCCGCCGACACGCCGATCAGGAAGTTCAGCAGCCGGCACAGGCCCATCACGGTCATGGCGACGGACGACGGCCCGTGCTTGGCGCCGAGGTTGTACAGATTGATGGCGGCGAAGGTGCCGATGGCCAGGACAAGCGCGCCGCCGCTGAGCCTGACTGCGCAGACGCCGGCCAGGGCCGCGGTCAGCACCAGGAGGACCGCGGCGAGTGCCACCGGCACGTCGCCGATGGCCAGCGGCCTGCCGACCTCCAGCAGCCGGTCGCGGCGGCGGTCGACCAGGTCGTTCTCGACCATCCCGTACAGGTACAGCCCGGTGCTCGTGCCGGCGAGCAGCGCCACGCGGTGCCAGTCGAGGCGGGCGAGGTCCGGAAGCATGGCCACGAAGTAGCCGGCCACGGCGTCGGCCACGGCCGTCAGAAACAGGGGAAGGCGGAGCAGCCGCGCGATTCCACGAAGGCTCATTGCACCATAAGTCTAGGGCACGCGGGACGCGGTTTCCAGTCTTTTCACCGCCGGGCGCGGCGACTATAATCGGCCGGCCATGATTATCACGATTGATGGCACGGTGGGCAGCGGCAAGAGCACGGCCGCGAGCGGGCTGGCCCGGCGCCTCGGCCTCCGGCACCTGGATACCGGGGCCATGTACCGGGCGCTGACGCTGAAGGCCCTGGAGGCCGGGGCCGACCTGGACGACCCCGCCGCCCTGGAGACCCTGGCCCGCGCGAGTACCGTGGAACTCGAGGGCGACCCCGGCCGCCGGCGGGTCCGCCTCGACGGCCGCGACGTGACCGACCGCATCCGCGAGAACCGCGTCAGCACGCATTCGCACTACCTGGCCCGCACGCCGGGCGTGCGGCGGGTGCTGGTCGAGGCCCAGCGGGCCTTCGCCCGGCGCGTGGGCGGCGTCGTGGCCGAGGGACGCGACCAGGGAACCGTCGTCTTCCCGGACGCGGACGTGAAGTTCTTCCTGGACGCGGCCCCGGAGGAACGGGCCCGGCGGCGGCAACGGGAACTGGAGGGCCGCGGGCGGTACGTCTCGTACCGGCAGGTGCTTCGAGAACTTCGCGAGCGCGACCGGCGCGATACGACCCGCGAGGCCGACCCGCTGCGGGCGGCCGAGACCGCCGTCCGGATCGACACGACCGACCTGGATATCGACGGGATGATCGAGGCGCTGGTCCGGGAAGTCCGCCGCCGTGTGAAGGGGGACGGGTGAACGCTTCGGACAGGCTCTCCGCACTCCTACGCTCCTTTGTGCGCGGCCCGTACGGGCCGCGCAGAGGCAGCGCGGGAGATTCGAGCGCGGTGGGTACGGAGACCCACCGCGCAAGACGGCCCCGCAGCCTTGCGGCGTCAGGGGCGGCCTGGTACGCCGTGCTCCAGCAGGTGGCGCGGGTGCTGTTCGCCGTGGTGTTCCGGATTCGTGTGGAGGGTCGGCGGCGGCTGCCGCGACGGGGCGGCGTGCTGGTGGTCTCGAACCACCAGAGTTACCTGGACCCGGTTCTGGCGGCGGTGGGGATGCCGCGGCCGTTTCATCCGATGGCCCGGCGGTCGCTGTTCCGGTTCCCGCCATTCGCGTGGCTGATTCGGAGCCTCCACGCGTTTCCGGTGCGGCGGGGGTCGGCGGATATGGGGGCGGTGCGGGAGGCGCTTCGGCGGCTGAAGGGCGGGGCGGTGGTCCTCATGTTTCCGGAAGGGACGCGGACGCGCGACGGGGCCATCGGCCGGCTCCGTGCGGGGCCGGTCATGCTGGCCCGGCGGGCGGGCGTGCCGATCCTGCCGCTCGTCATCGACGGGGCGTTCGAGGCCTGGCCGCGGTCCCGACGGCTGCCCCGGCCGCACCCGATTCGGGTGGCGTGCGGTCGGCCGGTGTCGGCCGAGGCGGCGGCGGGGCGCGACCCGGCCGAGGTCCTGGACGCCGTCCGGCGGGAGATGGTGGAGGTGCAGCGTCGGCTGCGCTCGCGGAGGGAGAGGCGATGAGCCAGACGCCTGGGCCGGCGGGGCCCGGTATCGAGGTGGCCCGGGAGGCCGGCGTGTGTTTCGGCGTGAAGCGGGCCCTCCGGCTGGCGGAGGCGGCCCTGGCCGACGGCCGGCCCGTCTACTGTCTCGGTCCGCTCATCCATAACCCGCAGGAGGTGGCGCGGCTGGCCCGGAAAGGGTTCCAGGTGATCGAGTCGCTGGACGAGGCGGCGCCGGGGGCCACCCTGGTGATCCGGAGCCACGGCCTGTCGCCGGACATGGTCGCCGAGGCGCGGGCCCGCGGCTTGAACGTGTCCGACGCCGCGTGCCCCCTGGTGCGGCGCGTCCAGACGCTGGCGATGGACCTGGAACGGGACGGGTGGCAGGTGGTGGTGGCCGGCGACGCGGCGCATCCGGAGGTCCGTGCCATCCAGGGCCACGCGCCGCGGGCGGCCGTCGTCAGCACGCCGGAGGCGGTGGGCGGCCTGGACGTGTCCGGGCGGGTGGCGCTGGTGGCGCAGACCACGTTCTCGCCGGAGGTGTTCCGCCGGATGGGGATGGAACTGGTCCGCCGGGACCCGGACGACGCCCGGGTGGTCCGGACGATCTGCACGGCCACGGCCCGGCGGCAGCGGGCCGCGGCGGACCTGGCGGACCGGGTGGACGTGATGTTCGTCATCGGCGGCCGCAACAGCGCCAACACGAACCGGCTGGCGGAACTGTGTGCGGGTCACGGCGTGCCGACCTGTCACGTGGAGGTGGCCGAGGAGGTCCGGCCGGAGATGCTCGCGGGCCGGCCCCGGGTGGGGGTGACGGCGGGGGCCTCCACGCCGCAGTGGATCATCGACGCCGTCTGCGAGCGGATTCGGCTCTTGCAATCCGCCTAGCCGGGCGGTAGGCTGAACCACTTCCGGGCCGACGGAGGCCGAAAGCCTCGAGGGTCGAGGGCGGCGAGTCGCCCGGCGGTCGGGCGTAAAGCACCTCGCCGTATGGCAATGAATCGGGATGAGAGATATCAGGAACATGCAGAAGAGCCAACTCAATCGCCAGTACGGGCTGAACGACCCGGACGTCGACCACGAGGTGGAGGCGGTCCTGGGCCGGATGGACGACACCGACCAGTTAGAGCAACTCTACGAGGATTCGATCCGGGCGTTCGAGACGGGCAGCGTCGTGACCGGCCGGGTGGTACGCCTCATCGGCAACGAGGCGTTCATCGACGTGGGCTTCAAGAGCGAGGGCAGCGTGCCCCTGGACGAGTTCGGCGGGGCGGAGGTCGAGATCGGCCAGGAGGTCGACGTCCTGCTCGAGGCCGTTGAGGACGAGAGCGGCCTGGTGCTGCTGTCGAAGCGGAAGGCCGACCGCATCAAGGGGTGGGAACGCGTCCTGAACACCTACTCCGAGGGGGACGAGGTCCGCGGCCGCGTCAGCCGGAAGATCAAGGGCGGCCTGCTCGTGGACATCGGCGTGCCGGTGTTCCTGCCGGCCAGCCAGGTGGACATCCGCCGGCCGGCGGACGTCTCGACGTACATCGGCAAGGAGATTACGTGCAAGATCCTGAAGATCGACCCCGACCGCCGGAACATCGTCGTGTCGCGGCGCCGGCTGATTGAGGAGGAGCGCGAGGAGGCCAAACGCAACCTTCTCCAGACGATGCACGTGGGCCAGATGCGCGACGGCGTGGTCAAGAACATCGCCGACTTCGGCGCCTTCGTGGACCTGGGCGGCCTGGACGGGCTGCTGCACATCACGGACGTGGCCTGGGGCCGCGTGGGCCATCCGAGCGAGGTCGTCTCCATCGACCAGGCCCTGCGGGTCAAGATCCTGTCGATCGACCGCGAGAAGGAAAAGGTGGCCCTGGGACTGAAGCAGAAGACCGCCTCGCCCTGGCACAACATCGAGGCCAAGTACCCCGTCGGCGAGAAGGTGACCGGCGAGGTGGTCAACATCACCCCGTACGGGGCCTTCGTGAAACTCGAAGAAGGCATCGAGGGCCTCGTCCACGTCAGCGAAATGTCGTGGACCCGGCGCGTGAGCCATCCCTCCGAGATGGTCAGCGTGGGCGACGAGGTGGAGGTGGTCGTCCTGGCCATCGACAAGGCCAAGCAGGAGATCAGCCTCGGCATGAAGCAGACCGAGGTCAACCCGTGGACCCTGGTCAAAGAGAAATACCCGCCCGGCACCGTGATCGAGGGCGTCGTCCAGAACCTGGCCAACTACGGCGCGTTCATCGAGATCGAGGAGGGCATCGACGGCCTGCTGCACGTCTCGGACATGTCGTGGACGCAGAAGGTCAACCACCCCTCGGAGGTGCTCAAGAAGGGCCAGACCGTCAAGTGCCAGATCCTGAGCGTGGACCAGGACAAGAAGCGGGTGGCCCTGGGCCTCAAGCAACTCGACGAGGACCCCTGGGAACGCCGCATCCCCGAAGCCTACGTGGCCGGCGCCATCGTGCGCGGCAAGGTGACCAAGGTCACGAACTTCGGCGTGTTCGTCGAACTGGAGGAGGGCCTGGAGGGGCTCCTGCACGTCTCGGAACTGGCCGACCACAAGGTTGATAACCCCGAAGAGGTCGTCTCCACCGGCGACGAGATCGACGTGAAGGTGCTCCGCGTTGACATCGAGGACCGCAAGATCGGCCTCAGCCTGAAGCGGGTCCAGTGGGCGGCCGAGGAGGAAGAGGCGCCGCCCGAAGCGGCCCGGGCCGAGCCGAGGCTCGGCGGCATCGAACCGGCCGAGGAAGACGCGGCGGCGGGTGAGGCCGCGGGCGCCACGACCCTCTTCGGCACCCCGCTGCCGGGTGTCTCCGCCGAACAGGAGACGCCCGCCCCCGCCGAGGGTGAGGCCGACGCCGCACAGGCGGCCGAGGAAACCGCCGACGAGGCCGCCGGGGAAACCGCCGACGAGGCCGCCGACGAAACGGCCGAGGAGGCCGCCGACGAAACGGCCGAGGAGGAACCCGAAGCGGACGAGGAGGTCCCAAAGGGATCCGAACGGACCGAACCCGCCCAGGCCGACGACGAGGCCGCGGACGAGAAGTCCGAGCCCGACGAGGATGAGGACAACGCCGCCGCCGAGACACCGGGTGACGACGAACCGGACCAGACGCAGGCCGGGGACGAGGAGTCCTGAGTCATCCGATCCCCCGGGGTTTAAGCCTGCAACGCGACTTTCCGCGCGGCGGGTCTCCCGACCCGCCGCGCAAAGCCAACATGGGCGGTTTCGGCGCGGCTCGGACGGGCCGCGCGGAACGCCGACTTAGCGTTGTCGTGATAAGGGCCGTGCCCATCTCTGCCGCCCTTTCGGGGTCGGTTGGCGTCTTGCCGCTCGAGCGTTTGCCGCCGCAGAGGCCCAAATCGCCCGGCGCTCTCGGACGAGGCGTCTGCACGTGGCGGACGGGCGGTGAGGACGCGGCGCAAAGGTCCGGTGTGGGTCGCGTGAGCGCCGCGTGAGTTCAAAAAATTCTCTTGCCAACGTTTTACGGGTGGGCGTAGAATAAGGTAGCCTTTTCTGGCTGCAAGTCGTCGGCAGTTTCGCTGAGACGGGCCGCAAAACATACCCGGCAGGGGTGTCACCCCGCACGCATGGGGTTGGCCGGAGAGGGGCCACGTCACCGATGGGCAGGAAGAGGGGTCAGCGCATGGATTCTGGCCTGCAGTTGTATCTGCGGGAGATTAACCAGACGCGCCTCCTCGCGCCGGAGGAGGAGATTCAACTCGCCCGGCGGATCCGGAAGGGCGACCTGCTGGCCCGCGACGAGATGATCCGCTGCAACCTCCGCCTGGTGGTCTCCATCGCCAAGAACTATACTCGCCGGGGCCTGAGTCTGCTTGACCTGATTGAAGAGGGGAACTTGGGCCTTTTGCGGGCGGTGGAGAAGTTTGATCCTGCCCAGGGATGCCGGTTCTCGACGTACGCCTCGTGGTGGATCCGGCAGTCGATCAAGCGGAGCCTCATCAACGCCGTCAAGCCGGTCGAGATTCCCGCCTACATGGTCGAGATGATCAACAAGTGGCGCCGGACGGCCGTCCAGTTGGAGTGCGACCTGGGCCGGCCGGCCTCCCAGGAAGAGATTGCCAAGGCGATGGGGCTCTCGAAGCGGAAGATCGTGGTCATCGCCCGGGCGGCCCGGGCGTTCTGCGCCCCGTACCAGGCGACGTCGGAGGACTCGGACTGGTCCCTCTCGGAGATGGTGGCCGACGAGGGCGCTCCCTCGCCCGCCGACATCCTTCTGGAGAACCGCCGGAAGGCCGCCGTCAACGACATGCTCAGCCGGATTGACGAGCGCGCCGCCGAAATCCTCCGCCTGCGATTCGGACTGGACGGCAACGAGCCGCTGACACTCAAAGAGATCGGCGAGCGAATCGGCCTGACCCGCGAACGCGTCCGCCAGATCGAACGCGACGCCGTCGCCACCATCCTGGAGGCCGTCCGCAGCCAGGAAGAGGGCGTCGGTGCCGCGGTCACCCAGTGACCGGCGTCCGGCCCCGTCTTCTCCGCCCGCTACAGGAGGTCCGCGTGAGCGAATCGGCCGGGACGGTTGACCTTCGTGCCAGCATCCGCGGCATCCCCGACTTCCCGAAGCCGGGCATCATGTTCCGTGACATCACCCCGCTCTTGAAGGACCCGCGGGCGTTCGACGCGGCCCTTCGCCGCATGGCCGAGCCGTACGCGGAGGGCGACGTGGACGCCGTCGTCGGCGCCGAATCGCGGGGTTTTATTTTTGGCGCCCCCATCGCCCTTCGCCTGGGGGTCGCCTTCGTGCCGGTCCGCAAGAAGGGAAAACTGCCGGCCGAGACACTCAGCGCCACCTACGACCTGGAGTACGGCACCGACACGGTTGAGATGCACACCGACGCCGTGACCGACGGCGCGCGCGTCCTGATGGTGGACGACCTGTTGGCGACCGGCGGCACGATGGCGGCCTCGTGCGAGTTGGTCGAGCGGGCCGGCGCCCGGGTCGTCGGCGTCGAGTTCCTCATCGAACTGGCTTTCCTCGGCGGCCGGGCCAGGTTGCAGGGGTACCCGGTGCGCAGCCAGATCGTGTACGAGGACGAATCGCCGTAAGCGGTCCTGCGCCCTTGCCGCGCGGCGCCGGTGCCACGGATTGCTTGTCAATCCGTGCTCTCCCGGCCCGTACGGGCCGGGCCACACACGAGAAACACGATTCCGCGCGGCGGGTGCGGAGACTCGCCGCGCAAAGGGGCTGTGGGACGGCTCAGCCGGACTTCTTCCGCTTCCGGCGCGGTTTTCTGCCGGCCTGCGAGGGCGCCCCGCCGTCGGCCAGCGCCAGGGGCAGGGCCTCTTCCATCGTTCGGACGTAGTGGAAGGTCATGTCGCTGCGGATGTCGGCGGGGATGTCCTCCACGTCTTTCCGGTTCCGCTCGGGGAGGACGACGGTCCGGATGCCGGCGCGTTTGGCGGCCAGGACCTTTTCCTTGACGCCGCCGACCGGGAGGACGAGGCCGCGAAGGGTGATCTCGCCCGTCAGGGCCACGTCGCTGCGGACGCTCTGGCCGGTCAGCAGGCTGGTCAGGGCCGTGAAGACGGTGATGCCGGCGCTGGGGCCGTCCTTGGGCGTGGCGCCGGCGGGGATGTGAATATGGAGGTCCTTTGAGCGGAAGGTCTTGGGGTCCAGGCGCCAGCCCTCGGCCCGCGACCGGATGTACGAGAGGGCCGCCTGCGCCGATTCCTTCATCACGTCGCCCAGTTGGCCGGTCAGGTTCAGTTTGCCGGTGCCCGGCATGGCGGTGGCCTCGATGAAGAGGATGTCGCCGCCGGCCGGGGTCCAGGCCAGGCCCGTCGCCACGCCGGGCGTGGAGGTTCGGAGTTTGACCTCCGGCAGGTAGCGTTCGGGGCCGAGGAGGTCGGAGACGGCGTTGGCCTTGATGCTGACGGTTCGGGTGCGGCGTTGGGTGATGCGTCGGGCGACGGCCCGGCAGGCGGCGGCGATCTGGCGTTCGAGTTCCCTGACGCCGGCCTCGTGGGTGTAATAGCGGATGATCTGCCGGAGCCCGCCCCGGGTGAAGCGGATCTGCCTGGCCTTCAGGCCGTGCTCGGCCCGCTGCCGGGGAACCAGGTAGCGGCGGGCGATGGCCAGTTTCTCCGCCTCCACGTAGCCGGGAAGGCGGATGACCTCCAGCCGGTCCTTCAGGGCCGGCGGGATCGGGTCCAGCACGTTGGCCGTCCCGATAAACAGGACGCTCGAGAGGTCGAACGGCACGTCGAGGTAGTGGTCGGTGAAGGTCGAGTTCTGCTCCGGGTCCAGCACCTCCAGGAGGGCGCTCGTGGGGTCGCCGCGCCAGTCCCGGCCGAGTTTATCGACCTCGTCCAGCATGAAGACGGGATTGTTGACGCCGGCCTTGCGGAGTTCCAGGATGATGCGGCCGGGCATGGCGCCGACGTAGGTGCGCCGGTGGCCGCGGATTTCCGCCTCGTCGCGCATGCCGCCCAGGCTGACGCGGATGAAGGTGCGGCCCATGGCCCGGGCGATGCTCTGTCCGAGGCTCGTCTTGCCGACGCCCGGCGGGCCCACGAAGCACAGGATCGGTCCTCGCAACTGCTGCCGCAGTTTGCGGACGGCCAGGTATTCCAGGATTCGCTTCTTGGGCTCGGCCAGGCCGTAGTGGTCCTCGTTGAGGATGCGTTCGGCCTCGTCCAGGTCGATGCGGTCCTCGCTGCGCTGCTGCCAGGGGAGTTCGGCCAGGTATTCCAGGTAGGTGCGGACGACGTTGAAGTCGGGGGCGACCGCGGGCATGGCCTCCATGCGTCGGAGTTCGCGATCGGCCTCCTGGCGGACCGGGTCGGGCATGCCGGCCGCATCGAGGTCGGCCCGCAACTGGTTGACCAGGACGGTTGTCTCGTCCTGTTCACCGAGTTCGTCCTGGATGGATTTGAGTTGTTCGCGGAGGTAGTGTTCGCGCTGGCGCTGGTCGATGCGTCCGCGGGTCTCGCTTTGGATCTTATCGGCCAGTTTAAGGACTTCGATTTCTCGCTGCATCAGCCGGGTAACGGTTCGCAGGCGATCTTCGACGCGGGGCGCTTCCAGCAGGTCCTGCTTTTGCTCGGTGGGGATGTTGAGGTTGGCGGCAATGAAGTCCGCCAGGCGCCCCGGCGGGTCGATGGAGGCGACGACCGCCATCGCCTCCTGGGGAATGCGCGGCGAGAGTTCGATGATCTGAACCATCAGGTCCTGCGCCGTTACCATCAGGGCGTCGAGTTCTTTCCCCTCGTCGAGAACGTCGGGCACCAGGGCGACCCGGGCGCGGAAGAACGGGTCGGACTGGTCTAGCCCCTCGGCCCGGACCCGGCCGATGGCCTGGATAATGACGTTCTGCGTCCCCTCGGGCTGGCGTACCAGTTTCAGTATCCGCACGGCGCAGCCGACGTGATGGATAGCGTCGAAGGGCGGCTCCTCCTGCTCCGGGTCCTTCTGGAGCATGGCGGCAAACAGCCGGTCGCCCATTGCCGCCTCCTGCACGAGCGCGAGGCTTCGCGGCCGGCCCACCGTCAGCGGCTGGATGATGCCCGGAAAGAGCACGACGTCGCGCAGCGGCATGACGGGCAGGCTTTCCGGGATGGCGGGCGACTCCTCCGCCGGCGCCGGCTGGGTGGGCGTCTTCTGGATTGCGATCTGGTCGGGCACGGCGGGCCCTCCGGCGCAGCCGCCTCCGCGTTACGCCTTGGGAAGTCGGATTCGCAGCAGCCCGTCGCGGAACCGGGCGGCGATTCGGTCTTCGTCAATGTTCTGCGGCAGGGCGATACGACGGCGGAACTGACCTTCCTCGATCTCCATCTGGTGCCACCCGATCTTCTCCGGCGAGGTCGGGTCGTGACGCCAGCCCGTCACGACCAGGTGCCCCCCCTCGGTGTAGACCTCGATGTCGTCGCGCCGGACGCCGGCCAGTTCGACGATGACCTCGTAGTGGTCGTCGATCTCGCAGACGTCGATGGCGGGGACCCAGTCGGCCGGCTTCTCGCCGGACGACGGGCAGCGGACGTGCAGGACCCGGTGCATCAGGTCGGTCATGTGGCGGGCCAGGTGCCCCAGGTCGCCGCGAGACTGGGCCGCAATCCTCGTACGCATGAGCCGCTCCTTTACACGGGCGGAAGGCTGCTGCCTCTATCATACGAGGCCGCCCCGCCGCACGCAACGGCCCACCTAGTACTACAACGCTAACTCGAGCGCGGCGGGTCTCCGTACCCGCCGCGCAGCGCTGCAAAGGGCGTTTCGAGCGCGGTGGGTGCGGAGACCCACCGCGCCAAATGCCGACTTAGCGTTGTAGTGCTCGTGGTTCACGTTGGATCAAAGCAACTTCCCGCGCGGCCCGTACGGGCCGCACAGGGCCAGGATAGGCGTTTCCAGCGCGGTGGGCCGGTCCAGACGGAGGCGTATGCCGAGGCCACCGCGCGGAATCCCTTTGTAGCGTTGTAGCATTAGATAGCCGAACCGGGCGGGCGCACCTCGCGCGCCGCAGGCCCGGTTCGTCGCGTCCGGCCGGTTGGCGGCCGGTCAGGTGCCCTTGATCTCGATCCGCCTGGCCTTGGCCTCTTCCTTCTTCGGCAGACGGATCTCCAGCACGCCCTCCTTGGCCGTGGCGGTCACGTTGTCGGGGTCGACGGCGGCCGGCAGCACCAGGCTCCGCGTGAAGGAGCCGTACCGCCGCTCCACGCGGTGGTAGTTGCGGCCGGATTGCTCCGTCTCGTCGATCTTCTGGCCTCGCAGGGTCAGCGTGTCGCCGACCACCGAGATGTCCAGGTCCTTCGGGTCGATGCCGGGAATCTCGGCGTGGACCAGCACGGCCTCGTCGGTCTCGGAGACGTCCAGCGCCGGCGACCACTCGGCCAGGCCGAACGGCTCGCTGGCGGTCGACCAGAACCGGTTCAGCAGGTCGTTCATCTCGTCGCGGAGCGACGAGAGCGTCGTCGCGGGCATCGTGCGTCCTCGATACGGTATCAGGGCCATCGGGTGTCCCTCCTTTCACGTTCGCCCCCGCCTCCGGGGGCACGTCACTCGACCTTGACTTCGATCCGCCGGGGCTTCAGGCGCTCGGACTTCGGCAGCCGCAGCGTCAGAAGTCCCTGCGTGACGTTGGCCTCGATGTTTTCGGTGTCGTAATCGGCCGGCAGTTGAAACGCGCGGTAAAACGGGCCGACCTCGAACTCCTTCAGCAGCGCCTCGCCGGCATCGGCTTCGCCGGCCTTCGGCTGGCCGCGGATCACCAGGACGTTGTCCTCCACGGTGACGTCCAGGCCGTCGGGCGCCACGCCCGGCATCTCGGCTACCAGGGTCAGGGCCTCGTCCGTCTCGTACACGTCGGTGGCCGGCACGAAGTAACTCTCGGGCGGCTCCAGCGGATCGTGATTCGTCTCGACGGCAACGTCCATGGGCTTGGTCATCGTTGTGTCCTCCTTTCTGTTCGGGGCCGGGCCGGCTACTGGCCGACCTGGACCTGGATGCGTTTGGGCTTGGCTTCCTCGCTTTTCGGGATGCGGACGGTCAGGATGCCGTCGACCAGGCGCGCCTCGGTGGCCTCGCCCTGGACCGGGCCGGGCAGGGGTATGGCCCGGCTGAACCGGCCGGTATCGCGTTCCCGGCGGTGGAGCGTCACGTCTTCGGTCGGCAGGTGGTGGTTCCGGGTGCCGCCGATCGTCAACTGCTCGCCGGTCACGTAGACCTCCAGGTCGTCCATGTCCATGCCGGGCACCTCCGCCGTCACGACGTACGCGTCGTCGGTCTCCCGGACGTTCGTGGCCGGGTACACGTAGGCCGACCGCAGCCGGCCGCTACGGAAGTGCTTTCCGAAGACCGTGTCGAAGAGGCGGTTCATCTCGCGCTGCAACTGGGCGAACGGCTCCGCCGATGGTACCCACGCTCGAAATGCCATGGCCGTGCTCCTTGATCTCGTGTCAACGGTTCGTTCAACGCTTCGCCTGGTATTGTGCAAAGCGGATGCCAATGATGAGCCGCCGTGACGGGCCCGAAACCGGGGTTTTATGTGCCGTTTGGGCGTACAGATGGCCGGCGACTGCCATTTCGGCATGCCGAAAGGGCGCCCTCTCCCTACCGTGTCATTGCCACTTCCCGTGCGGCCCGTACGGGCCGCGCGGAATGGCGAAGTGGCGTCGTGATACTGCCACACGGCCCCGCCTTGGCCGACACCGCCACGCTCAGTATAATTGCACCGTTGCGGTGGCATTGGGGGAGACCGGACCGTGACGGACGAGGCGTTCGACATCGTGGTCATCGGCGGGGGCCACGCCGGCTGCGAGGCCGCCCTGGCCGCGGCCCGGCTGGGCGCCCGGACCGCGCTGGTCTCGATCCGCCTGGACCGGGTGGCCGAGATGTCGTGCAACCCGGCCATCGGGGGGCAGGCCAAGGGCCAGATGGTTCGGGAGGTCGACGCCCTGGGCGGCGAGATGGCCCGGGCGGCCGACGCTACCGCCCTCCACCATCGGCTCCTGAACCGCAGCAAGGGGCCGGCCGTCCGCGGCCCGCGGGCCCAGTGCGACCGCCGGGCCTACGCCCGCGCCATGCAGGACGCCCTCGGCCGGCAGGAGAACCTGCACCGTTTCGAGGAGACCGTGGCGGAGGTCCTTGTGCGGGGCGACCAGGTCGCCGGCATCCGGTGCGAGAGCGGCCGCCGCCTGGCCGCGCGGGCGGTCATCCTGACCACGGGCACGTTCCTTCGCGGTCTGCTGCACCGGGGCGAGCGGGCCTGGCCCGGCGGGCGAATCGAGGAACCGCCCGCCACGCGCCTCTCGGAGAGCCTCCAACGGCTCGGCCTGCGCCTGGGTCGCTTGAAGACCGGCACCCCGCCGCGGGTCGACGGCCGGACGCTCGATTACACGCGCCTCCGGGAGCAGCCCAGCGACCCGGACCCGGTCCGGTTCGCCTTCGACGCGCCGGACGCCCCCGTTGACGGCGTCTCGTGCTGGCTGACGGGGACCGTCCCGGCCGTCCACGAGCGGATTCGGGCCAACCTTGACCGCGCTCCCATCTACACGGGTCAAATCCGCTCCACCGGCCCGCGCTACTGCCCCAGCATCGAGGCGAAGGTCGTCCGCTTCCCGGACCGCGACCACCACCGGGTGTTCCTGGAGCCCGAGGGCCGCCGCACCCACGTGGTCTACTGCAACGGCATCGCCACCAGCCTGCCGGAGGACGTGCAGGACTTCCTGGTCCACCACATACCGGGCATGGAGGGGGCCCGGATCCTGCGCTACGGCTACGCCGTGGAGTACGACTTCGTTCCGCCGACGCAGACCCGCGCGACGCTGGAGTCGAAGCGCGTGGGCGGGTTGTTCCTGGCGGGCCAGGTCAACGGGACGAGCGGCTACGAGGAGGCCGCGGGGCAGGGCGTCCTGGCCGGCATCAATGCCGTCCAGCGGCTCCTGGGGCGCGAGCCCGTCGTCTTCCGCCGGGACCAGGCCTACATCGGCGTGCTCGTCGACGACCTGGTGACCAAGGGTACCGAGGAACCGTACCGGATGTTCACGAGCCTGGCGGAGTACCGCCTGGTGCTTCGTCACGACAATGCGGACCGGCGTCTGGGGCCGGTGGGGTGGCGGGTCGGGCTCCTTCCGCGGGAGCGGTGGCGGCGGGTTGAGGAGAAGGAGCGGCAGATTCGCCGGGCCCGGCGCGTCCTCCGCACGGTCCGCCGCGGTGGCCGGACGCTGGAGGCCCTCCTCCGCCGGCCCGAGGTCACCTGGCCGGCGCTGGCCGAGGAGGTGCCGGACCTGGCCGACCTGGCTATCGGGCCGGAAGCCGCCCGCCAGGTCGAGATCGAGACGAAATACGCGGGGTACCTGGCCCGTCAGGAGGCGCAGATTGCGCGTGCCCGGCGGATGGAGGACCGGGCGATTCCGCCGGACCTCGATTACGGGCGCATTCCGCATCTGCGGACGGAGGCCCGCGAAAAACTCGCCCGCGTCCGACCGCGGTCGTTGGGCCAGGCCGGACGCATCGCCGGCATCGGCCCGGCCGACCAGGCCGTCCTGATGGTTTACCTCGAGAGCCGCGCCGGCTCCGGTTAATACGACTACGCAACTTCCCGCGCGGTGAGTCTGCCGGCTTCGCCGCGCTTCAAGGTTCTATAGCGCGGTGGCCCAGGAGGGCCACCGCGCGGGATTCGTAGCGTTTCCCGCGCGGTACGTACGAGCCGCGCGCAAGACCCACGCCCTCTGCCGGCGCGGTGCCGGTGGCCCGTCCGGGCCGGGGTTTCGGTGAAGGCGCTTCCGAATACGGGTCGATACAAGCAGCGGCGGTCGAGGCTGCGAGCGGCCGGTAGAGGAATCTGGGGGTTGCCATGCTGCGACTCAAAGACCGGCGTCGTCACCGGCGGTCGGACGTCGTGTGTCCGGCGGTGCTGCGGGATGAGCGGGGCAGGATCCTGTTCCGCGGACGCTCGGCGGACGTGTCTCCCTGCGGGGTCAAAGTCATCGGCCCGCCGCCCGCCGCCATCTCGGAGGGCATGGACGTCTGGCTCGAGATGCGGACGCCCCGCCCGGGTTCCACCGGTCCCCGGCAGCGACGCGTCAAACTCAAGGGCTACGTCCGCCGCGTCACGAGCATCGGCGACTGGAAGAGCGTCATCGTGATCGTCGTTGACAGCGACGTCTCGCCGGCCCTGCTCCAGCCCGACGCCGAGGCCTGATACTATTACGCACCTTCCCGCGCGGCGGGTCTCCGCACCCGCCGCGCAACATGGCCAAGTAGCGTTGTAGCATGAGACTCACGCCCGGCCGAGCAGTCGCAGGGCCGCCAGCAGCAGCACGACCAGCCCCCCGGCCGCCACCGCCCAGATGCCCATCGGACGGTAGCCGCGCATCTCGATCTGACGGACCGTGTTGACAAACGACTCCGGCGAGGCGTGGAGCCGGCCGCCGCCCGCCCGGACGATCTCGGCCAGGCGCCCGCGGTCCACGCCGAGGCGCAGCACTTCCGCCTCCGCCAAGGCCGCCGCGGCGAGCCGGACCCGGGCGGGCTCGCCCTCGCGATAGACGACCACCGTGCCGCCGGACGGGCCGAGCGGCCCGATGTCCCCTTCGTGGACCCCGGGGCGGATCTGCGTCAGGCCGACCCGGCGGGGCGAGGACCGCTCAGTCAAAACCGATGCCGCAAACGCTGAGCCGGAGGCCCCGAGCGAGCCTGCGTCCTCCCGCACGCGAACGAGCCACCGGGCCGCTTGGCGCACCGTCCGGGCCGACCAGGTCCGCGGGCCGGCCCCTGCGGCCAGCCAGGCGAGCAGGGGAGCGAACCGCCCCTCGGCCGCCGGTCCCTCGAACCACGCCTCCGGCGCCGTCCCGGCGGGCCACGGCATGGCCGCCACCTTTCCCAGGCCGCGGCGCCACGTGGCGAGCAGCGGCCAGGCGTCCGAGTCGGTCTCGGGCGAACCGGTCGCCCAGTGGACGGCGGCCCCGTCCTTGGCGCGGGTCTGGTTCCAGGCGGGGACGGCCGGCAGGGGAGGCGCCGCGGCAGGCCAGACCGGCTCGGGCCGGCCCCAGCGGGCGGCGCGCGGGCCGTCGCGCAGGCCCTCGCCGCGTACGCGGACCAGGTCCTTCAGAAACGTCTCGGTGAGGCGGGCCGGGTCGACGGCGTCGTAGAGCCGGCCGCCGGTGCCGGAGGCGAGCCGGCCCAGGCGGTCCCGCCTCGCCTCGTCACCGGTTGCGACGGCCGAGAGGCTCACGTGGCGGCTCCGGGCCAGGGCGAGGAGGCGGTCGACGTCGAAATCCTCGCTCCGGCCGTCGCTCAGGAGCAGGACGTGGCGGACGGTCGTCTCGGCCGGCTCCGCCTTGTCCGGGAACTGGCCAGCGGCGGCCAGGAGGGCGGGGGTGATTCGCGTGCCGCCGCCCGCCTCCAGGGCCAGCAGCCGACGCCGAAGCCCGCCCCACTCCTCCAGGGGCACCGGCGGAGAGACGACGTCGGCCCGGCCGGCGAAGGCCACCACGCCGACCCGGTCGCCGGGGCCGAGCGCCGGCCGCAGCGCCAGGACGGCCCGCTTGGCCAGGGCGAGTTTCTGCGTCCCCCCGACCGTCTCGTTCATCGAGCCGCTGGCGTCCAGGACGAGGACGAGGTCCAGCCTTGGCCGCTCGCCGAGGCGGCTGGTGACGGGCAGGATGGCTTCCAGGGGCGAGTCGGCGTAAGCGCCGGCCGCGAAGGCGGCGTCGCCGCCCACAGCCCACAGGCCCAGCCCGGCGTCCGTGACCGTGCGGGCCAGGCGGTCGGCGCCGCGCCGGCCCAGGGACCACGCGGGGACGTTCTCCAGGATCACGGCATGGGCGTCGGCCGGCGGCGGACCGCCGGCGAGGGCCCATGGAACGAGGCGGATGCCGGCCGGCGCGACCCGCTCCAGCGCCTGGAGCAGTGGCCCCGGCGCCTCGCCGGCGTGGACGTAGTAGACGGGCCGGTGGCCCCCCACGGTGACGGTGCAGTGGGCGTGGTTGTTCGGCTCGCAGGCGTCCGGGTCGGCTCCGTTCCCAACGGGATCCGAATGGATCGGCTCCCTTTGGGCCCGGAGGCGGAGGTCGTAGCGGTATCGGCCGGCCGGGAGCGGACCGTCGGTGAACCGGACGGTGGCGCCCGTGTCGGCCGAGAGGGTGACGGAGCGGTCCCACGCCCGGGCCGCCTCGCCGCCGACGGCCGCACGTGTCAGGTGAAGGGTCGCGGCCATCGGCGGGGCGTCCGCGCGGCCACCGGCGGTAGCGGCCAGGCGGACCGTCAGGCGCAGCGGGCGGTCCGGGTCCGGCGAGGGCGTCGTCTCGACCGAGACGATGGCGGCATCGCGGACGGGCAGGCGGGGGTCGACGGCGTGGACGGTGATGCCGGCGGCCGCCAGGCGAGCCGCCTCGACGGCGGCGTCGCCGGCCGTTTCCCGGCCGTCGGTGTAAAGGAGGATGGCGCCCCGGCCCTGCGGCAGTGCGGCGGCGGCCCGGCGGAGGCCGGCGGCGATGTCCGTGGCCGACCCGTCACCGAACGGCACCACAAGCCCCGGGACCCGCGCGGTCCATGGGGCCAGGACGCGGACGGGGTCCGTCTGGCCGAGGGCCGTCCGGAGGCTGGACGATGCGTCCAGGGCGACGGCGACCGGGCACCGGCCGCGCCGGCCGAGGCGGACAGACGGTCCCGCCAGGCCCACCAGGAGCAGGGCGACGGCCGGCGCGCCCAGCCCGGCGCGCAGGGCGGCGCCGGGGCGGCGGGGACGCCGGAGGGCGGCCCAGGCCAGGACGGCCCAGAGGGGTACGGCCAGCAGCAGCACCGCAGGGTTGGTGAACCGCACGAGGTCCATGCCGGCGATTATAGAAGGGCGGGGCGGGGGCGACAAACGTTATGCGCCCCTGGTGGCGCGGCGGGTGCGGACTTGCCGCGCGGTGGGGCGGGAGCCCCGCCGCGCGGCAAACGACAAAGGCCACGGCGGGATTCTTCGTCGGCCGTACGGACTCCTCAGAATGACAAACGCGGAGTGGATCGCCCTCACGCAAGCCCCGTCAGTCGAGCCACTGGAAGTTCAGGACCCGGGGGTGGATGAATTCCTTGTTCGGCTTCTCGTTATCGTGCGGACAGAACGCCAGCGACGGGCTACGGTCCACCAGGGCCCAGAATCGCCGGCTGCGGACCACGTTGAACTTGTACGGAAACGTGTTGCTCGCCACGTGGCCGTACTGAACGGTCCCGTAGACCGAGAAGGTGTCGCTGCGGACGGTCAGGATGTTGGAGAGGAGGGTGTAGGCCATTTCGTTGGCCTCGACGCCCTCGGTGGGATCGCCCTTCGGATTGCCGCCGGAGGTGGAAAGGTTCTGGCGCGCGATCTGGGCGGGGGAGAGGATGGGCCCGTTCTGGCGCAGGGCGAGGACGGCGCCGTCGAGGTTGCCGATGCCGAAGGCCGTTCCAAGGGCCTGGAGGGTGTCGCGGGTGGCGGTGTTGACGTTGATCTGTCCGGCGACGCGGATTTCGGGCCCGCCGAAGCGTCCGCCGCCCCCGGTGGGGGGTGGCTGTGGCTGGAAAGCCAAGATCGTCAGTTGCAGGTCGTCGGCAACGGCGGCATCGTTGGCCCGGCCGGCCAGGCGGGTGGGGCCGCCGACGGCGCCGGCGGAGGACTGGAGGATGCCGCGGTCGGGCGAGTCGGAGTCGGCGTCGGCGGCGCCGTCGCCGTCGTTGTCCAACACGTCGTTCCAGGGGCCGCCGACGCAGAAGATGTTGGCGGCGTTCATGCGGTTGGTGTCGCCGTAGTGTTGCAGGGTCGAGTCGTCTCGCCAACAGAACTTGATTTCGTCTTCGTCGCCGGGGCCGGCCTTGGCGACGCGCGGGACCCATGGCCAGAAGTCCTGGCCCTTTTCCGGGCAGAGGACCTGGTTGAGGTCGCCGAGGCGGGCAAAGGCGCGGTAGCCGTAGTTCTCGCTGATGCCGGACCGCCAGTGGGGTGGAAGGCCGCCTTCGGGGCCGTCGCCCCCGCCGGGAGGTGGAGGCGGCGGCGGGGGGGGCGGCGCGGCCGCCAGAATCGTCAGTTGCAGGTCGTCGGCATCGTCGGTCCGGCGGGCCAGGCGCGTGGGGTCGGAGAGGCCGTGCGCGGGGCCGGAGGCGGAGTTGAGCGCGTCCTCCCCCACCGACCGTGGGAAGCGGATGGGGATGTTGCTGGTGCCCTCGGCGTTCTGGGGGTTCGACCACTCGGTCATGGAGTTGCCGAACCCGCCCGTCCAGTCGCCGATATAGACGACGCGGACCGGGTGAGAGTCGCCTGAGTACCGCTCTTCGTCCTCGTAGTGGATGGGGCGGTGGATGCCTTTGCCGTCCTCGATGCCGCCCATTTCGTTATCCTCGATTTTGTCGATGACCTTGCCCTTGCACTCGAGGGTGATTTCCTCAAGTTCCTCCGTGAAGTGCTCGCCCTGGGGGACCTCGACGGTGCAGGAGGTGCTGAACTGGTTTGCTTCGCCGGGTCCGGGCATGGGGTCGGGCAGGGAGTCGTCGAAGTTGGCGCCCTGGGCGTTGAGGGAAATGCCGTCGGTGCCCAGTCCGCCGGTGTCGCCCGGGTGGTCTCCGTCCCATGGGCTGATGACCTGGACCTCGACGGTCCACCTGGAGATGGGTTCGTTCTGGTTGTTGGTGGTGTTCTGGACCGTGGCCTTGACTTTGCTGAAGAGGGGCTGTCGGGAGGCGCCCAGGGTGCCGTCGTATTCCTTGACGGCGTTGCCCTCCTCGCCGTTTCGGAATCCGCAGATATTGGCGGCGAACTGCCTGGCGACGTTGTTGCTGTCCTGGAAGATATTGGCGTGCTGGACGGCGTCCTTGATGTCGGCGGGTTTGTCGCGGTTGAGGTCGACTTTGCGCCACCTGTAGCCTTCGCCCTCGTTGTTGAACCGTGGGCTGGCCTGGCTTCCGTTCGTCCGGTTCGGCCGGACCTGGCTGGTCCACCCGACGGTCGTGAGGCTGAGCCTGCGGCGGGCCTTGATCTCGACCTGGGTGTCCTCGGGGTCGGACTCGATGTCGGTGAAGCAGGTTTCGAGCCGGCTCCGGAAGAACGTGCCGGTGAGTCGGCGGAGTTCGACCTCCTCGTCCAGGGTGAACGGCCGGTCGTGGTAGTCCTCGGGGTTCTCGATGACGGCGGCCATCTGGACGGGGTTGCCCGGTATGCCGTCCGACCCGTAGAGGGGGTCAGTGGTGGTGCCGCCGCCGGCCAGGGCCGTGGCCAACCCGCCGGTGGAGAGGCCGGGGAGGGCGGAGGGGTCGAAGTCGCTGACATAATAGCCGTGCCGCGACTGGGCCGTGTTGCCGTGGGCGTTCAGGTTGACCATGGAGGCGTGGTCGATGACCGTGACGCTGACGCGCACGAGGCCCGTCTCACACGGGAAGGAGAGTTCGGGATTCCAGACGCCGTGACCGGGCTGGCCGCTCTGGGTGTAGACCTTGACCTTGACGCGGTTGTCCTCGAAGGTGGGGAAGCCGAGGTTGTTGGGCCGGCAGTCCGTCTCGGTACTCTCTCCCCAGTCGCGGAGTCCGAAGGGCCCTCGCGTGCCGCTGAAGTTGTAGGCCTCGGGTGTGAGGTGGGCGTAGGAGAAGTGGGGGGGCAAGGGGAGGGACTGAGATCCCCCGCTTTGGGTGTCGGGGGAGGTGGAGAGCCAGGGGTCGTAGTCGTCGTGGGGGTAATCGAAGGGCTCGTTGCGCAGGAGGCCGTTGTCCCGGTTCGGGTTGTAGTCGTTGAGGAGTTGGTCCTTGTAGGAGTGGCTCTGGGGGTCGTAGGCCCAGGCGTCCTGGACGAGGTGGTGGCAGACGTAATCGACGGCGCCGTCGGCGGCGAGCATGAACTGGCTCTGGAGGGCGAAGTTGGTGGCGGTTCGCCGGTCCAGGTTGCTCATCGTGATGAAGGTGATCCCGATGAGGGCCAGAATGGCCAGCAGCCCCAGGACCACGATCAGGACCGACCCGGATGGCTTCATGGGGTATCCTTCCCGCAGGTACGGGTTCATCTGTCTGCTCCCGCCCCCGCCTTCGCCACGGCGACGGCGGGCAGGCGGTCGCGGCTCGGTTTCCTTATGGTTGCGACTCGGTTACCGGCCCGTGCGGTCGTGGCACGAGGGCGCACGGTCGGGCGGCGGCATTACGGGTCGCCGACCCAGAACACCTCCTGCATCACGACGCCCCGGTACCGGTTCCGGTCGCCCGGCAGACGAGCGCGGTCGCCGGGGTCGTGGACGGCCACGGTCACGCGAATGGCCTGGGGCCACGTCTTGATGGTGTCGGCGTTCTCGAATTCGGTGGACCACCGGTAGGTCTTGTCGACCTCGGGCCAGTAATTGGTTTTGGAGCCCGTCTTGCCGGGGTCGAAGACCTCGACGTAAAACTCGCTGACGCAGGAGGCCATGACGCGGTTCAGGGAGTTGATATCCTGCTGGTCGGACCAACTCGCGATGTTCTCGCCCTGGAGTACCGGCTCGACCCACAGGGTCTCGGTCTGGGTCGGGGGCGAGGGCGAGGCGGTCGCCCCGAACAGTCTGCACAGGAAGGTATAGGTCGAATCGTCCTCGTCGCCGGTGTCGCCGTCGAGAAGCCAGAGGCCGCGGCCCAGGATGCCCCGGCGGGGGTCCAGGTCCCGGTCGCCGTCGGTGTGGTGCACCTGCAGGATGCGCTCGGGGGTTTCGACGTTGTTGGTGTAGACGACCTCGGCGCAGGAGGCCTCCTCGGGCGGGTTTCGCATCTGGCTCCGGCACGGGCCGACGCGGACAAAGGCGAGCAGGTCGCAGGCGTACTCCCTGGGATCGTCGACGCCGCCGGTGCCGGAAGCCGTGTTGGAGACGGGGCCGGTTTCGTAGCGGTAGTCCGGGGTCACGTTGAGATCGTGGAGGTCGTGGTCGGTGGTGACGGTTCCCTTCTGAATGGCGAGGTACCCTTCGCGGGTCATGGCGCGGAGGTCGTTGTGGAGGAGGTCGAAGAAGGCCCGCATCTGCTGCTGGGCGAAGTGGATGCCCTCGGCTTCGCCGGCGGTCTGCGTGATGATGCCGAACACCTCCACCACGCCGACCATCATGATCGTCATGAGGCTCGCCGCCGTGATCAGTTCGACGAGCGTAAAGCCTTTCGGCGGGCGTCGGGGGGCGGATGGTCTCATCGGAATCAGTCTCCCAGGATCGTGTGATAGACGGCCACGGCCTCGGGCAGGCTCAGCCAGTCGCGGGTGGAGTCGTTGCCCGAGACCTTGATAACGCGATCGGCAATGATGACCTCCCGGACGGTGCTCCCCGTGCTGGCCGGTGCCGCGCCTGCCGGGAACACCTTCTGCTCATCGATTTTTTCGATCTGGTAGGCGTGGCCCCGGTAGTTGGTTGTGTTGTCGGTATCCCAGTCCAGGATGTAGCCGCCCACCTTTCCACCGGCCTGCTTGTACGACTTGGGATTGTTCGCAAGGGCCTGGGTGACACACTTGGGTTCCTCTCCCCTGGACTTGAAGATGGCGATAACGATTCGCCAGGCCCCGTTGCGCGTCGTCCCGCCGCTCTGGTCGGGCGCCTTCATGGGAGTGGCGAAGACGGCCGGCACGTAACTGCCGACGCTCCACATGCCGTATCCCTCATCGTTCGTGGGGGCGTACTGGCGAACCTTCTTGGCGTTACTTTTGCCGGGGTTCTCGCTCCTGTCGTACAAGAAGGAGTACGGGTTGTAGCACCGGAGGATATCCGGGAGCCCCTTGTTTCTCTCGTCGTAATAGTCAACGACGTTCGTACCCTTGCGGCAGTGGTTCGGATTCGCATTGTCCCGGCAATAATCGAGGATGCTCGGGCGATAGGCCCGCATGACCGCCGCCACGCTCCGGGCGCTGAGGGCCGCCATGGTGTCCTCGCGGCTCTGCCGGCTCTGGTCCACCGCCACCGGGAAGACCGAGGCCACCATGGTCATCCCGACGCCGAGGACCCCCACAGCCATCAGGACCTCGGTCAGGCTGAATCCGGCGTGTATGTGGCGCAGACGGTTCACGGTAGGTCCCCTTCATCCGATCCATTGGCATTATAGCGTAGGGTTCCCGGGTCAGCAACGGTTATACCCGGCCGAGGGCGGGTCCGACGCAACAACGATTACCGGCGAGATTCGAACATCGCGGCGGCGGGGTTTCTACGCCGGCGCTGCGGCGCAGCCGCCGGAGAAAACGGCCACACTTGGTATCGCGGCCCGGCGCCGGCGGTCCCGGTGGGCCCCTATGCTTCCGGAAAGGGTCCGGATCGTCCTGAAACCCAGGTGTCCCCTGTGGCGGGACCGTTCCTGGCAGCCTTCGCGGCCGTCGTCGGGCCTGCCGCCGTAGATCACGCCTTCCCTGCCGCAGCGAACGCGACGATACATTCCCCCCTGCCAGCGGCCGCGCAGGGGGGACGATGTCCGGCACACGTCCCAACCCGACGACGAAAAGGGCTTGACAGACGGCCTCGCCCCCGCCTATAAACACGCCCTGCCGAAGACCCTACGGCATGCGAGGGTCACAGGGCTGCGCCCAGCCGGGCGGCTTTGGTTCCACGGGCATTCCCAGGTAAGGAGCGGAGTGGATGGCTATCAACATTGGCATCAACGGCTTCGGACGCATCGGCCGCATCGTCTTCCGGGCCATGTGGGAGCGACGGGACGAGTTCACCATCGTCGGCCTCAACGACCTGGCCGACGCCGAGATGCTCGCCTATCTCCTGAAATACGACAGCCTGTATCGCCGCTTTCCCGGCGAGGTGTCGGCCGACGATGGCAACATCGTGGTCGACGGCGTGGCCATCCCCGTCACGTCTGAGAAAGACCCCGCCAGCCTGCCGTGGGAGGCGCGCGGCGTGGACGTGGCCCTGGAGTGCACCGGCATCTTCCGGACCCGCGAGGGCTGTGCGAAGCACCTGACGGCCGGGGCGAGGAAGGTGGTCCTCTCGGCCCCCCCGAAGGGCGAGATCGACGCCACCATCGTCCTCGGCGTTAACGATGACGCCCTCGAGCCCGAGCACAAGATCGTCTCCAACGCCTCGTGCACCACCAACTGCCTCGCCCCCGTCGCGAAGGTGCTGAACGACTCGTTCGGGCTCACGCGGGGCCTGATGACCACCTGCCACGCCTATACGAACGACCAGAAGATCCTCGACCAGATCCACAAGGACGCTCACCGCTCGCGCGCCGCCGCCATCAACATCATCCCCACCACGACGGGGGCGGCCAAGGCGGTCGGCAAGGTCATCCCCGAACTGGACGGGAAACTCAACGGCATGGCCTTGCGGGTGCCGACGCCCGTAGGCAGTATCGTGGACCTGACCGCCAACCTCGCCAAACCCGCCACCGCCGACGAGATCAACCAGGCCATGAAGCAGGCCGCCGACGGCGACTTGAAGGGCATCCTGGCCTACACCGAGGACCCGATCGTCTCCAGCGACGTTATCGGAACCACCATCTCCAGCCTGTTCGACGCCACCGGGACGATGGTCATTGACGACGGCACGCTCGTGAAGGTGACCTCGTGGTACGATAACGAGTGGGGCTTCTCGCACCGGATGGCCGACCTGGCCAAGCAACTGGCGGCCGTGTAGCACACATCGCAGCGCCCGCGCGGGGGCGGGTCGCCGGTCCGCCCCCGACCCTTGTCCGCCGACACAGAGGAGGTGTGCCGTGGCCAAGAAAACCCTCGATGCCCTGGAGATGGCCGGCCGGCGTGTCCTGATGCGGGTCGACTTTAACGTCCCGCTCGACGAGGACCTGAACGTGACGGACGACCGGCGCATCCGCATGGCCCTGCCCACCATCAAGTGTGCCCGCGACGCCGGTGCCAAGGTCATCCTGATGAGCCACCTGGGCCGGCCCAAGGGCAAGGCCGACGCCGGCCTCAGCCTGAAGCCGGCGGCCGACCGGCTCGGCGAGGTGCTGGGCGTCGAGGTCGCCATGGCGCCCGACTGCGTCGGCGACGAGGTTCGCAGGATGGTGGACCAGATGGCCGACGGCGACGTCCTGGTCCTGGAGAATCTGCGGTTCCACGCCGGCGAGGAGGAGGGCGACCCCGACTTCGCCAGGGCCCTGGCCTCGCTGGCCGACCTCTACGTGAACGATGCGTTCGGCACCGCCCACCGCAAGCACGCGTCCACCTACGGGGTGCCGGCGCAGATGCCCGAGGGCACCCGGGCCATCGGTTTCCTGATGGAGAAGGAACTGACGTTTCTGGGCGACGCGCTCCAGACGCCCGAGCGGCCGTTCGTCGCCGTCCTGGGCGGGGCGAAGGTCTCCGACAAGATCGGCGTCATCGAGAACCTTATCGGCAAGGTCGACCGCCTCCTTGTCGGCGGGGCCATGGCCTACGTCTTCATGGTGGCGCGCGGCCAGAAGGTCGGCAACTCGAAGGTCGAGCGCGAGGTCCGAAAGAAGGGCAAGGCCACCGACATGGTCGCCGTGGCCAAGCGGCTCCTTGAGACGATCGATGCCAGCCAGGCCGAGGTCCTGTTCCCCGAAGACCATCTGGTCGCCCGGGAGCCCACGGCCGATGCCGAGACCGACGTTCAGAGCCCCGAGATCGAGGACGGCTGGATCGGCCTCGACATCGGCCCGGAGACCGTCGCGGTCTACCGCGAGAAAATCGCCGACGCCCGGACCGTCGTCTGGAACGGGCCGATGGGCATGTTTGAGGTCACCCCCTTTGCCGAGGGCACCCGGGTTGTGTGCGAAGCGATGGCCCAGGTTGATGAGGTGGGAATCGCCATCGTGGGCGGCGGCGATACCGCCGCCGCGGTTGAGAAGTTCGGTCTGGCCGAGCAGATGACCCATATCTCGACAGGCGGTGGGGCCAGCCTGAAGTTCCTCGAAGGCAAGCCCTTCGAGACGATCGAGATCCTCGACGAGGCCTGATGGAATGGTCGGTCCTGGGTGGCGGGTCAATCACCGCAGCAGCCGCGCCGGCCCGCGCACCGGGTTCGCCGGCCCGTGCGCCGGGTTCGCCGGCCCGCGC
>CAYTJE010000001.1:0-52238 GCA_964437855.1 uncultured Anaerolineales bacterium | reverse complement strand
CTCTCGCCGGCCCAGACGGCGTCGGCCTCGGCGTTGTGGCCCAGGGCCTCGTGCACCAGCAGGCCCGTGATGGACGGGTGGAAGAGGACGGTGAACCGTCCGGCGGGGGCGGGCCGGGCCTCCAGGGCCGCCAGCGCCTTCTGAGCCGCCCGGACGCTGAACTCGTCCGGCTCGACGCGCCGCAGCAGTTCGGCTCCGCCCACGATGCCGCGCTGTTCCGTGCCGCGCTGAAGGATCCGGCCGTCCGTCGCCACGAACATCGTGGTGGCGACGGCCCGGCTGCCGCCCGATTCAAGGACGGTGCCCTCGGTGTTCGCCAGTACCTCCTCGTGCCAGGCTTGGGCGTAACTGACGATGGAGTTGACGATCTGCTGCCCGTCGGAGGCCGTCGCCCGCCCGGCCCGTTCGTATTCCAGGAGGCGGTCGATCTTCTCGGCCACGGGCATCGCGCCGGGCGCGACCTCGGGCTCGGTCCGGTCCTCGGCCTCGATAGGGGTCGTCTCGGCCATGCGGGCCGGGTCGGTGACCAGGGCCTCGGACGCCTTCGCCAGGGCGATGGCGTCGTCGACGCACTGCTCGGCCCGGCGGCGCTGGAGGCTGTCGGCCGAGGCGAACCCCCAGGCCCGCCCCACCAGGACCCGCACGCCGATGCCCCGGTCGGCGGAGGCGGTGAGTTTGTCGGCCCGGCCGTCCTGCACGAGCACGCTTTCGCCGTCCCGTTGGATCGCCCGGACGTCGGCGAAATCCACGCCGCGCCGTTTGGCCAAGTCGCACAGATGTCTTGCCAGGTCTTCCATGCGTGTGGTGGCTCCCTTGCAGTTTGTGGCGTTCTCGCCTCGAGGGGTCCCGGTGGCGCTTCGTCACCACCGCGCCTCACGGGTCAGGTCCCGGGCGCTCCAGACCCGCTGCGCTGTTCGCGGTGCCCCTGTGGTGGGGGGGGCTTGTCCGGGTCCGCCTTCTCCGGCCAGCCTTCCTCGTTCAATTCAGCGGTCGGGGGAACCCGGGGGTCCAGGAGGAGCCGGATCGCCCGGGTCGCGGTGGCCTTCGGCACGGCGAAGACGAAGAACTTGGCGTCCCGGTGGCGGGGCTCGGTGAAGAGGAAGCGCATGCCGGTGCAGAGGCAGGCGTCCTCGCGGCTCCCGTCGGGGAAAGCGAACCGCGTGTTCCGCGGCGTGGTCTGCGGCGACACGGACGTTGACACGGGTTCGGGTTGCCCCTCCTGGTTCATCTGCGCTTCGCCGAGGACCATCGGGGCGCCGGCCAGTCGGCCGCCGGCCTCGTCCACCAGGTAGAACTGGGCCGAGTCGATGGCCCTCGGCAGACGTGTCTCCGGTTCCATCTGGATGCGGACCTTCAGAAACTCCTTCCCCTCGGGCGGTTCGATCCCGGGGAACCCGGTGATCGACGCCGACCGCTCCGCGGGGTAGGTTTTGAGTTGCATCCCGTAGAGGGTCTCGCGGTGCTTGTGCGCGACGGCCAGTCCGTGTTCGCCGGGCGCCCCCGAGGGGACTTCGGGGACAGGCCCCAGGGCCTGGCCGGTCCGCCACCGGACGGCGAGCCATCGCCGGTACCAGTGGAAGTAGAGGAAGTCGTCCACGTTCACGGCGGGCGCATAGTCCTGCGGCCGCATCCTCGGCGGAGGATACGTGTCGCCGTAGCGTGCCAGGAGGGCTCCCCCTTCCGGAGCGGCGCCGCCTCCGGTGATCGTGTCGAACAGCCAGATGGCCGACCGGTCCGGGGCCAACCAGGCGGTGTCTCCGTGGACGACGCGCTCCGGGCTCGCGCGGCTGGTTCCTTCGAGGTATCGGAACGGCTCGTAGCCCAGCGGCGCGGGGGCGACCGGCAGCATCTGGACGATCATCAGGCAGAGGCCGACGGCCAGGTATCCGGCCAGGGCGCCGACCACGGCCCCGCCAGCCTGGCTGGCGACGGTGGGCAGGGGGGGCGTGTTCGGCAGCAGGCGGTGGCCGGCTGTCCGCAGGCCCAGCAGCGCCGCACACAGGATCCCCCACAGGCAGATGGCGTCCCCCACATAGTACCACGTGCTGTCCGGGTTGTTGGAGGAGGCGGAGATTACCCCCGCCAATGGCCCGGCCAGCGTGGAGGCCAGGGCCCCGGCCAGGATCAGCGCCACCAGCATCTGCGCCGCCCGGTACAGGCGCTGCATGGCGCCGAAGGCGGCGACCGTGGCGACGGCGGCCAGGACCAGCAGGTTCACGATCACGGCGGTCTCCGATGCGGGTCAGTTCGCCTTGATGGCCCGGACGACCTCTTCGACGGAGGTCCGGCCGTCGATGATCAGGCGAAGGCCCTCTTCCTGGAGGTTGCGCATGCCGAGGGTTCGGCAATGGGTTCTGAGGTCGGCCAGCGCCCCGCGGGCGATCAACCGGCGGGCCTCCTCGTCGATGGGCATCACCTCGAAGAGGCCCGTCCGGCCGGTGTACCGATGGTTCCGGCATCGCGGGCAGACCTCCACCTGCCCGTCCGTGACCGCGGTTCGCGCCGGCGGCCGGTACAGCGTGTCAACCGCCTCGGCGGCGAGGTTGGCCTTCCGAAGGAACTCGGGGTTCGGTCGATACGCTTCCTTGCACTCGGGGCACAGCAGCCGCACCAGCCGTTGGTTCACCACGACCTGGAGATGGCGCCCGAGCAGCGCGCCGTCGCCGAACAGGTGCCCCAGCCGTGTCAGGGCCTCCGTCGAGTCGCCGGCCCGGACCGAAAGCACCAGAGCATGCTCGGCGGCGGCGCCGGCCAGAACCTGGGCGACGTCCGGCTCGTAGAGCGAGTCGAAGACGATCACATCGGGTTCCAGGTGGAGCCGGCTGCGGACTTCCGAGGCCGCTACCGGCCCGTCTTCCTGGTCCACCTGGAGGTGCTCCACGTTTTCGACCGTCAGGTCGCTCCGCGGCTCGAACGCCACCACGTTGTTGATGTACCGGTCAACGTAGCGCAGGCACGCATGCAGCGTGGTAGTGAGTCCGGAGTGCTTCGGGCCGGAAATCAGCACCAGGCCCGGCCGTTGGTCGAGCGCCTCCTTCAAGGTGACCGTCTGGTCCTCGGTCATCCCGAGGTCGTCAAGGCGGAGTTTGGTGGCCGCCTGGTCGCGGATGCCGATGGCCACTTGTTCGCCGCGGACCGTACCGGCTGTCTTGATCCGCAGGTCGTAGGTCCGGCCGCCCACGACCGCCTGAAGCCGGTTCTCCTGCGGCTTGCGGGTCTCGTCGGGATCCAGGTTGGCAAGCCGTTTGATGGCCCGGACGGCCTCGTCGGCGATCGTCCGGTCCACCTCGCCGCCCGCCACCATCTCGCTGCCTACGCGGTAGCGCACCTCGGCCTTTTGCGGGCGGACGATAAGGCCGGCGGCGGAGGCCTCCCGGTCGATCCCTTCCCGCACGATTCGCTTGACTTCGCGAGCCGCCCGTTCCTGCGGGAACGAATCGGCCTCCAGCCGACGGGGGATGTCGTCGTAGCCCAGGAAGGCGATCTCCGGCTCGGCGGCCTGGGGGGCGGGTCCTCCCCCGCGCCCCCTCGCGCGACGCGTCAACCGCTTCCAATGCGCGCCCGTCAGCACGCGAAGCGGCGGCGTGACCTTCCCGTTGCGGTGAACCACGTACGCCAATGCCGACCCCACGAACACCACGATTCCCAGAGGCAGGCCCACGGAGAACCACGGCACCAGCAGCGCCGCCGCGAACGCGGTCAACCCCGTCCCGATCGTGAAGGCGCTCCAGAGCCTCCGGTTGGCGCCGACGAGCCGCGTGTCGGCGAACACCCAGTTGGCAACGCAGAAAATGCCTCCGGCCAACAGGGTCAGCAGGAGGACGCGAACGAGTCCCCCCACGGCCAGGCCCGGCTGCGCCAGGTCCGGCGATTGGAACCCCGCGGGATAGTAGGCGGGGTCCCGGTCGGCCGTCTCTGCCCCGAGTGCGGCGGCCCCGCCGGCCAGGACCAGCGCCACGACGGCCAGCGTCCCGAGCAGGGTCCGCGGGCCTCGGCGAGGCATCCCCTCTGGCCGACCCGCTCGCCTCATCGGAGCCCTCCCTTCTTGAACTCGATGCCGCGGATCGCCATCTTCAAGGCCTCTGCGTTCGGCGCCGCCGCGTAGGCGTCGCTGGGCGCGACCCATTCCTCCCGCACGAGGCGGGCCAGGTCTTGAACCATGTCGTGCATGCCTGCGTCCCGGCCGGCCTCGATCAGGCCCGCCAGGCGCGATTCCTCCCCCTCGAGAATGGCCTTGCGTACGCCGGGGGTGACGAACATGACCTCGGTGGCCGGCACCCGTGGCACGTTGGGATCGACCGTCGGTACGAGTTTCTGGCAGACGACGGCTACCAGATTGTTCGCGAGGGCCTCGCGCACGCGTTGATGGTCCTGGGGACCGGCCAGTTGGAGCAGCCGGGTGATCACTCTCCCGGCGCCCGATGCGTGGACCGTGGTGAAGACCAGCCGGGAGGTGACGGCGGCCCGCAGCGCGCCCGCCAGCGACTCGCGCGTCCGCATCTCCCCGATGAGCACCACGTCGGGGTCTTCGCGGAGCAGCGCGGGGAGCGCGGCCTCGAACGAGGGTACGTCGATGCCGACCTCCCGCTGGTTGATGAACGCCTCCTTGTCCTCGAACAGGTACTCGATGGGGTCCTCCAGCGTGATGATGTGGCAGGCCCGGTGCTGGTTGATGTGCTCGATGCACGAGGCGATGCTCGTGGACTTCCCCGAACCCGTCATGCCGCTGAAAATGGCCAGCCCCTGCTGCGCCTGGCTGATGCGTCTCAGGGCCTCGCCGGGCAGGTGTAGTTCGTCGAAGGTGGGAATGGTGCGGCTCACGCGTCGCGCGGCCACACTGATCGCGCCCCGCTGACGGTAGACGTTGAGTCGGAATCGGTCGCCGCTTTCCAGCGCGCGAGAGAAATCGACGCTGCCCGTCTCCTGGAGGATCTGGCGGGTGCGTTCGTCCAGGATCGCGTCGAGGTGGGCCAGGATCGTCTCGGGGTCCAGTGGCGGGAGGTCCGTTACCTGAATGCGCCCGTTGATCCGAAGCATGGGCGGCCGTCCGCGCTTCAGGTGCAGGTCCGACGCACCCTGCTGCATCGCCAGCGCGAGCAGCGCGTCGAAATCCGTTGCCGGCGTGCTGGGCTCGGTGGCCATCGGTGCCCCTCTCCGTCGGAGACGTTACCCGGTCGTTACCCCTCGGCGGTGGCGAACGGCTGCCGGACCAGCACACCCGCCCGCTCCAGGGCCGACTTCGCCTCGGCGATCGTGTACTGCCGCCAGTGGAACACGCTCGCCGCCAGGGCCGCATCCGCCTTGCCGCGGGTCAGCACCTCCACGATGTGCTCGGGGGACCCGCACCCCCCGCTCGCGATGACGGGCAGGCGCACGGCCTCGGCCACTGCCCGGGTCATCTCCAGGTCGTACCCGTCGCGGGTGCCGTCGGCGTCCATGCTGGTGAGCAGGATTTCGCCGGCGCCAAGTTCCTCGACCCGCCGGGCCCAGGCGACGGCCTCGCGGTCGGTCGGCACCCGTCCGCCGCGAATGTGGACGCGCCAGACCTCCCGGCCGTTTTCCCGAACGCGCTTCGGGTCGATGGCGACGACGATGCACTGGCTGCCGAACGCTTGCGCCGCCCGGCGGACGAAATCCTCGTCGGCCACCGCCGCCGAGTTGATCGAGACCTTGTCGGCCCCGCACCGGAGGAGCCGGCGGATGTCCGCCAGCGTCCGCACCCCGCCGCCGACCGTCAGCGGCATGAAGACCTGTTCGGCCGTCTGGCGGACCACCTCCAGCAGGATGTCCCGCCGCTCGTGGCTGGCCGTGATGTCCAGGAAAACCAGTTCGTCGGCACCCTCGGTATCGTACCGCGCCGCCACCTGCACCGGGTCGCCGGCGTCGCGCAGACGGACAAACCGCGTCCCCTTGACGACACGGCCGCGGTCGACGTCGAGACACGGGATGATCCGCTTCGCCAGCACGGGGCGCTCGGGTACCTTGGCCTCGAGACCGATCCCCGCCGGGGCCGCGGGTCCGCGATTCCCGGCAGCCGCTTGGGGGTCGGGCAATCCGGGCCGGATTATACGCCCGGCAGACCCCCTGCTGCAAGGGAAACGGCCCCGCGGAAGGCAGAGCAACGGGTCAGGCGGACTCGCCGGCGCCCTCGGTCACCTCCAGCGCCACGAGCGTGACGTCATCGGCCAGACGCTGGCCGCCGGTGGCCCCGCGGACGGCATCGAGGACCGAGTCGAGCAGGGCCTCCAGGGGCAGGAGGGCGGCCGTCTGGACGATCTCGCGCAGCCGGTCCGGATTGGCCCCACGGCCGGGGTCCACCCGTTCCGCCCCGTCGCTGTAGAGGAGCAGCCGTTGGCCGGGCTCCAGATGCCGCCGACGGGACTCGAACGTGGCGTCCGGGAAGATGCCCAACAACGGCCCGTCGCTGCCGAGCGGCTCGATGGCGGCCTTCGGACCCAGGAGCAGCGGCTCAGGATGCCCCGCCCGGGCGTACACCACCTCCCCGGTGGTCTCGTGATACAGTCCGTAGACGAGCGTGATGAAGGGCGTTTCCTGGAGTTCCGCTGATAACAGGTCGGCGTTCAGCAGTCGGAGGGCCTCCTCCGGCGGGATGAGGGCGTACCGCTTGCCCTCGATGTGCTTGGTCTGAAGCGACTTCTTGACGAACACCGTGAGCAGCGCCGCCGGTATGCCGTGACCCACGGCGTCGGCGACGTAAAAGCCGACGTGCTCTTCGTCCAGCCGGAAGATGTCGTAGAAATCGCCGGCGACCCAGGCGGCCGGTTCAAGGCGTGCGGCAAAGCGGCCGGAGGCCATCGCCGGCAGGCGCCGCGGCAGAAAATCCATCTGGAGACGCTGGGCCAGCCGCAACTGCTCGTCCAGATGCCGGGAGTGGTCCCGCAGCCGCTTGACGGCCCGTGCGGCCGCCCGCGTCGCGCCGGAGAGGCTCGCGATCCGAGCCGCCAGTTCTTCCGGGTCCTCGTCCAGCGCGGCGAACCCCATCGCCCCCGCCCGGTGCAGGGCGATACGCTTCTCGCGCGGCAGGGGGTCGCTGAGGATCAGGACTGGCACGGGGCAGTCGCTCAGGCGGCTTGCCAGGCCCAGGGCCCGTTCCATGGAGCCGGCGTCCTCCTCGGCCAGATCGATCAGGACGGCGTCGGCGTCCACGGGTGGGGAAAGAGGGGCCTCCTCGGTCACGTCAACCGTCACCGCCGCGTCGGCCAGCATCTCGCGGGCCTCCTCGGCCAGCGGCCGGTGCGACGAGACCAGCAGCACCCGCAGCGTCCGGCTACCCGCCGTCGCGGACCCACAGGACGTGACCGTCCCAGAAGCAGATGCTCCGCTCATACTGGCTGCCGCCGATTCCGTGAGACCGGATCTCGTAATCCCAGACCTCGCGCCGATGGGCCTCCGCCCGTTCGGCCGGGAGGGTGACGTCGCGTTTTGCGGCGGGATGCCCCCAGGCCATCTGCACCTGGACCGGCGTCATGCCCTCGGTGACCTCCCGGCGCAGAATGGCCTCCTGCATATCTTTCGGCTGTTCGGCCCACGTTTGATAAACCCCAATCTCCTGGAGGTACGCCAGCCGAAGGCTCACCGGCTTGTCCAGGGCCTCCATGTACTGGTATTTCGACTGCTCCAGCGGGGTCATCAGGTTCATGTAGACGTCGCGGCGGGTCTGGGTGCCCCCCAGCCGCCACCCCCCGCAGCCGGTCGAGACCCCAACCGCCGACAGCAGCGCCAGCGCCGTGATGAGTCGTGGCGTCTTCACGGTACGTCGCTCCCTGTGTGGCCCGAATCGCCTTGCCCGGCGCCCGATCCGCCCCCCGCCAGCCGCTCCAGGTCCTCGAAGAAGCCGGGGTACGTCTTCGCGACGCACTTGGGGTCGGCGATCCGCACGCCTCCCACGACCAGGCCGACCACCGCCATGCCCATGGCGATGCGATGGTCGTTGTAGGTGGCGACCTCGGCCGGGCGGATCGTCTTCGGCGGGGTGATCGCGAGGCCGTCCGGCCGCTCCTCGACCTTCGCGCCCAGCCGCTTCAATTCCGTGGCCAGCGCCGAGAGCCGGTCCGATTCCTTCACGCGCAGGTTCGCCACGTTCTCGATGACGGTCCGCCCGCGGGCCACCAGCGCCAGCGGCGCCAGCGTCAGCACCATGTCGGGCATCGCGTTCATGTCGATCCGCAGCCCCGAGAGCCGATCGGGGCCGGTCACCGTGACGCCGTCGTCGGTCCAGACGACCTCGCATCCCATGGCGCGCAGGATGCCGGGGAACCGGGCGTCGCCCTGGGCGCTGGTCCGGGCCAGGCCCTGGACGGTCACGCGCCCGCCGGTCGCCGCCGCCGCCGCCAGGAAGTAACTGGCGCTGGACGCGTCGGGTTCCACCGCGTAGGTCCGGCCCGTGTAGGCCCGCGGGGCGTCTAGCCGGAACCGCGCGTAGCCGTCGCGCTGGACCTCGACCCCGAACGCCGCCATCACGGCCGCGGTCAGGTCCACGTACGGCTTGGAGACGAGTTCGCCGGCCACCTCAACCGTCACCGGACCGTCGGCTGACGGGGCGGCCATCAGCAGCCCCGACAGAAATTGGCTGGAGACCGCGCCGCTCAGGCTGACTGTGCCGCCCCGGAGGCCGGCGGTCTCGAGGCGCACGGGCGGACACCCGGTCCCCGCTTCGCTCTCGGCCCGGACGCCCAAGGCCGAGAGGCTGTCCAGCAGGTCCTGAATCGGCCGCTCGCGCATCCGCGGGGCGCCGTCGATGCGATACCGCCCCCGGCCGGCGGCCGTCAGGGCCGTCACGAAACGCGTGGCGGTGCCCGACTCGCCGGTATAGACGTCCTTCGGGCCGGGCGGCACCGTGCCGCCGCAGCCGGCGACACGCATCGAGCGGCCGGCCTCGTCCACCTCGACCGCGATGTCCAGCGTCCGCAGCGCCTCGGCGCAGACGCGGGTGTCGCCGGAGAGGCCGACGTTTTCCAGGACCGACTCCCCTTCGGCCAGGGCCGCCACCACGAGCGCCCGGTTGGTGATGCTGCGGGAACCCGGCGGCCGGACCCGGCCGCACACCGGCCCGGCGGCGGGGTGTATCTCCCGTGCGGTCATGGGCAAGACTGTAGCGGCCGGCCCGGCCGCTTGCAAGGGACAGGCGGCTGTCTCGGCCCCGCCCCGTAACACGACAACGCTATCTCGTGCGCGGCGGGTCTCCGCACCCGCCGCGCAGACGCAGAATGCCCGATTCGGGCGCGGTGGGTAATCCAGACCCGCCGCGCACCATGCTGACATAGCGTTGTAGTAGTAAGCCGCGAGGCGCCGTCGAAGGGGAGTACGCGCCTTGGCGGGCGACGAACGCGCTGCGCCGCCGGATATCGCGAACTCACGTTTGCGGCTCGAGTTGGGCCGCGAGCGCCTCGCCGTCGGCGCCCTTGAGCCGCACGGGCACGAGGTCCCGCCGGCCGGCGCCTTCCGGCAAAGGGCCGCGAACCCGGACCCGGACGTAGCGTGCCGCCAGGCCCTCGGCGGCGCCGTCGCGGTGGACCGTCTCGACGGCCACCTGCTCGCGTCGGCCCACGAGCCAGCGGCGGTAGGCCTCGGCCAGTTCCTCGCCGAGCGCCGCCGCCCGCCGGACTCGCGCCCGCTTCGCCTCGCCGGGGACGGGGTCGGGCCCCTCGGCCGCCCCTGTCCCCGGGCGGGGCGAGAACCCGAAGACGTGCATCCGCGAGAACCGGGCCTCCCGGCACACGGCGAGGGTCCGCTCCAGCGCGGCGTCCGTCTCGCCGGGGAAGCCCACCAGGACGTCGGTGGTGATGGCCGGCGCGTCGAGCGTCCCGCGGACCCGCTCGACGGCCCCCAGGAAATCGGCCGACGTGTACGGCCGACCCATGCGCGAAAGGACCTCGTCGTCGCCCGACTGGAGCGGGAGGTGCAGGTGGGGGCAGAGGCGGTCCGGCTCCGCCGCCATCAGCGCCAGCAGCGAGCCGCCCACCTCTGTGGGCAGGATGCTCGACAGGCGCACCCGGCCCAGGCCGTCGATTGCCAGGAGGCGCGCAAGGAGGTCGGCGAGGCCGGGCGCGCCTGCCTTTCGAGCCGCGACCGTGAGGTCGCGGGCACCCCCAACCTTACGGTCGGGGCTCGACAACGGTGCGAGATCGCAGCCGTACAGCCCCAGGTGGATGCCGCAGAGGACGATCTCGCGAAACCCCTCCGCGACCAGGCGCTCGGCTGTCCGGACGGCCTCCTCTGGCGGCAACGAGCGGACGCGGGGCCGGACCCTGGGCACGATGCAGTACGTGCAGCCGCCGGGGCAGCCGTCCTGGACCTTGAGCAAGGCCCGGCTCCGCGGCTGGGACGCCGGTTCGCCTTCCGGCCCGCTCCGGGTGGCGCCCTCGGCCTCCTCCGGCAGCCGGCCCGTGTCCGTGAGGCGGGCGAGGAGGCGGGTCTTGTCGGCCTCCAGGGCCAGGAGGTCTTCGATCTGGCCGAGCGCCGCGTCCTCGGCCGCAGGGTGCGCGTCGCAGCCGGTGACCGCGACGCCGGCGTCACGGCGAAGGGCCCGGCGGACGCGCTGTCGGCCCTGGCGGGCGGCCTCGGCCGTCACGCAGCAGGTGTTGACGATGACCAGGTCGGCGCGGGCGCGGCGGCCGACCTCGCGCAGGCCCAGACCGCGAAGGCGCTCGGCCAGGGCCCACCCCTCGGTCTGATTGACCTTGCAGCCGAACGAGATCACCTTGAAGGTGCGGAACGGGTCGGCCATCGGAGATACACCGCTTCCTGCCCATCGCTGCTTCGAACCGGCCGGCGGCTCGAACGGCCACGCAGGCTACGGCGATCCCGGCCCCGAATCCTTGCCGCCGCGTGTGTCCGGCCGCCGGCGGGGCAGAAGGAGCAGAATCACCATGGCGATGGCCGGTGCCAGAAGCCAGTACGGAACCGTGGACGGCCCCTGCTCGGCGGGCGCCGCGGCCTGGAGCGAGAGCGGTTTGCCGGCCCGGACCCACGCCGTGTAGACCAGGTCGGCCAGGTGGGCGGCGGCGTCGCGTCGGGCGGCGGCCTCGGGCGAGCCGCGCCGGCCCAGTTCGCCCTTGAGCGTCTTGTAGTACGGCCGGGCGCGGGTCGCGTCCGGATCCGTCAGGTCCTCGGGGTGCTGGGCGGGGTTATACGTGGTCTTTTTCCTCGCGGCCGAATCGGCCTCCAGGATCGGCTTCACCCGGCCGTGGGCCGCGATGAGCCAGTCGAAGAGCCGGTCGGTCGGCGCGTCGAGGTACCGGACCATTTGCCGCCCTTTCCGGACCGCTTTCTCGTAGAACTCTGGGTACCGGTGGACGAGCCCGACCGTCAGAGCCTTGTAGATGCCGTGGTTGCCGGTGCGTTGCCCATCGCGGTTCCTGGTGGTGTGGAGGGGCATATGGAGGTCGGCGGCATAGTGGGCAAGGTCGCCGGCCGCCGTGAATGCCTCTTCAGCGCAGCCGGCGGCGAGGGCGTCGGCCAGGCGTTCCATGGCATCAGCGGCGGCCCAGGGCGCGGTACCGTGTTCAAGGAAGGTCTCGGCGCCGAACCGGGCCTCGGCCTCCGCTCGCTTCCGGGGAAAGGTCTTGAACGGGTACGGCTCGTCCGTGATCGCGTCGATCCGGAAGACGTGGCGGTGGATTTCCTGCGGTGGCTGGTGCTCGGATGCCTGAGGGGCGCGGCGGCCGGGGGCGACGCAGGCCCGGCGGAGCCGCTCCAGGTGGGCCTCGGTCCCCAGCAGGCCGCGAAGGGGCTCGGGCAGCCGGCGGACGGCTTCCTCGGTGATCAGGCGATGTCCGCGGTCGGACCAGGCCAGCGCCGCGCGAGGGGCGGCGGAGGCCAGGGCGGCGAGGAGGGCGAGAAAGCCAACGGCTCGCTGATGCGAGCCGTTGCGCGGTCCAACCCGGTAGGCCGGTTTGTGGGCGTTCATTCGCTCTGGGGTTTTGGGGTCGGGAGTTCGTCCTCCGGCGGGGCGAGTTCCGACAGTTGGGCCGACACCTCCGGCTGAACCGGCTGAAGTTGCATGCTCTTGCGAAGGTGCTTGACGGCCTCCTCGCGTTTGCCGACCCTGAGCAGCAGTTGGGCGTACTCGCGGTGGGCCACGGGGTTTTCGGGGTCGGCGGCGACGGCCTTGGCCATGGCCAGTTTGGCGTTGAACTCATCGCCCCGGGCGTCGTAGAACCGCGACAGGTTGATGAAGGCCTCGGCCGTGTACGGGTTGGCCCGGGTGCCCTGTTCGAGGACCTCGCGGGCCTGCGCCGGCTTGCCGAGTTCCAGGTAACAGTCGGCGGCGTTTTTGTAGGCGCCCACGATGGAGGCGTCGAGTTTCGTGGCCATCTGGTAGTTGAAAATCGCCTCGGTATGGTGGCCGAGGGCCTGCTCGCACATGCCGCGGTTGAAGTAGTAAGTGCCGACGTCAGGATTCTGCTCGATGGCTTCCTCGAAGGCGGCCCGGGCCTGGGTGTACTTGCCCTGGTGGTACGCCTCCATGCCCGCGCGGTTAAATCGCAGGCTGGGGTCCTCGCATCCGCCGGCCACCAGGCCGACGGCCACGATGAGCAGCGCCGCCAGGCGCGGCCCGTGGGGGCCGAGCGCTCGGCCGCGACAGGGCATTCCGGGGCTCCGAGGGGTGCCAGCCGAACGCGCTGAACCGTTGCTCGACGCCATAGGTCCCTCCTCTCGACTTGAAGCCGGGCTGGCGAGTACGCACCGACCCTTCCGCAAGGCTCGATTATGCTTCCCGGCAGGCGGCCGTTGCAAGGAAAAAGCCTGTGCCGCCGACCCCAGCCATACGGACTTCTACCGCCTGGGATTCTCGTACCAGATGACGCCGAGGTTATGCCGCTCTTCGCACGTCAGGATGTCCTGGTCGCCGTCGCCGTCGAGGTCCCGGGGGACGACGAGGTCGAACTTGACGCCCTCCGGGCCGCTGACGTCGTGGGCCTGCCACGCGGTCTCCGTGGGCGACTTCGCATACGAGAGCCACATGACACCGGAGCGTGGCGGCGTGGCGTGCTCGCACGAGAAGAGCAGGTCCTTCCGGCCGTCGCCGTCGATATCGCCCACGGCCACGGCCTTGGCGGTGCCGGCCGTCTCGGGCAGGCGGATGGGGTAGGTTTTCCACTCCCGCCCGCCGCGGGTCGTCTGACGCAGATAGAGGATGTCGCGCGGCTTGGTGGCCACGAACACGTCCTCGCGCCGGTCGCGGTCGGGGTCGGCGGTCGTCAGGAACATGACCTCGCGGCCGGCACCGCCGATGTTGTGGCGTTTCCACGCCTCGGCGCGCGTCAGGTCGGCGTCGGGCCCGGGGTTCCGAAGCCAGAACACGCCGCGCGTCGGGCCCTTGCGGTCGCTGACCAGAATGTCGAGGTTGCCATCCGTGTCGATGGCTTCCAGGCGGATGGACATGACCCAGCCGACCTTCTGGAGCGGGTGCCACGTCCAGTCGGCCAGGTTCCGCGGGTTGGCGGGCGACCGGAACCAGCCGACGGCGGCCCCGGCACCCTTGCCGCCGGCGACGAGATCGTCGCCGTGCTTGCCGTCGAGTTGGACCGGCACGGCGAACATCCACATCATCCGGCCCTTGGAGGCGGGCACGGCCTCGGTCGTCCAGGCATCGGGGTCCAGGTACCGGTCCGGCACCTTCGGCGCCCAGTGGACGAACAGGGTCCGCGTCCGGCCCTCGCAGCACGTGACGACGTCGGTGGCGCCGTCGCCATCGAGGTCCACGAAGACGGCGTCCTCGACGTTGGGCGTCTTGCCGACGGTGACGGCCGGCCATTTGCCCTTCGCCTTCTCGGGCCCGGGGTTGAGGTAGACGCGGGTAATGCCGCCCTCTTCCCAGCCGGTAACGATGTCCGGGCGGCCGTCGCCGTTGACGTCGGCGAGGCGTGTGCCGTCGGCCCCGCGGCTGGAGTCGTCGATGGTGTGGCGAGGCCAGGCGGCCTGGGCCGCGGCGGCCAAGGCGAGGGCCAGTGCAAGAACGCTCGCAATGACGATTCGGCGTGGCATGTCGGCCTCCTTCGGGCATTGACCGGCTTGCTTCGCACACTGGCGGACAAGCCGCCAGTGGCACCCGGCTTTCTCCCGGCCGGGCAAGGCCGGCCGGGCCACACGTCGCATAACGCTATCCCTGTATCTGCATCTTTCCCGTTTTGTTGTTCTCTGCGTTCTCCGCGCTCTCTGCGTTAAAACCGAACCGCCGGGACCCGCCCGCCCGGGCTACGGCGTCGTCCCGGCCGCCGCTGTTGCCTTTGCCGTTACTCTCCTTCGCCGTTACTTGCCTTTGCTGTTACTCAGCCTTGAGGTCTTCTCTGCGTTCTCTCTGTTCCTCTGCGCTCTCTGCGTTAAGAGAGGAGCGTCGAAGGCGCCGGCCCCCGGGGATCAGCCCTTGTAATCGCGGGCGCAGCGCCGGCGCCAGTCGTCCCACATCCCGGCCATCCGTTCGACGCGGTCGGGGTGCTGCGTTGCGAGGTCGCGAAGTTCGCAGCGGTCGGCTTCCATGTCGTACAGTTCCCAGTCGGCCTTGCCGTGTTTGACGAGTTTCCATTGGCCGGCCCGGACGGCCTTGGAGCCACCGAACTGCCAGTACAGGGCCTCGTGTCCCTCGCGGTCCTTGCCCTCGATGAGCGGCCGGAGCGACTTGCCCTCCAGGGGCAGGACCTTGTGGCCGTCATATTCCGACGGATACTCGGCCCCCGCCACGTCGCAGACGGTGGCCATCACGTCGATGATGTGGCCGACGCGGCGGTCGATGCGGCCGCCGTCGGTGACGACGCGCGGCCAGGAGACGACGAAGGGCATGCAGATGCCGCCCTCGTGGTCCCACGATTTGTACTTGCGGAACGGTGTGTTCGAGGCGTTCGCCCACGGCTTATCGACCGTCCGGTACGAGGGCAGTGGGCCGGGTGGCACCTCCGGCGTCTTGTTCACGTTCTCGGCGCATCCGCCGTTGTCCGAGAGGAAGAGGACGAGCGTGTTCTCCAGGCGCCCGAGGTCACGGAACTTGGCGAGCACGCGGCCGATGTTCTGATCCATGCGGTCGATCATGGCGGCGTAGACGGCCATCTTCAGGGCCCATTCGTCCTTGCCCTTCGCCTCGTCCCACGGGGTGACGGAGGGGTCGCGCGGCGAGGGGTCCCAGTGGTCGGCAGTCAGGCCCATCGCCACCTGCCGCTTCCAGCGGCGTCGGCGGATTTCGTCCCACCCCACCGTGTACGTGTCGCGGTAGCGGGCGATGTCGTCCGGCCAGGCGTGCAGCGGATAGTGCGGGGCCGTGTACGCCAGGTACAGGAAGATGGGGCGGTCCTCTTTGCCGTACCGGTCGAGATACTTAAGGGCGTAGTCCGTGAAGGCGTCGGTGGTGTAGAAGTCGCGGTCCTCGGGCGTGTACGGCTGGAAGACCTGGTCGTCGATGGCCCATCGCCGCCAGCGTTTCCACTTGCGGCCGGGGGGCGGCTCGCCCTCGCGCTCTCGGCCGGGGTTCCAGAAGTTGCAGCACCCGTCGGCCAGGCCGAAGTAGCGGTCGAAGCCGCGATGGACGGGAATCTCGCTCTGGTGCCACTTGCCGGTCATCAGGGTCCGGTAGCCGGCGGCCTTCAGGACCTCGGCCAGGGTCACGCAGTGCTTCAGTGGCCGGGTACCGACCTGCTGGTCGTACAGCCCCGTCAGGAGCGACGCCCGCGTGGGCCCGCACTTGGCGTTGTTGTAGCACTGGGTAAAGCGGATGCCGCGGCGGGCCAGGCCGTTGATGTGCGGCGTGCGGACCTCCCCGCCGTAGCAGCCGACGTCGGAGAAGCCCATGTCGTCGGCCATGATGAGGAGGATGTTGGGCCGGTCGTCCTTCTTGCCTCCGGCGGCGCGGGCCGGGCGGACGAGCGGCCCGAGGGTCGCCCCGGCGGCGGCGGCGAGGCCGGCCGTTTCGAGAAACGTGCGGCGGTTCATGGCGCTCCTTTCAGGTTGCACGTGGGATGCCTGTTTGCCGTTCGAGCCGGCTGCGGGAGCAGCCGGTCATCCGCCTCTACCGAGGTCATCGACCACGCCGGATGGTGATGACCCGCCGCTCCCGCGGCGGGTTCGAACGACACTTGGCGCTTCACGTCGGCCTGGCGTCGTTCGCCTCGAGCCACGCTTGGTATTGCGCGACGATCTCCTTGACCTTCTCCGGCCGCGCATCGGCCAGGTTGTTTGTCTCGGCGGGGTCGGCGTCCATCCGATAGAGTTCCCACGGGCGGTTTTTGACGCAGACGATCTTCCAGTCGCCCACGCGGACCATCCGCCTGGCGTTTTTCCAGCCGGAGACGAGGATCTCCGGCTGCGGCCGCGCCCCGCCGCGGAAGATCGGCATCAGGCTCGACCCGTCCAGCGCGGGGGTCGGCTTGCCGTCGGCCTCCTGCGGATACGAGGTGCCCGCCGCCTCCAGGAGCGTGGGCACGATGTCCGCCACGTGCCCCACCTGGTGCGTGATGCCCGGTTCGATGACGCCCGGCCAGTGGCCGATGAAGGGCGTATGCGGGCCGCCCTCGTGCCCGTACTGCTTGTAGTACCGCCACGGTGTGTTGCCGACGCACGCCCACGCCGGCCGCAGGAACGCGTACGAGCCCGCGCTGCCGAGCGGGGCGTTGGCGTCACGCTTGCCGCCGTTGTCGAACGGGCACGACCCGTTGTCGACGAGGAACAGGACGAGGGTGTTCTCCGCCCGGCCCATGGCCTCGATCTTCGCCAGGACCCGGGCGATGTTCCGGTCCATCCGGTCGATCATGGCGGCGAAGACGGCCATCTCCAGGTCGAGGCGGCCTTTCTTGCTCTCGGGTACCTCGTCCCACGGGGTGTAGGAGGACCACTCATCGTCGCCGCGGTGGGGGTAGATGTTATCCTCCGGCTCGGAGAGTGTCGTGTTCGGCGGCAGGACGCCCAGTTTCTTCTGCCGGGCGAACCGCTCGGCCCGGACGGCATCCCACCCTTTCCGGTAGCGGCCGCGATATTTCTTGATGTCTTCCGGCCGCGCCTGGAGCGGGTAATGGGCCACGTGGTACGGCAGGTACAGAAAGAAGGGCTTCTCGGCCGCCTCCGCCTTATCGAGGAACCGCAGGGCGTAGTCGGTGATGACGTCCGTTTTGTAGAACGGTTTGCGCGAGACGGGAATCGCCTCGGGCCTGAGCACCTCGCCGTTCAGTTGGAACGGGCGGGTGAAGTCCCACCCCGGCGGAATGAAGTACTGCGTGCAGGCGTAGAAGGTGAAGGCGTCGTCGAACGACTCGGTGGCGTAGCAGTGCTTCGGCACCCAGCCGTCAAAATGTTCCTTTCCGCTGGTGGCGGCGTAGTAGCCCGCCTGCCGCATCAGCGTGCCGAGCGAGCGGGCGTTCTCCGCATGACGTTTGCGGAAGTACAGGCCCGTCAGCAGCGTCGAGCGGGTCGGGTTGCACTTGGCCATGTTGTAGAACTGGGTGAACCGGATACCCCGGCGGGCGAGGCCGTCGAGGGTGGGCGTTCGGATCTCCGACCCGTAACAGCCGATGTCCGCGTAGCCCACGTCGTCGGCCATGATGAGGAGGATGTTGGGGCGCTGGTCGCCCGCGCCGCCGGAAGCGCTTGCCGGTTCGCCGGCGCAAGACGGGCGTGCGAGCGGCCCGAGGGTCGCCCCGGCGACGGCAGCGGCGCCGAGGCCGGCGGTCTCGAGAAACCTGCGACGGTTCATGGCGGTCCTTTCGTGCTGTGCGGGGTGCCTGTTTGCCGTTCGAGCCGGCTGCGGAAGCAGCCGGACATCGGCGTCTGCCTTGGTTGTCGACCACGGCGGATGGTGATGACCCGCCGCTCCCGCGGCGGGATCGAACGACGAGCATGCGCCGGCTCGGTCGGAATGACAAACCTTGCGCGGCGGGTGCGGAGACCCACCGTGCTATACGTTTCTGTTACGCCTCCTTCAGCGCCTTGACGACGCGCGGGAGGAGTCGGCCGGGGTAGCCGCCCTGGCCGTTGGCGGCCTTCTCGATTTCGGCGGCGGCGGGTTTGGCCTTTGGGCCGAGGACTTCCAGCACGTGGCCCGCGAGGAGCCGCGTCTTCTCGCCCGGTGCCTTCAGAGCCTCGACCAGGCGCGCGAGGCCCGCCTCCGTTTCACCCCAGGCCACCAGGGCGTGGGCGGCGGCGATGGGCGCCGACGGCGCCTCGTCCGCGAGGAGCGCCCGGACCTTCTCCAGGATCTTGCGCGGCGGCGGGCCGTCCGCATACGCCTGGTGCAGCCCCACCACGGCCCAGTAACGGACGGGGCCGGTGGGGTCGGCCAGGGCCGCCAGGTACGCCTGCTCTCCCTCGGTCCACCGGCCGTCGTAGGCCTTGAGGGCGAGAATCCGGTCGATCATCCCGCTCTCGTCAATCTTCTTCCGCCACGGCGTCTCATCGGGCTTCGGCTTGGCGGGCGGCTCGCCCGCGTCACCGTAGGTAAACGTTGCGGTGGCGCTCGCGGCGTAGCCGAGGCGTGCGGCCTTGGCCTGGACCCGCTCGCCCGGGGCGACCTCGATGGGCTCGTGGTAGAGGAGCCAGGCCGCCCCCCGCGCGGTCTCGGGGGGCTTCTCGCCGCCGATGGCGACGGCCCGAACGTTCCCCAGCCGCCCCTGGACCTGCTTCGTGGGCGTGAGGCGGACCTCGACCGTGCCGCCCTTTTCGAGCGTGACCTCGCCCACGCGGACCCATTTCCATGTCTCCCAGCCATTGGTGTGCTGGATGCGGCCGGTGAGTTTGGCGTCGCCGATGGCGAGTTCGTATTCGGATCCGCTCTCGCCGGCATTGGCCTGGGCGATCCAGACGGGCATGCGGCCGGCGGCCGGCACCTTCGCCTTCCAGGCCACGTAGGTGTCCTTGCCGCGCCAGTGGCTGATGTGGTCGCCGCTCTTCTTGGCCCCGTTGCCGTGGATGCGGGCCTTGGCGGCGGGCAGAAGGACCGTGCCGCCCCCGGCTTCGGGGGGCTCGCTGACCTGGTAGGTGATGGAGGCACCGGGCGTCGGGCACGTCAGGCGGACCATCTGGGCCTTGCCGTTTCCGCCGCCGGTGACGGTGAAGACGGGCGGGTCGGTCCGGCCGGAACCCTTCATCTGGTCGAACTCGCACTCGGGGATGAGGCCGACGTCGCCGATGGCCTTCATCTTGGCAAACAGGGCCGCCTCCATGCGCTCGACGGTTTTTTGGTGCTTCGGGTCGCCGGCCAGGTTGTGGACCTCGTGCGGGTCGCGGGTGATGTCGTAGAGTTCGTGGACGGGCTTGGTGGGTTCGAAGAACTGCATCTGGGGACCGTCTTTGAGTTTGCCCGCGTCGTGCAGCCGCCGCATCTCCTTCAGGATGGGCGTCTGGTCCATGTAGTTGATGATCTGGCCGCGGGGCAGGTATGGCATAAAGTTCCGGATATACTTGTACTTTTTGTCTCGGAGGGCGCGGATGCAGTCGTACGTTTCGTCCATGCGGTCGCGGGCGGCGTAGACGTAAGCGGGCTCCTTGCCTTTCTGCGGCCCCAGGAAGGCCCGGCCCTGCATGTGGTCGGGAATCAGCCCCCCCGCCAGGCTGAGGACCGTGGGGGCGAAGTCCAGGAACCGCGCAAACTCCGTCGCCACCGTCCCCGGGGCCACCGAACCGACGACGCCCGCCTCCGCCCACCGGCGCCACTTCTCCGGCACGCGGACCATGAGCGGCACGCGGATGCCGGAATCGTACACCCACCGCTTGCCGCGCGTCAGCCCCCACCCGTGGTCGCCCCAGAAGAAGACGATGGTGTCGTCGGCGAGGCCCGCCTGCTCCAGTTCCTTCAGGCGGTCGGCGATCTGGCCATCCAGTTGCGACACTTTGTCGTAGTAGCACGCGATGTTCTGCCGGACGACGGGCGTGTCCGGGTAGTACGGCGGGACGGGGGCCTTGGCGGGGTCGTGTTGCTGCTGGCCCTCCTTCCACCGCCGGGTGCTCGACTCGTGTGTGACGGTGAAGTTGAAGACGGCGAAGAACGGCTGGTCCTTCCGTGGGCGCTTGCGCCAGTGGGCCTTCCGGCTCGACTCGTCCCACGCCGTGGGCGGGGGCGAGAACTGGTAATCGGTCTTCGAGTTGTTCGTACAGTAGTACCCGTACGCCCGCAGATACTCGGGGAAGCAACGGGCCTCGACGGGCGGCACGCCGCTGCATCGCATCCACGAGGTGCCGATCGTCGTGTGGTACATCCCCGTGATGATGCCACTGCGCGCGGGGGCGCACACGGGCGCGTGGGTGAAGGCGTTGTCGTAGCGGACGCCCTGGGCGGCAAACTTGTCGAGATTCGGCGTGTCGGCGCAAGAGTCGCCGTAGCAGCCCAGGGTGGGGCTGAGGTCCTCGGCACTCAGCCAGAGGATGTTCGGCCGTTCCTTCGGATTGGTGACGGCGCCGGCTGCACGGCGGACGAGGTGCGGGGCGACCGAGACGGCCGCACCGGCGGCTGCGGCCTTCAGAAACTCACGTCGCGTGGGTCGGAACATGATGGTCTCCTGACAAAGAATCGCGCGGCGGGTTTCCCGACTCGCCGAGCCCGAGCCCGATGCGGAACCGTCGGGGCATCCTCATCGGCCCTGGTATCTACCACGGCGGATGAAGATGGCCGGCCGCTCCGGCGGCCGCCTCGCTACATGCGCGCGGCAAGCCACCCGTGGTACCCAACACCTCTTAAACTACGGCACGGGGCGGGCCGTGTCGAGGGTTTCGGCGGTCATCCCAGCCCAAGGCGGTCGGCGATCTCCCGCAGGCCCGCGCGCAGATGCTGGTATTCGCCCTCCAGCGCCGGCGTGCAGTGCTCCGGCCGCTGCTCCCCTGCCACGAGCCGGGCGGCGAAGGCCATGCACGTCGGCTCGCCGCAGGCGCCGCAGTTGATCTGCGGCGTCCGCTGGTAGACCTCCAGGGCCGTGACCTGGACGCGCCGCTCCGTGCTTGGCTGAATCCCCTCTCGCCGCGACCACACGTCCAGCACCGTGCGTTTGACCTTGGCCAGCGTCCGCCAGGCGTCGAGCATCTCGCGGCAGCGCGAGACCGCGATACGGTGTCCCGACAGATTCACCAGCCGCTGACCGTCCATCAAGGTGAACGTGGGCCCCTCCGGTCCATACGTGCCGGCGGGGAGGGTGGCGTTCAGATACGGCATCACCGGCGCCAGGTCGCCCTGGACCTGGGCCGTGAACCGGATCTCGTCCGCGGTGGCGACGCACGGGCCGACGAAGGCGATGGTGATGCGGCCGACGACGTCGTCGGCGCCGGCCGGGGCGGGCGGCAGGTCGGCCAGGACGTCGCCCGCCGGTTCCCGGTAAGGCACCTGGCCGGCCATCATCACGCCGGCGCGTAAGGACTCGTGCAGGGCTCCGCGCGAGGCGTCGGGCAGGACGAGCAGCGGCACGGCCACGTCGGCGACCTCGACGGGCGGCTCCACGACCCGGTAGGCTGCCCCGGCGTGGCGAAGGGCGCGGCGGGCCTTCTCGAACTCGCCGGCAGTCGGGAAGACGACGGCCAGATCGGTCACGGAATCCCTCTCGTCGGCGGAAACCGTCACGCAAAGGAACCCGGTGCCGCGGTCACGTCAGTTCCGGCGTCACCAGTTCACGACGCGCCGGAATAAGAGGACCATCGAGATGACCCACACGTAGGTCAGGATGCGCGAGGCGAGGTCCACCTTCATCCGGGTGTGGCGGTAGTGGAACCAGTTGCCCAGGAGGTTGAAGAACGCCACCAGCGCCAGCGCCTTCAGCCACAGGCTTCGGAGGTAGGCGGAGACGGCCTCGTCGTCCAGGGCTAGGGATACGTACACGTGCCAGGCGATGCCCGCCAGGGGGATGACGAGCATGACCGCGGCCAGGGCCTTCATCAGGGCGGACGGGCCGTCGTCGCGGTCGGCCTCGGTCTCGATGGGCTCGTTCGTCACGGGCCGGTCTCCTTGGATGTCCCGGCGGCCGATGGGTCCCCGCTGGCGGGCGGCGGCGTCTTCGGCCGCTCCGGCGGTGGCCCCGGTTTGCGTGGCCGGGCCTCGCGCCGCTCCATGACGATGCGGCTCCAGCGCTGGTTCTGAGTTTTCCGGTAGGCGTACCACTCGGACAGGGGGATGTGTTTGATCTCGCCGTTCAAGAGCAGCACGCGGACCTTGCCGTCCTGGTGAGCGTCGGGCCGGCCGTCGCTGACGATCATGGTGTCGGGCGGCCACCAGGGCTCGCCGCCGGGGCGCTTGGCCTCGACGTTGATCTCGGGGGTCAGAACGTAGGTATTCTCGCCGATCGACGCCTTGACGTGGGCCGGGCAGGTGAGCCAGCGGTCGCTGGGGAGGTACCCTTCGTCCGCGAGGGTCTCGAGCGCCGGCGGAAATGCGCCCTTGTGGTCATCGGCGTACTGGCGCAGGGCCACGTAGATGTGCTCCAGGTTCTCCTCGCAAGTTGCACGCATATAGAAGTGACGCAGAAAGAGGACGAGCGCGACGACGGCGAAGATCAGAAACAGGCCGCTCCCGGACCCCAGGGCGATCATCGCGTGGGTCCGGCCGCGGCGCCGCCCCTTGCTCCGCCGGATGCTATGGTAGGCCGGGATCGCCACGATCACGCCCAGCAGCGCCATCAGCATGCCCAGCAGCGCGCCCACGGCCCACGGCAGGCGGACGAACTTCGTCAGGCCGGCAAGCAGAAACACCCCCACCGCCAGCCCCACACACACCAGGCTGACGATGACCATCGTATCCAGCGGGGGAACCACGTCGACGTCTTCCCCGCCGATCATGACGCGCGCCGTGCCGCGCCGCGATCCCCCGGCCGGGGCCGCCCGGGCGTGCGAGGTGTCTTCGGCCGGCACCTTCAGGGTCGTCCCGCACGTGGGGCACCGGGCCGGCTGCCCGGCGAACGATTCGTCCACCTCCATCTGCGAGTCGCAGTGCGGACAGCGGAACCGGATCATGGTGACGGGCCTCCGTCCGGCTACTCGTTCGCGAGGACCGACCGGCTGTAACCCCCGGCGAAGTGGAGCCCTGCCAGACCCAGCAGCAGCACGCCGATTGCCGGGAAGACGAAGTACCGGCCGTAGTACAGGCCCGCCTCGGCCCAGTCCGCCGAGGCCCCCGCCCCCGCCGCGTGGTCCGACAGAAGTTGGGCAAAATCGTACAGCGCGGTAACCTGCACCTCTTCAAAGACGTTGCTCCACGGCAGGACGGTCACCAGGAAGAGCAGCAGGAGAAACAGGGCCCGGGTCAGTTGGCGGATCCCCGCCAGCCGGCCCAGCAGGGCGATCTGAAGGTACAGAAACACCGTCACCGCCAGCAGAATCGACGCCAGGATGCCGACCACCCGGGCCGGGCGCAGCACGCGGGCGGTCACCCGGCGATAGAAGGCGGCGCCGCGGCCGTCCTCCGGGGTCTCGGGTAACGCTTCCTCGGACGTCTCCGTCCCGCCGCCCATGCCGACGACGCCCTCCTCCTCGTTCGCCTCCGGTTCCGGGGCGGGCGGAGGCGTCTCCGGTTCGGCCGGTGCCGCGTCGGTCGTCTCGGTCGCCGCCTTCGCCGGCTGGTCGGGTTTGACGTTCGGGAACAGTTCGCCCGGCTGGCCTGCCACGGCCGACGACTCCACGAGGCCCAGCCACGGTGCGGGAGCGGAGGCGGCCGCCTCGGCCGGGATCTCGGCCGGCGGCGGGTCGGTCTCCGACTCCTCGTACAGGCCCACCCATTCGGTCAACACGAACGCCGCCACGTGGGCCAGGACGCACACCATGGCCACCCAGAAGAACAGCACGGCGAAGAACCGCACCGTCTTCAGGGCGGCGACGAACGGCTGGGCGCTCGGATTGGGCAGACGAACCGTCTGGTCGCGCTTCTGCTCTTGAGCCATGGCGTCTCTCCCTGGACTGTTGTTCGGCACGGCTTGCCGGGGCGGACCGGCAGACCGGCCGCGCCGCGGCCCGTCAGGCGAGGTCGCGCAGGGCCTCGCGGGCGGCCTCGACGGTCCGGTCGATCTCCGCCTCGCCGTGGGCGAGGCTCACGAACCAGGCCTCGAACTGGCTTGGCGGCAGGTAGACGCCGCGGGCCAGCATCGCCCCGTGGAACCGCCCGAACGCCTGCGTGTCGCACCGCCTCGCCGAGGCGTAATCGGTTACCGGTCCATCCGTAAAGAACAGTGACAGCATCGAGCCGACCCGCTGCACGCGGGCCCGGACGCCGGCCTCGCGGGCGGCCTGGGCCAGGCCGTCGGCCAGGCGGGCGCCGGCCGTCTCGAGTTGCTCGTAGGCGCCCGGCTCGGCCAATACGTCCAGCGTAACGATTCCGGCGGCCATGGCCAGCGGATTTCCCGACAGCGTGCCCGCCTGGTACACCGGCCCGGCGGGGCTGACCTGCTGCATGAGGTCGGCCCGGCCGCCGTAGGCGCCCACCGGCAGTCCGCCGCCAAGGACCTTGCCCAACGTCACCAGGTCGGGCGTCACGTTGTATCGCTCGGCCGCGCCGCCCCGGGCTACCCGGAAACCGGTCATCACCTCGTCAAACACCAGGAGCAGGCCGTGCCGGTCGGCCAATCGGCGGAGGCCGTCCAGAAATCCGTCGGCGGGCGGCACAACGCCCATGTTCCCGGCCACCGGCTCCACCAGGATACAGGCCAGGGCGTCGGCGTGGGCCTCGCACGTCTCGGCGGCGGCCTCCAGGTTGTTGAAGGGCACGAGGTGCGTGTGCCGGACGGTCTCGGCGAGCACGCCGGGGCTGGCCGGCGAGCCGCTCGTGCTTCGCAGCGAAGCCTCGTTGCTTCGCAGAGCAGCAAAGGTCGTGGCGCCGCTGCCGGCGGCCACCAGGAGGCCGTCCACGTGGCCGTGGTAGCCCCCCTCGAACTTGAGGACGCCGGGCCGCCCCGTGGCCGCCCGCGCCAGCCGAAGGGCGCTCATCGTCGCCTCGGTCCCCGAGTTGACGAAGCGGACCTGCTGGGCGTGCGGCATGGCGTCGGCGACGCGTTCGGCCAGGTCGATCTCGCGAAGCGTCGGGGCGCCGAAGGAGGCCCCCGCCTCCAGCGCCTCCCGCACCGCGTCCACCACCTGCGGGTGCGCGTGGCCCAGGATGAGCGGTCCCCAACTGCACACGTAATCGATATAGGTGTTGCCGTCGATGTCCGTGAGGCGGGCTCCCCGGCCGGAGGCGATGAAGGGCGGCCGCCCGCCCACCGCCCCGTAAGCCCGGACCGGGCTGGAGACGCCGCCCGGCATGACCCGCTCGGCGCGCGCCAGCGCCTCGGCGCTGCCTCGGAGGGGGGGGCCGTCGGACGCACCGTGCATGCCGGACCTCGACACTCGAGTCGCGGGGAACCGTCAGAGACCATCTTAGGGGCCGGTCGCGGAGGTGTCAACGCGCAGCAGAAAGGGACGGGCACAGCGGGTACGGACCGCGCCGTCCCGAAAACACCCTGTCGCGCGGTCCGTCCGGACCGCGCACAAGGCCGTTCCGTCGTATTACTGACCCGTCCACAGGTACATAATTCGCGGTGAGGAGAGGGCGGGCAGCGTCTCCGGCCTCAGGTCCAGCAGCGACTCCGCCTTGGCCGTCAGGCCCATCAGGTTCATCAGGGAGAACGGCTGGACGTACTCGACGACCCGTGCCTCGGCCACGCCGGCCTTCTCCTTGGCGATGGCGACGGCCCGCTCAAAGTAGCCGATCTCGTCCACGAGGCCGCTCGCGCGGGCCTCGGGGCCCATGAAGATGCGGCCGGTGGCCAGGCGGAGCACGTCCGGGCGGTCCATGTCCCGCCCCTCGGCCACCACGTCCACGAACTGGTCGTAGCCGGGGTCCAGGAGCGAGGTCATGATGTAGTCGCGCTGTTCGGGGGTCATCTCGGCCGCGAAGGGGTTCGGCCAGTCCTTCTGCCGGCCGCGCTTCAGCGTCACCATCTGGATGCCCAGTTTGTCTTCCATCAGGCTGTTCAGGAAGAAGTACTGGGCGATGATGCCGATCGACCCGGTCACGGTGGTCCGCTGGGCCACGATGGTCTCGGCGGCGCAGGCGGCGTAGTACCCGCCGGAGGCCGCCACGGAGTCCATCGCCGCCACGACCGGCTTGCCGCTTTCCTCGGCGAATCGGCGGATGTGGTGGTACAGGACGTCGCTGGCGGTCAGGTACCCCCCGGGCGAGTTGATGCGGAGGATGACGGCCCGGACGGCATCGTCGCGGGCGGCCTTGTCCAGTTGCCGGCGGACCCGCTCGGCCTGGGTGTCCTCGATGAGGCCCTGAATCCGCACGACGGCGACCTTGGTCGACGCCGGACCCCGCTCGAGTGTGCGCTCCAGCAGCGGCGTTTCCACCACGCCGCCGCCGGCACCCATCATCCCCACCATGCCTATCAGGCCGACCACCACCAGGAGCAGCACGATGTTCGCCAGGATCGAGAGGACCAGGACGATCGTGCCGAGCACCGTCAGCACGCGGCTGCGGCGGGGCGGCGGCTGCGCGGGCGGCGGGGACGACGGCGGCACGGCGGACCCGGGGCCTCCGGGCGTCCAGGATCCATCGCTCATAACCGGTCTCCTTAAGGCGCGGGAACAGACCGGATTCTAAACCGCCCACCCGCCACGGTCAACCGCCGAGCCAACCCGCCGCCGCCCCGGCGGGCTGACGAGGGCGGCCCCGCGGCGGTCAGGCGTCCGGTTTGGCCTTGGCCCGTTTCTTCTTCTTGCCGCGGCCCTGGCGCTGGCGGGCCTGCATCTCGGTGGCGTTGCCCTTATCACCCTGCTGGGCCATCCAGGCGTCCAGGCGTTTGCGGAGGTCGGCCTTGACCCGGGCCAGGGCGGGCTCATCGGCCAGGTTCTCCAGTTCCCACGGGTCCGCCCGCAGGTCGTAGAGTTCCTCGGCCGGCCGGTGCTCGTACATCCGGACCAGGTAGGCGGCCTTGGGGTCGGTCTTGGCCTTCTCCTGCCACGACGGCCAGTAGGACTTCTCCCGCTGGATCAGGACGTTGTGGAACGCCGACTCGTGGTTCAGGTTGCGGATATACTTGTACCGCCGGGTGCGGACCGAGCGGATGGGGTAACAGTCGGACCCGGCGATGATGCCCCGCGTGGTGTGGGCGCCGTAGACGGCGTCGCGGTGCGTGTCGGCCCGGCCGAGGAGGACGCCGAGGAAACTGCGGCCGTCGAAGCCGGTCTCGCCCCGGGCGTCCGGGCAGCCGGTGTCGATCCGGGCCGGGTCGCCGCCGGCCGCCTCGATCAGCGTCGGCACCACGTCCACGTACTGGACCAGGGCGTCGGTGGTGGTGCCCGGTTTGACGCGACGGGGCCAGCGGACCACCAGGGCGGTGCGCAGGCCCACGTCGTAACACGTCCATTTGCCGTGCGGGAACTGGGCGCCCTGCTCGCTCGTGTAGATGAAGATCGTGTCCTTCTCGGCGCCGGCCTCACGCACGTGCCGCATGCACTCGCCCACCTCGCGGTCGAAGTCCGTGATCTCGGCGTAGTACTTCGTGAGGGCCTCGCGCGTCTCGGGCGTATCCACCAGGTAGGGCGGCAGGGTGAGGGCGTCCGGGTCGTAGGCGGAGGCGTCGCCGGCCTTCCACGGCAGGTGCGGGCTGTGCGAGCAGACGATGAGGCAGAACGGCTCGTCCGGCTTGCGGCCGATGAACGCCGGCACGTCCTTGGGCTTGAGGTTCTCAAAGGGGAACGAGTCGCGCGGGCCGAAGTGGTGTTTCCCGGCGATGCCCACCCGGTACCCCAGGGCCTTCAGGTGGTGGACCATGCTCCGGGTCCCGCCGTAGACGCGGCTGTGGTTCGGGTAGGCGCCGTTTCGGACGGGAAAGAGGCCCGTGTAGAGTTGCTGGCGGGTGGGGGCGCACATGGCCGTCGCGGTAAAGCAGTGGGTAAACCGCATGCCCGCCTCGGCCAGGCGGTCGATGTTCGGCGTGCGGACGTCCGGGTGGCCGTAACAGCCGTTGTCTCGCCAGGTCTGGTCGTCGGGGAGGATGAGGAGGATGTTGGGCCGCTCCCTTAGGGTCGCGGCTCGGGGGGCGGTCGCGACCCGGTTTGTCTCTGCTAGCCGCGAGCGCGAGCGAGCGGCGCTGGGGGCCCGCTCCATGGCGGTGGCGGCCCGGGCCAGGCCCACGGCCCCCAGGCCGGCCGAGTGCAGAAACGTGCGGCGGTTCATAAGAGGGCCTTTCTCCGTGCTCAGCCCGACGCGGCAGCGGCGGGGCGGGGTTAGTCGCGGCGGCTCGGACCACGACGGGAGGCGATAACCGGCCGCTTCCGCGACCGGCTCGGTCGGGACTCGGCCGACGGGCGGGGCCCGCTTATCCCTTCTTGCGTCGGTACTTGCCTTTCCAGGGCCAGGGGATCATGTGGGCCTGGCGGGCGAAGGCCTCCCACCGCTCGGCCATCGCCTGGACGCGGTCGGGGTGCTTCCCGGCCAGGTCGTGGAGTTCGCTGCGGTCGGCCTCCATGTCGTACAGTTCCCACGGTCCGCCCGCGCCCTTGGCGACGAGTTTCCACTTGCCGTCGCGGATGGCGCGGTTGCCCTCGTGCTCGAAGTAGATGGGCTCGTCGCGGCCCACGTCTTTGCCGAGGAACGCTGGGGCCAGGCTCACGCCCTGCATCGGCGTGATCCGGTTCCCCTTGAACGTTTCGGGATAGTCGGCGCCGGCGAGGTCGACGCAGGTGGCCATGATGTCGATGAGGTGGCCGGGCTGCCGCTCCATCGCCCCGTGCCGGTCCGTCGGGATGCCGGCGGGCCAGTGGGCGATGAGCGGCGTGGCGGTGCCGCCCTCGTGCACCCAGTGCTTGTACAGGCGGAAGGGGGTGTTCGAGACGTTCGCCCACTCCTTGCCGTAGGCGATGTACGTGTCGGCCGGGCCGGGCATTACGCCGTGACCCACGCGCACGGGGCGGCCGTCGCGCGTGACGGGCGGCACCATGTGGGTCTGGAGGGCGTCCGGGGCCATCGGTTCGGCCTTCTTGAGGTTTTTGGCGTGGTTGCGCGGCTTGCCGCGGCTGCCGAACTCCTCGGCGCACCCGCCGTTGTCCTCGAGGAAGAGGATGAGCGTGTTCTCGTACTGGCCGGTCTCCTTCAGGGCCTGGACGATGCGGCCTAGCCCAGAGTCCATGACGGTGACCATGGCGGCGTAGACTTCCATGCGGCGGGCGTGCCACTTTTTGTCTGCCTCCGAGACCTGTTCCCAGCGTTTGGCGTCGCGGGGCGAGAGGTCCCACGGCTCCTTCAGGAGGCCCATCCGGCGCATCCGTTTGTACCGGGCCTGGCGGATCTCCTGCCAGCCCGCGTCGTACCGGCCTTTGTAGCGGGCGATGTCTTCCGGCCGGGCGTGCATCGGCCAGTGGGCGGCCGTATAGGCCACGTACATGAAGAAGGGCGCGTCGGGTTTCTGCTTCCTGTGGTCGCGGATGTAGCCGGCGGCATTGTCGCTGATGGCATCGGTGTAATAGAAGTCCTTGCCGGGCGGAATCTGGGTGTTGTCGCGGGTCAGGCTGTTCGGGTCGTAGAACGACCCCGCCCCGTGGATGGTGCCGAAGAAACGGTCGAACCCGCGCGCCCGCGGCCAGTTGTGCTTGGGGCCGTCCGGGCGGGTGTGGGGCGTCACGTGCCACTTGCCGGACATGTAGGCGGCGTAGCCGGCGGGCTTGACGGCCTCGGCAATGGTGACGGCATTCCGGCTCAGGTCGCCGCGGTAGCCCGGCAGGTTGCGGTCGCCCATCATGTGGCCGACGGCCGCCTGGTGCTGGTACAGGCCGGTCATCAGGCTGGCCCGCGTGGGGCAGCACCGGGCCGTGTTGTAGAACTGGGTGAAGCGGACGCCCTTGGCCGCTAGCGAATTGAGGGTGGGCGTCTCAATCTCGCCCCCGTAGCACCCGAGGTCCGAGTACCCCATGTCGTCGGACATGATGAGGATGATGTTCGGCCGCTTGGCCGGGGCGGCTGCACGGGCGGCGGCCCGGCACCCGGTGAGGAAGGCGGCGGCTCCGAGACCGGCGGTTCGCAGAAACTGGCGGCGGTTCATCGGGTCTCCTTTCTGTCTTGAGCCCCGCGCGGCCACGGCGAGGTCGCGCTGGGCGGTCACGGGTTCTTCTTTCTCTTCTTGCGTTTGGCCGAGGCGGGTTTGCGATCCCACGGATTGGCCGCGCGCGGCTCGTACTTGGGCCGGGCGTCGGTCTTGGGCATGGTGTCGAGAACGGCCTGGAACTTGGCGAGGGCGGCCTTGTGCTCCGGCTCCGCGCTCGCGAGGAGGTTCTTCTCCTCGAAGGGGTCGGCCTTCAGGTCGTGCAGGCGGATGATCGTCGCGTGATGATCCACCCACACCTTGAACCGCTTGTCGCGGATCACGCGGGTGGCGTAGTCGGCCCGGCCGCGCACGCCCTCGTTGTCCAGGGCGGCCGGACCGTGCCCCATGGCCAGGATGTATTGGCGGGGCGAATCTTCGGCCCGGCCCAGGAGCAGCGGGGCGATGGAGACGCCGTCCACCGGCCAGTCGGCCGGCACCGCCGCGCCGGCGAGGTCCGCGAAGGTCGGCAGCAGGTCCGTGAAGTCCGTCAGGGCATCGGTCACGACGCCGGCCGGCACCAGGCCCGGCCCGTTGACGAGAAACGGGGCGCAGACGCCGGCCTCGCTCTCCTTGCCCTTGCCGCCGCGCACCTTGTGGCCGTTCAGTGTCCCCGTGAACCGGCCGCTCGTGCCGTTGTCGGTCGTGAAGATGATGAGGGTGCGGTCGCGGATGCCGAGGTCGTCCAGGGCGCCCACGAGCCGGCCGACGAGTTTGTCGGTGTACCGGACCATGGCCTTGTGCCTGGCCAGTTTGCCCTTGGCGTCCGGCTCGTCCGGGGTGTGGACCTGGGGACCGTGGGTCAGGCACATGGGGAAGTAGAGGCCCATCGGCTCGTCTTTGTGGCGGGCCATGAAGTCGATGAGGAAATCGGTGTAGAGGGCCGGGCCGAACTGGCCCTCGTAGGTCTTGCTGCCGTCGCGGGTGTGGATGTAGGGGTCCCAGTACCGCTTGTTGGACTTGCGGTTGCCGCCCTCGCCGCCGGTCCACAGGCACCACTGGTCGAATCCATGCTTCTCGAGGGCATTCGGTTCGAGGCGGAAGTCGTTGATCTGCCATTTGCCGGCGACGGCGGTGGCGTAGCCGGCCGTCTTCAGGATATTCGCGTACGTGGTATGGCATTTCCAGTCGAAGTACCCGACGCCCCATCGCGGGACGTCCCAGTGGTTGACCCAACCGGTCCGCCAGGGGTACCGGCCGGTCAGGAGCGTGACGCGCGACGGCGTGCACTGCGGCATGGAGTAGGCGTTTTCGAACCGCATGCCGCCGGCGGCCAGACGGTCCAGGTTCGGCGTCTCGATGTCCTCGCCCCCGTAGCAGCCGACCCATTCCTTGCCCAGGTCGTCGACCATGATGAAGAGGATGTTGGGCTTGTCGGCGGAAGAGGCGGCGCGGGCGGCGGACCGGCCCCCGGCCAGCAGGGCGGCGGCACCGAGGCCGGCTCGGCGGAGAAAGCGTCGGCGGTTCATCGTCATCCTTTCCGGGCTTTCGGTTTGTACGACGGGTTCGGTTCGGGCATCTTGGCGCCGACCTCTCGAAGGTGCGCCATCAGTTGAGCGTCCAGCGCCTGGACCTTCTCGGGCATCGCGGGCGCGAGGTCGTTCGTCTCGGAGAGGTCGTCGGCCAGATGGTAGAGTTCCCAGGTGGGGCCCTCGTGCCAGCGGATGAGTTTCCAGTCGCCCTGGCGGACGATGCTGTAGGGCGGCACGCGGTGCCCCTGCCGGTAATGCGGAAAGTGCCAGTAGATGGCCTCCCGCTTCAGGCCGCCCGTGCCACGGAGCAACGGCAGGAGGCTCTCGCCGTCGATGGCCCGGTCCGTCGGAAGCCCCACGCCGGCGGCCTGGCAGATCGTCGGGAAGTGGTCCACGCTCGTCACGGGCACGTCGCACGTGCTGCCGGGCGTGGTGACGCCCGGCCAGCGGACGACGAGCGGCTCCCGGATGCCGCCCTCGTACGGGTATCCCTTGCCGGCCCGCAGCGGCGTGTTCCGCGTTATGGGCACCAGGCCGCCGTTGTCGCTGGTAAAGATGACGAGGGTGTGGCCGGCCACGCCGGCCTCGTCCAGGGCCTTCAGGATGGTGCCGAGGGCGGTATCGACGCTCTCGATCATGGCGGCGTAGGTGGCGTTCGTATGCCGATCGGTCGGGGGCTTCGCCTGGTATTTCTCGATGAGGTCCTTCTTGGCCTGGATGGGCGTGTGGACGGCGTAGTGGGCCATGTAGAGGAAGAACGGCCGGCCGGCGCGGGCCGAGGTCCGGATGAAGCGGGCGGCCTCGTCGCCCTCGCGGTCCGTCAGGTACTCGCCCTCGGCGCGGGGCTCGAGGGTCGGAATCCGCCCCTGCCGGCGCTTCTCGTACGGATCGAAATACGACGGCGGCTGGCCGAAGTCGCACCCCCCGATGTTAACGTCGAAGCCTTGCTTGTCCGGATACCACGGGTCGGCGCCCAGGTGCCATTTGCCGATGTGGCAGGAGACGTAGCCGGCCGCTTTCAGGGCCTCGGCGATGGTGATCTCCGAGAGGTTCAGCCAGAGGGCGTTCTCGGGGCACCGGAGTTTGAAGCCGGGCCGGCTCCACCACCCGGAGGGCGGCTCGTGGTCCTCGGGGATCGTGCCGCCCTGGAACCGCGCCCGGATCCAGTCCGTGACGCCCAGCCGGGCCGGCCACCGGCCGGTCATTACCGCCGCCCGCGTCGGCGAGCAGACCGCGCACGCCGCGTAGGCGTCGGTGAACGTCATGCCGCCGGCCGCCAGACGCGAGAGGTTCGGCGTCTCGTAGTACTCGGAGCCGTACGTGCTGGAGTCCGTCCATCCCAGGTCGTCCACGAGCACGAGGACGACGTTGGGTTTGGTCACGCGGGGGCGGGCCGGTGCGCCCGCGGCGCGGGCGAAGCCTTCGGGAATGGCCGCCGCGGCGCCGCCGGCCAGGGCCTGGAGAAAGCGTCGGCGATTCATCCCTCCGTCTCCTTCGCGTAGGGTGCCGGGCCGCGACCGAGGCGGAAGAGCCGCGTGCGGACCGTGCGGACCGCCCGGTGGACCCAGCCGTCCTGGCGCCGGAAGGCATCCCGCATCCGCCGGAGGTCGGCCACGGTCCAGTCCTCGGTCTCGATCATGCCGCCCTCCGCGAACGACCGGGCGACGGCTTCCGGCGTCATCGCCTGCTTGAGGTAGCCCTGCCGCTCGCAGGTCTCATACAGCGGCGTGCCGTAGAGGGGCGTGGCCATGGACACGTGGCCTCGGATGCCGTAACGCCGCTTGAGGTGCCGGGCCAACTCGATGGTCTTCTGCATGTCCTCGAGCGTTTCGCCGGGCAGGCCCATGATGAAGCCGGCCCGCGCCTTGATGCCGAGCCGTTTGCAGGCGTCGGCGGCCTGGAGGACCTTCTCGAGTTTCAGCCCCTTCCGGATCACCCGGTCGAGCACGCGCTGCGAGCCGGATTCCGCGGTCAGATACATCGACCGGCAGCCGGCCTCCTTGGCCTTGGCCAGGAGGTCGTAGGTCAGCCGGTCGGTCCGCATGCCGATGGGGGTGTCCCAGACCATCGGCAGGCCCTCGCGTTTCATCTGGATCAGGCCGTCGAGAATCGCGTGAAAACGCTCCTGATCCTGGCCCAGGTTGTCGTCGATGAAATGAATGTGCCGGATGCCCGGGTCCGTTGCAATAAACCGCAGGTGCGACAGGACACGCTCGGGCGACTGCACGCGGTACCGGCGGCCCATGTGCAACCGGACCGCGCAGTAGGTACACCCGAACGGACAGCCCCGGCTGGTCTGGACCGTCATCAGGCGCCGGGGCTTCCATGTCCACCGCCCGGCCGAATCCTGGCTGAGCGCCCGCATGTACCGCGGCAGGTCCACCAGGTGATACGCCGGGTCGGGCAGCGCATCGAGGTCCTCGACGAAGGCCGCGCCCGGGTTGCGCCGGAGGCCCCCGCCGGCGCGATACACCAGGTTCGGGACGTCGCGGAGGTCGGCCCCCCCCGCCAGGGCCTCGAGCAGCCGCGGCAGGGCCACGTCGCCCTCGGCCACCACGGCCATGCTGACGGCCGGCTCGGCCAGGTAGTCCTCCGGCCGGACCGTCACCGGCGCGCCGCCCACCACGATGGGCACGTCGGGCAAGGCGCGGCGAGCCACCCGGGCCGTCTCCAGCGCCTGCGGCATCTGCGTGTAGTACAGGCTGGTGATGCCGATCACGTCCGGCGCCGCCGCCTCGACCGTCCGGGCCACGTCGTCCCAATCGGTCCCGACGTGGAGCCGGCCTTCGTCGTCGAACCGCAGGGGCGCGGCGTCCGCCTGGACCGCGGCGTCGAACAGAACGACCTGGTGGCCGGCCCGTTCGGCAATCGCCCCCAGATACATCAGGGCCAACGGGACATCCACATGAACGGCCACATGACCGCCACGGGCGAACGCCTGGGGCGGCCGTATCAGGAGCACCTTCACGTCTCACATCCTTCATGCTGTGCCTTCTGCGCGGTGGCCCTCGGCATACGCCTCCGTATGGACTGGGCCACCGCGCCGCCGGAAACGCTGTTGTTGCCTCCGCGCGGCGAAGCCGGGAGACCCGCCGCGCGGGAAGTAGCGCTGTCGCGCTAGGCCCGCCGGGCCTCAAGCAGCACCTCGTCGGTCCGTCCAAGAAGCCGGGCCAGGTGGCTCAGCCCGCGCGACAGGGTCCGCGACTGCGCGAGCCACCGGTACCGTGCCCGGCCCGTATCCTCCGCCCGCTGCAGGAGGCTGTGGCGCATGAACGTGGGCCGGCGGATGGGCAGGGCCCGCTCCACCTCCAGCCCGGCCGCCTCCAGGTGACGCCTCAGCGTCCGCTGCGTGAAATGCGTCAGGTGCCGAGGCAGTTCCCGCAGGCCGAACCACGAGGCCCCGAACCACCCGGCCGCCAGGCTGTCCATCAGCGGACACACCACCACCAGCCGCCCGTCCGGACGCAGAAGGTCCCGCGCCGCCTTCAAGGTGGCCATCGGGCTCGGTACGTGTTCCAGTACGTGCCACAGGGTGATCACGTCGTAGTGGGCGGTCGGCAGCGCCGCCCCCGGCAGGGTCCCCTCGTGAAGGGTCAGGCCGGCCCGGCGTCCGGTGGCCACCGCCGACGGAACCAGGTCGATGCCTTCCGCCTTCCATCCGGCGGCCGCCATCCGGGCCACGTAGCCCCCGGTGCCGCATCCGAAGTCGAGCAGCCGCCCCTGGCCGCGGTACGGCACGTAATCGACGAACTTGCGCCCCCGAAGCCGCAGCCGGGCCCAGGGCAGCATCACCCAGCGTACAATAGCGGGGGCCTTTCGGCCAAGGGGATAGTTCCGATAGTTGACCAGGCCCCATCGCAGCAGCCCCGTCGGAGGGTCGGGAATCGTCACCGAGGCCGCGTGCACGTCGTAGGAAGGCGGGTAGGCCTTGGCCAGGTCCTCCGGCACGGGCTGGGGGTTCGTCCGGAGCAGACCGCAGCGGGTGCACCGGACCACGTGGAACTCGCCCTCCAACCCGCACACGCGGTCGGGCCCGGAAAGACAGGGCTCGGCCTCCTCCGCGCCGCAGTAATCGCACGGCACGTGGCGGAGACGGAGCGGGGCGTCGATCGCGTCCGGTGCCGGCATGCCTCGTCCGTTCTGCACCTGAATGCCCCGTTCTATCGGATTATCTCATGCGCGGCGGCCCTGGAAGGCCGCCGCGCGGGAGGTCGCGTTTTTTGACCTGCGCGGCCCGTACGGGCCGCGCACAGGTTAGCGTTGTAGGGTTAGACGAACAGCGTTCGCCAGGCGTCGCAGCCGAGATAGCGCAAGGCTCGCCAGGCCCGCCGGCCGCGCCGGCCGGCCCGGTCGACCTGCCCGACGGCCAGCATCGCCCCGGCCGCCAGGGCCTGGGCCGGCAACTGCATCGCCTCCCGCAGGTACAGGCCGGCCCGCAGCGCGGCGACCATGAGCCCGCCCTTCAGCCGGCCGTGATGCTTGTACAGAAACCGGTACAGGCTCCGCAGGTACAGGACGTTGGCCGCCGCATGGCCGGCCGACACGCCGCCCACGTGGACGACCCGGGCGGCCGGCTCGAACCGCACGCGGTACCCCGCCCGCCGAATCCGCAGACACAGGTCCGCCTCCTCGTGGTACACGAAGTACCGCTCGTCCATCGGACCGACCTCGTCCAGGACGCGGCGGGGCACGCACAGGGCGGCTCCCATCACGGTATCGACGTCGGCGGGGGACCGGAAATCCATGTCCCGCCGCTTGTACCGCCGGTACGCCGGCGCCAGCAGCCGCAGCAGACGCAGCGGCGTAAACTGGTGAAGCAGGGCCGCCAGCGTCGGGTCCGTCCGGACCGACGGCTGGATGGCCCCGTCCGTGCCGCGGAGTTGCGGCCCGCAGGCGCCCACGTCCGGATGCCGGTCGAGCGTCTCCACCAGCGTGGGGAGCGAGCCCTCGGCCGGCCGGGTGTCGGGGTTCAGGAACAGGACGTGCCGGCCGGAGGCGACCGCCAGGCCCTGGTTGCAGGCGGCGGCGAAGCCGCGGTTCTCGCGGTTCGCGATCAGGTGGACCTCGGGAAACCGTTCGCGGACCATCTCGGCGGTCCCGTCGCCGCTGGCGTTCTCGACCACGATGACCTCGGCGGACAGCGACGCCGCGCCTGTCCGGACCGACTCCAGGCACCGGGCCAGGTCGTCCCGGCAGCGGTAGGCCACGATGATGACGGACAGGTCGGGGTCCACGGCGCATCCATCCTGGCGCGGCCGGGGGCCGGCGCTCACAGGTACCCCAGGTCCTCGAGCCGGCGGGCCACCTCGGCTTCGTCCTCGGCCGAATAGCCGGAGCCCTCCGACCGGCCGGCGGCGGTACCCCGGACGGTCACGGGACCGGCGGGCACGTCGAAGACCTCGTCCAGGCACCGGCCGTCCAGCGCCTCGCCCGGCGCCAGGCCCGCCAGCGCCAGGACCGTGGCCGCGATGTCCGGAATCTGGGGCCGTTCCAGGGCCGCCCCGGGCCGGACGGCGGGGCCGGACGCCAGCAGAATGCCGTCCGGATGGTGGATCCCCGCCATGGTGTCCGACCGTCGGAGGGGCGTCCGTCCGCGGCGCCGGGAGGCCAGTTTCCGGCGAAGGTGCCAGCCGGTCTCCATCTCCAGCAGCAGGTCGGGGGCCCGGTCCACGAAGGGGCCGCGGTAAACGGCCTCGCGGCGCCGGACGGCGCGGACCGGCCGCTCGCCCGTCTCGGGGTCGCGGACCGCCAGGACGGCCTCGCGGGCCCGGTCGAGGACGGCGTCGCGGGCGTCGGCGGGAACGACGCCGGTCGGCCCCCGGCCGGCCAGGTTCACAAAGAGGCCCCGCTCGTGGTCGTGGGCGGGGAACACCTGCGTCTTCCGCCAGTCGATGGACGGGTCGGCCCAGGGGTCTTCCGCGACGAGGCTCTGGCGGGCGTCCTTGGAGCCCGCGCGCCTCGCGAGGCGGCTCAGGAGGTACCGCCAGCCGGCCGGCTTCAGCAGGCCCGCCTGCCGGAGGCACTCGCCCACGTAAAACGCGCCGCGTTTGCGGGTGAACCCGTGGTCGCTGACGACGAGCACGGTGGCCGGCTCGCCGAACCGCTCGAGCAGGTGGCCGATGACGCCGTCTATCCGGGCGAAGCCGGCGTCGAGGCCCTCGCGGAGGGCCAGCCAGTCCGCCGGCGCGTCCTCCCCCGCCACGACGCACCCGTAGTACGGGTGGAAGACCCGGTCCGGGAAACTGAAGACGACCATCGCCAGGTCGAGCCGCTCGCGGGCGGCGAGGTCGAAGGTCTGGGTCACGCGTGCGGCCTCGGCCTCGGCGTGGGCGCGGATGTGTCGCAGCCGGGCGTCGTGGGGGGATTCGCCCGGCGCCGGCCGGACCTGCATGAAGACGTTGGACTCCTGGAGCGCCGGGACCGCCCGCCGCAGCGGCGCCTCGGCCTCCGACGGGTACACGGCGCCGGCGTCCGGTCGGTCGGGCGCCGGAAACCCGCTGACGAAGAGCGGCTCGACGGCATCGGCCGGGTACATGGTCGGCACGTAGAGGACGGCGGCCCGCCGGCCCGCCTCGGCCGCCAACTGCCAGAACCGCGGGGCCGCCAGGTCCGTGGACGCCACGATGCGGGCGCCGTCGCGGCCTCTCTGCGGGCGGCGGTGGATGAACGAGAAGACGCCGTGCCGGCCCGGCCCCACGCCGGTACACATGGTGGGCCAGGCCGGGCAGGTGAACGGCGGGACCGTCGACTCCAGCACGCCGCCCACGCCCCGGTCCGGAAGCGCGGCGAGGGTGGGCATGGCGCCGCGGGCGGTCAACGCCGCCAACGCCTCCGGCGACATGCCGTCCAGACCGATCACGAGGACGCGCTGCGGGTCAGCCATGGGGGGTCCTTGCTGCGGGTCGAGGCGCATCTTACATGGCCGCGGGCGCGATGCAATGCAAAAGCGCCCGGTGGGCTTTCTGCCCTGGCAGCAGCGCCGGGCGCGGCGCCCGTCGCGGCGGGGCCGGTCTTAATGGAATTCTTGCCGGGGCCTCGGCCCAAAGCGATTGACACGCGCCGGGCCGCGTTTTACAATCGGGTTGGGAGTTAGTGTGATCTTCCTTCGCGCCGCACATGAGTCAGAGGGGCAATAGGAGTCTGCGCCGTCAAGGCGCACAGGCGTCACGGGACGGGTGGTGTGACCATGCGGGTCCTCATGCTGGGCTGGGAGTTTCCGCCGTTCATCAGCGGCGGCCTGGGCACCGCCTGCTACGGTCTGACGAAGGCCCTGAGCGATCTGGGGACGGACATCCTGTTCGTCCTGCCCCGCGGCGGCGGCGGCCGCACCCTTCACCGCGTCCACGTGCTCTCGGCCGAGGAGGCCTACCAGCGGCAGGGGGAGCAGCAGCCCTACTGGACCGTGGACGGCCTGGAGCACGTCCGGCTGATCCCGGTCGATTCCGGGCTGAGCCCGTACCAGACCGAGCGGGCCTACGCGGAGCAGCGCGAGCGCGAGTCGCGGCCGCGGCAGGTTACTCGGCCGGCGCCGCCGGCGGAGGCGGAGGCGTCCGCGCCCGCCCGCGCCGCCGCAAGCGTGACCGGCGAACTGGGCCTTTACGGCGGCGACCTCTTCAGCGAGGTCCACCGCTACGCCCGCCTGGTGGCCGAGATCGCTCGCCGACACGAGTTCGACGTCATTCACGCCCACGACTGGATGACGTACCCCGCGGGGCTCAGCGTGTCGGCCCTGACGGGCAAACCCCTCGTGGTCCACGTGCACTCGACGGAGTTCGACCGGAGCGGTACGGCCGTTAACCAGCAGGTGTACGACGTGGAACGGGCCGGCATGCACGGGGCCCGGCAGGTGATCTGCGTCAGCCGGCTGACCCGCAGCATCGTGACCGGGCGCTACGGCGTGCCGGAATCGAAATGCCGGGTCGTCTACAACGCCATCACAATCGACGGCGAGCCGGTGCCGACGACTGTCGAGCGCATCGAGACGGGCGACAAGATCGTGCTGTTCCTCGGCCGCATCACCATGCAGAAGGGCCCGGAGTACTTCCTGGCCGCCGCCCGCCGGGTCCTCGGTGTCATGGATAACGTGAAGTTCGTGATGGCGGGGTCGGGGGACATGATTCGGCGGATGATTGAACTGGCCGCCGCCATGGGCATCGGCCACCGCGTGACGTTCACGGGGTTCCTGAGCGGGGGCGACCTGGAACGGGTGTTCAAGATGGCGGACCTGTACGTCATGCCGAGCGTCTCTGAGCCGTTCGGCCTGGCGCCGCTGGAGGCGCTTCAGCGCGACGTGCCGGTGCTGATCTCGAAGCAGAGCGGGGTGAGCGAGATCCTGACCCACGCCCTGAAGGTGGACTTCTGGGACATCAACGAGATGGCGAACAAGATCGTGGCGGTGCTGCGGCACCCGCCGCTGCAGAAGACGCTGCGGGAGCACGGGGCGTTCGAGGTCCGCAAATTCGTCTGGCTCGACGCCGGCCGGGCGTGCCTCGACGTGTACCAGGACGTCGCCAAGGCGTAAGCATGGCCAGCATATGTTTTTATTTCCAGGTTCACCAGCCCTTTCGCCTCCGGCGGTACAGCGTCTTCGACTCCGACGCCAATTACTTCGACGAGTACCACAATGCCGAGGTCTGCCGGAAGGTGGCCCAGCGGTGCTACCTGCCGTCGAACCGCCTGATGCTGGACCTGCTGCGCCAGCACCCGGAGTTCGCCGTCTCCTACTCCATCACGGGCGTGGCGCTGGACCAGTTCGAGCAGTGGGCCCCGGAGGTCGTCGATTCGTTCCGCGCGCTCGTGGATACCGGCCGCGTGGAACTCCTGGCCGAGACCTACTACCACAGCCTCGCGTTCCTCTACAGCCGGGAGGAGTTCCGCGAGCAGGTGCTGGCCCAGTCGGCCAGGATGCAGGAGACGTTCGGCGTGTCGCCGCGCATCTTCCGGAACACCGAACTCATCTACAATAACGACCTGGCCCATTTCATCGAGGAACTCGGATACGCCGGCATCGTGGCCGAAGGCGCCGACCACATCCTCGGCTACCGGTCGCCGGCGTTCATCTACAAGCCGGTGGGCGCCGAGCGGATCCGGCTCCTGCTGAAGAACTATCGGCTCTCCGACGACATCGCCTTCCGCTTCTCCGACCGCTCCTGGCCCGAATGGCCCCTGAAGGCCGAGACCTTCGCCCGCTGGGTCGACCAGGTCAACGGCAACGGGTACGTGGTCAACCTGTTCATGGACTACGAGACGTTCGGCGAGCACCAGTGGGCCGAGTCGGGCATCTTCTCGTTCCTCTACCATCTGCCCGAACGGGTCATGAAGGACGGGAAGAACGATTTCAAGACCCTCTCGCAGGCCGTCGAGACCTACGAGCCGGAGGGCGAACTCGACGTCCCCCACATGGTCTCCTGGGCCGACATGGAACGCGACCTCTCGGCCTGGCTCGGCAACGCCATGCAGTCGAACGCCCTGCACGAACTCTACCGCCTGGAGGAGGCCGTCAAGGCCGCCGCCGCCCCCGACCTGCTCCACGACTGGCGCCGGCTCCAGACCTCCGACCACTTCTACTACATGTGCACCAAGTGGTTCGCCGACGGCGACGTGCACACGTATTTCAATCCGTACGAGTCGCCGTACGATTCCTACATCAACTTCATGAACGTCTTAGACAACCTCCGCACCCGCGCGGGCGCCTGAGCCGCCCGCCTCCGGCGCCGCCGTTCGTTCCGCGTTCCCCGTTCCGCATTTCGCATTCCCCGTTCCCGTTCCCCCAAAAAGGTTCAGCCGGCCCCGCCCAAGCGCCGACAAACACTTCCGGGAACGTTCCTCGGCTCCTGGTTGACGCCGCCGCCGCATCGGCTATAATTCGCCGCTTCGCCCTGCGGGGGCGGATGGAGACGGCACGTGCCGCGCGATATCCCTGTCGGCAACGGCAACCTGCTGTTGGCCTTCGACGCGGAGTACCAGATCCGCGACCTGTACTTCCCCTACGTCGGCCAGGAGAACCACGCGGGCTGGGGCCCGTGCCGGTTCGGCGTCTGGGCCGAGGACCGCCTCGCCTGGACCGCCGACCCGGGGTGGGACCGCTCGCTCCTTTACCTCCCCGAGACCCTCGTCACCGACGTCCGCCTGGAGCACGCCGACCTGGCCGTCCGGCTCGTCTGCAACGACGTGGTCGACTTCAACCGCAACGTCTACCTCCGCAGCATCCGGGTCACCAACACCGCCGACCGCCGGCGCGAGATCCGCCTGTTTCTGCACCAGGACCTCTCGATGTACGGCACCAAGGTGGGCGACACCGCCTACTACGACCCGCGCCTGGAGGCCGTCGTCCACTACCGCGGCTCGCGGTACGTGCTGGCCGGCTTCTGCCGGACCGGGCCCGACGGCGCCGACCGCCACGGCGTGGACCAGTTCGCCACCGGCGCCTGCGGCTTCCACGGGGCCGAGGGCACCTGGCGCGACGCCGAGGACGGCCGGCTCTCCGGCAACCCCATCAGCCAGGGCGCCGTCGACTCGACCATCGGGGCCTCGGTTACCCTGGAGGCGGGCGCCGCCGCCACCGTTTACTATTACCTGGTGGTCGCCCCCTCGTTCGACGAGTTGCGCGACCTTTACGGCGTGCTCAAGGACCGCACCCCGGAGACGATGCTCCGGCGGACCCTCGGCTACTGGCGCGCGTGGGTCAACGGGCCGGCCTGCAATTTCGGCAACCTGCCGGACCGCGTCCGCGACCTCTACAAGCGGAGCCTGCTCATCCTGCGGTCCCAGATCGACAACCGCGGCGCCGTCGTCGCCGCCAACGACTCCGACGTCCTCCAGTTCTCCCGCGACACCTACTCCTACATGTGGCCGAGAGACGCCGCCCTCGTCTGCCACGCCCTCGACCTGGCCGGCTACCCGGACCTGACGTGCCGCTTCTATACCCAGTGCGCCCGCCTTCTGACCGACCAGGGGTACCTGCTGCACAAGTACAACCCGGACGGGACGCCGGCCTCGTCCTGGCACCCGTGGATGGTCGCCGGCGTGCAGCGGCTGCCCATCCAGGAGGACCAGACCGCCCTGGTCCTGTGGGCGCTGTGGCGGCACTTCTGGCAGTACCGCGACGTCGAGTACGTCCGCCCCCTGTACCACGCCCTCATCCGCAAGGCCGCCGACTTCATGGCCGACTTCCGCGACCCCGAGACCGGCCTGCCCAAACCCTCCTACGACCTGTGGGAGGAGCGGTACGGCGTCCACACCTACACCTGCGCCACGGTCTACGGCGGGCTGACCGCCGCCCGCAACTTCGCCCGGGTCTTCGGCGACTCCGACCACGCCGACCGCTACGACCGCGCCGCCGAGGAGGTCCGCGCGGGGATAGCCGACCACCTCTGGAGCGACGAGCACCAGCGGTTCGTCCGCCGGCTCGTGCCGACGCCCGACGGCGGCGTGGAGGTGGACCCCACCGTCGACGCCAGCCTCTTTGCCCTCTTCAAGTTCCACGCCTTCGAGGCCGACGACCCCCGCGTCGAAAAGACCATGCACGCCGTCGAGCAGACCCTCTGGGTCAAGACCCCCGTGGGCGGACTGGCCCGATACGCCGGCGACACCTACTATCTCGACGCCGCCGACCGCCGCGGCGTCCCCGGCAACCCCTGGTTCGTCTGCACCATCTGGCTGGCCGACTACACCATCGCCCGCGGCAAGACGGTCGAGGAACTCAAACAGGCCCTCCCGATCTTCCAGTGGGCCGTCACCCACGCCCTGGACTCCGGCGTCCTGGCCGAGCAGGTGGACCCCGACACCGGCCGGCCCCTCTCCGTGAGCCCCCTGACGTGGAGCCACGGCACGCTGGTCCTGACGCTCCTGAAGTACCTCCAGAAACTGGAGGACCTGCACCGGTGCCCGACCTGCGGCCGGAGCGTCTTCCGCATGGACCGCTTCGGCCGGCACCAGGTCCGCAGCCACTCCTGGCAGCAGGCCCACGAGGTCTCCGAGACCGACGAGCCCACCCCGGACCTCGTCGCGGCCGCCTCGTTCCGGCGCGACGGCCGGGCGGCCACCCTCTCGGTCAGCACCCGCGACTGCGTCGGCTGCGGCGTGTGCCTGGCCCGCTGCGAGGCCGGCGTCTTCGAGATGTGCAACGACAAGTCGTACATCAGCACCGACCGCCTCGACGACTGCGTCCTGTGCCGCGAGTGTGTCACGTACTGCCCCCTGGGGGCCATCCGGCTCCAGACCGCCCCTGCCGAGACGCCCGTCTCCGCCGGGGGCGACGGCGCCGGCGACGCTGGCGGCAACGGCGACGACGAGAGCCGGGCCGCCGAGTAGCCGTCCTGCCTCCTCCAGCCATTCCGCGCGGTGGGTCTCCCGGCCCACCGCGCGAACAGTCGCAGCCATTCCGCGCGGTGGGTCTCCCGGCCCACCGCGCGAACAGTCGGGGGCCATCCGGCTCCAGACCTCCCCCGCCGAAACGCCTGTGGCCTCCGACGCCGCCTCGAGTGCCGGCGCCCGCCTGCCTTACAACCTCTAACAGAATGAAACGCAGAGAGCGCAGAGACCGCTGAGAACGAAGGAGCGCCTTGCTTCTGACTCAAGAAGGCGTCGTTTCTCTCTGTGTCCTCGGCGTGCTCTGCGTTGAATGTCTTTCTGTTAGGGCCTTTTATACTTGCTTCGCCCGAGCCGCAACCGTAAGGTTGCGGTTCGTCCGTTCGGAGCGCCCCATGCACCGCCGCGCCGACGACCTGCGAGACCTCGACCGCGCCCTGGCCACCGAGTGGCTCCTGGCCGACGGCGGCGGCGGCTACGCCTCCTCCACGGTGCTCCTGTGTCCGACGCGCCGGTATCACGGCCTGTGGGTGCCGGCGCTGCGGCCGCCGCTGGGGCGGCACGTCGTCCTCTCGCACATCGACGAGCGGCTCGCGACCGCCGACGGCGAGGCCTGGCTCTCCACCACCGAGTACTCAGGCGGCTTTCATCCCGACGGCTCGGCGGTGGCCTTCGAGTTCCATAATGTGCCGCGCGGTGGGTCTGCGGAGCCACCGCGCAGGATAGGCGGTCTGGTTGACCACGCGGCGGGTGCGGAGACCCGCCGCGCAAGCGGGGTGGCCCTCGTCTCCCGCGCCGCCGGGCCGACGGTGACCCGTGAGGTCCACCTGCTGCCGGATGCGGCGGGCGTATGCATCACCTATGAGGTCCAGGCCGACGGCGACTGGACGCTCGACCTGGCCCCGATGCTCGCCCTGCGGTCGATGCACCATCTGGGCCACAAGCACGACCGCTTCCGCGCGGAACTTCTCCAGGACGCCCCCGGCTGGCGGGTCCTGACGGAGGGCCTGCCGGGCGTGTTCGTGTGGGCGGATGTCCCGGAAGGCTGTCATTCTGAGGAGCGGCGAAGCCGCGACGAAGAACCTCGCCGTGAGAACGGCGCGCCGGCGAACGACCAAGGCGAGATCCTTCGGCCCTGCGGGCCTCAGGATGACAGCGAGGGGGATGTTTCCGTCGAGGCCGGCGGCGAGCCCACGTGGTACGAGGGCGTCCAGGTCCGCGTCGAGCGGGAGCGCGGGTTTGACTTCACGCAGGACCTCCTCGCGCCCGGCCGATGGACCGTCCGCGGTTCCGGCCCCGGCGACTGCCGCCTGTTCTGTGTCTTCGACCCGCCGTCTCCGAGCCCGCCGCGCGCCATGCCTTCGAGCCCGCCGCGGGAGCGGCGGGATATCCCCCTCCGCTCCGGCCCCTCCGATAGCGCGACCGATCCCGTTTCCGCCCTCCGCCGCGCCGCCGACGCCTTCCTCGTCTGCCGCCGCGCCGCGGGCAAGGACCTGCGGACCGTCATCGCCGGCTACCCGTGGTTCGCCGACTGGGGCCGCGATGCCATGATCGCCCTGCCGGGCCTGGCGATCGAGGTCGGGCGGCCCGCGGAGGCCGCCATGGTCCTGGAGGCGTTCGCCGCCGCCGCTGCCGATGGTCTCATCCCCAACTCCTTCGGTGAGGAGGACGGCGAGCCCGCCTACAACACCGTCGACGCCGGCCTCTGGTTCCTCCAGGCCCTGGCGGCGTACGTGACGTGGTGCGGCGAGCAGGAAGTGCCCCACGACCCCGGCTGGGCCGACCACGCCCGCGCCTCGCTCTGGCCCGTCGCCTGCGACATCGTCCGCCGCTGCGCCGAGGGCACGCGGTTCGGCATCCATGCCGACGCCGACAGTCTCGTCCTGGCCGGTGACGAGCACACGCAACTGACGTGGATGGACGCCCGCACGTCCGACGGTCGGCCCGTCACGCCCCGCCACGGGAAGGCGGTCGAGGTCCAGGCCCTCTGGCTCTCGGGCCTCGCCCTCGTGGAGGAGATGGCCGAGACGCTCGGCGTCGAGGCGCCCGAGGCGTGCGGCCTTCGCGCGTCCGCCCGCGACGCCTTCGAGGCCCTCTTCTGGAACGAGGCCGCGGGGTGTCTGTACGATTGCATCGCGCCGGGTGGCACCCCCGACCCCGCGATCCGGCCGAACCAGATCTTCGCGGTCGGCCTGCCGCACGCGCCGCTGCGGGGCGAGCGCGCGAAGGCCGTCGTCCGGACGGTCCGCGAGCGGCTCCTGACGCCCCGCGGCCTCAGGACGCTCGACCCGGCCCATCCCTCGTATAAAGGGGTGTACCGCGGCGGCCCGGACGAGCGCGACGCCGCCTACCACCAGGGCACCGCCTGGCCGTGGCTCCTGGGGCCGTACGTCGACGCCGTCTTCGCCGTCGAGTGCCGCGAGTGTGCCCGGGGCGAGGCGGGGCAGATCCTCTCTGGGCTCGTGGATGCCATGGACGAGGCGTGTCTGGGCCAGATTGGCGAGGTGTACGACGGCGACCCGCCGCACGCACCCGGCGGGTGCATCGCCCAGGCGTGGTCGGTGGCGGCCGCGATCCATATCTGGCGGATGCTGGAGGAGACGGGGGGCGCGCCGTGATGGGCAAACCGGTTGTCATTCTGAGGAGCCCGCAGGGCGACGAAGAATCTCGCCGTGGTCTTTTGTTTTGGCTGTGGAGCAAGGCGAGATGCGTCGCGGCGCTCAGCATGACATCATTTTCCCTTCTCCTCCTCGCCGTCCCCGCCGCCCTCGCCGCAGACATCGACGTCACCGCCTCCCTCGACGTCACCGACGGCCTGGCGCGCGTCGGCTATTACGTGCCTGTGACGCTGGTTGTTTCGAACGACTCGGACCGGCCTTTCGACCGGACTCGCGTTTCCTGTGGCGGCCCGGTTGACATCGTGGCGCCGCTTCACGTGGCTCCCGGCCGAACCGAAGAGTTCGTTTTCCCCGTCTTCTACGCTGGCGGCCCCTTGTCTGTGACGGTTGGGTGCGAGAGCAGCGATGGTGATATAGTTGATGTCAGCGAGATAGAGGATATCCCGATTCGCCCCGTCTCCGAGAACGTGGCTATCGTGGGGCGAATGATGACGCGAGGGAGTACGCGTCTTGTACGGGATCTCCGTAAAGCCCTGGATGGTCGAGAGGTTCGCTCCATTTACTACTCTTCCACCTTGCCCGGCGAATTCAACATGGCGGCCCGCTGTGGCCTACTGGACGTCATTGTGACCGATAACGGCGCTCCGCCGGGCCGGGCGCGGGTCGTACATTACCGGCCGCCGGATGACCTACAGGTCGTGTCGGCGTCCTTCCCGCCGGGCATGCTGGCCACGGTTCAACCGGACACTTGTTGGTTATTCGCTGAGGCTTCAGGGCCGGGAGCAGACTCGACAACGATCTGGCTGGGCCTAGCCCTTTTTTCGCTGGCCGTGCTCGTGGCTGCCCTTCTGCTTCAGCGCCGCCGTGCGTTTCTGGTGGGAGCAATGCTGTTGCTAGCCGCTGCGTCAAGCGTCCTGATCGTTCTGTTTGCCGGGCCAGAAGGGCCAAGCATCCGCGAAGCCCGCGTGTACTATGCCGAACGTGGAAAGCCGCTCGCGGCCTTGGAGCACTTTGTCTGCTTGGCGTCGCACGGCGGCACCGCTGCCCGCTTCCCGTTGCCGAAACCTCGAGAAACCCCGTTTCCGCTTCCCGTGTTGGCTTCGTCCGACGACCTATACAAGGTGCAGGGCGTACTCTGTCTGGGCGAAGCGCCTGCTTTCGAAAGCCGCGCGGCGCGGTTTCTGCTCCACCTGCTTGATACGCAGCCCATGCCCTTCGAAAGCAAGGCGGTGGAGCCGAGCCCGGCCGGCTTGCGCGCTTTGTCGAACCGGCCGGACGCCGTCGCGATGCTTCGGGTCGACGGCAGCGAGGCCACCGACGCCGACGGCCGCACGCAACCCCTCGACGCCTGGGCCGTCGAGTGGAAGACCGGCGGCGACGCCGACCTGGCCTGGGCCGGGCGGAGCCTGGCCTGGTGGGACGCCCATCGCCGCACCGGCGACGGGCCGTATCTGCTCGCCTGGTTCCGCGACCCGGCGCCCCCGCCGCCGGCGGGCGTCGATACCTATGAACGTTTGCCGGCGATGGTCGTCTATGGCGAGTAGGGTTTTCGAGCCGCGACCGTGAGGTCGCGGGTATGCTCGATTGGCGGCGCGATACTCGCGTGCGATACATGCGCCACCGATTGTGCGAACCCGCGTGCTTACACACGCGGCTCGAAGGGCACCCCTCCCGCCTCCCCGCATTGACCCCGCGCCGCCGGCGCTATACCATTGAGAACAGCGCCGAAACGAGCCGATAACCCCTCAAGGAGGCGATACTGAGCCGGTGAAGGAACTGAAACGAACCCGGCGCACCGTCGTCAAGGAGCGGGCCGTCCTGGTGGAGGTCATCTCCGACGCCGACGGCGAGCAGACGCATCGCGACCGGCTGGACGAACTCGGCCGCCTCGCCGACACCGCCGGCGCCCGTGTCGTCGCCGCGATGATTCAGCGCCGCCGGCGGGTCCATCCGGGCACGTACATCGGCCACGGCAAGGTCCAGGAGTTGCGGGCCCTCTGCCGCGACCGCGAGGCCGACGTCGTCATCTTCGAGGCCGACCTCACGCCCGCCCAGGTCCGGAACCTGGAGGCCGGCACCGGCGTCAAGACCCTCGACCGCAGCGAACTGATCCTGGACATCTTCGCCGCCCGCGCCCGCACCCACGAGGCCCGGCTCCAGGTGGAACTCGCGCAACTGGAGTACACCTACCCCCGGCTGCGCCGGCTGTGGACGCACCTGTCGCGGATCGAGGGCGGCATCGGCACCCGCGGCCCCGGCGAGACCCAGTTGGAGACCGACCGCCGACTCGTCCGCCGGCGCATCCGCGACCTGAAGCGCCGCCTCACCGAGATCGACGCCCGGAAGGAACGCCAGGTCGCCTCCCGCCGCGACCAACTTACCGTCGGACTCGTCGGGTACACCAACGCCGGCAAGTCGAGCCTGCTGAACGCCCTGACCGACGCCCGCGCCTACGTCGAGGACAAACTCTTTGCCACCCTCGATACCCGGACCCGCGCCTGGCCCCTGCCGTTCGGCCTGTCGGCCCTGCTCTCCGACACGGTCGGCTTCATCCGCGACCTGCCGCACCACCTCGTCGCCTCGTTCAAGGCCACCCTGGAGGAAGCCGTCCACGCCGACCTCCTGCTGCACGTCGTGGACGCCTCCACCGAGCACGTCCAGGACGACCTGGAGGCGGTCGAGCGGGTGCTTGCCGAGATCGACTGCGACGAGAAGCCCCAACTCGTCGTCCTGAACAAGGTGGACCTTGTGACCAACGAGGCCGACCTCGACCTGTCCCGCCGCCGCCGTCCCGGTGCCGTGGCCGTCAGCGCCACGCGCGGCGACGGGCTCGATCGGCTCGCCGAGGCGGTGCTCGAGCGGCTCATGGGGCCCCCGCGCGAGGTCACCGTCCGGGCCGACGCCGCCGACGGCCGGCTCCTGGCCTGGCTCCGGCAGCACGCCGAGGTGCTCCGGCGGCACACCGCGGACACCGCCATCGTCCAGACCGTCCGGCTGCCGGAGCGCCTGATTCCGGAAATCCATCGCGTGGCCGAGGCGTCCTGTCACGTAACGGATGAGCCATGAGCCACGGGGGAGCACACGACATGGGGCATCGGGGCCGGAGGTGGCGGCGGCGGGCGATCGCGCTGGCGGCCGGCGTGGCGGCGGGGGTCGCCCTGTCGGCCTGGGGGACCGGGGCGTCGGCCATCGAGTTCGAGCCGCCCCCGCCCCCGCGGTCGCACGAGGAACGCGTCTCGGCCGTCACGCCGGCCGGCCGCGCACTCTACAGCCTCCCCGCCGACTGGCGGACCGCTTCCGGCGGCATCGACCAGAAGGCGATCGTCGCCCATCAGAAGAAGCGGCTCAAGACGATCAACAAGGCCCTTGGCACCGACCTCCAGATGGCCGAAACCCGCCACTACCTCATCTTCAGCGACGCCGGCCGACGGGTCAGCCTGAACTTCCTCCGGTGGTCCGAGGCGCTGTACCGGAACCTGTTGAAGCAGTTCGCCCTGTCGGCGAGCGAGCGGGTGTGGGACGGCAAATGCGTGCTGATCCTGTTTCGCCACCGGCGCCGCTTCGAGGCGTACGCCAAGCGGTTCGACGGCATGATGGCGGCGTCGCGGGCGGGGGCCTACTTCGGCATCGAGGCGCACGGCCCCGACGGGCCCTCGCTGGTCCACATCTGTATCCCCATCGAGACCGACGCCCCCCGCCGGCTCCAGGAACTCTTCGCCCACGAGGGCACCCACGCCTTCTTCGAGTTGTACAAGACGCAGGGCCGCCTGCCCCTCTGGCTCCACGAGGGACTGGCCGAGTACATGACCACCGTCAACGACAAGGCCCTTCGCCCGCAGAAGTGGGAACCCGCCGAACGCATCGCCCGCTCCGGCCGGTCGATCCGCGCCATCTTCCAGGTGCCGATGGGGGGGCTGCTGACCCTCGGCCAGTACCGCGTGGCCCTGACGCTCGTCGATTTCCTCCTGGCCGCCGGCCGGCGACACTTCAAGACCTTCGTCGAGAACCTCAAGGACGGCATGCCGCAGGAAGAGGCCCTCCGCAAGGCCTACGGCTTCGGCCTGAGGGACCTGGAACGCCGCTGGCGCATCTACGTCCGCCACGCTTCCCCGGACGCCATGTAGCCGGGCCCGGAAGAGCCGTATTCAGCGCGGCCATAGAGCCCGGCAGCCAACGCCCTATTTCCTTTACCCGTCGTGCCGGCTGGCGTTAGAATGGCAGACCGCAGAAGGCGGCGACGCCGCCCGCGTCATGGCCGAGTTGCCGGAAGAGTCTGTGCACGTGATCGTCACCAGCCCTCCCTATTGGAACCTGGTTGACTACGGCGTGGAGGGGCAGATCGGCCAGCCCTCGTATGACGATTACTTGGCCGACCTCCTGGCGGTTTGGCGCGAGGCCGGCCGCGTCCTGGTTCCGAACGGCAAACTCTGCATCAACACGCCCAGGGTGCCCGTTCCCAAGAAGGCGATGAACAAGAGCCATACGCGGCACCTGAAGAACTTGAACAACGACATCGAGGCGTCCATTCTGAGGGATGAGGCCTGCGCCTTTGAGCGGTTCAGCCTCTACATCTGGCAGAAACAAACAACCGTCAAGATGTTCGGCAGTTACCCGTACCCCCCAAATCTCTACGAAGACAATACCATTGAATTCATCAATGTGTTTGTCAAGCCGGGCAAGCCCCGGAAACTGCCCAAGGCTGTCAAGGAAGCCAGCAAACTGTCCCAGGAACAGTGGGTCAACCTGACGATGCAGGTGTGGCCCATGTACCCTGAAGACGTGGCGCGCACCGGAGGCCATCCCGCCCCGTTCCCGGTGGTTCTTCCGCAGCGCCTGATTCTCATGTACACGTTCGCCGAGGTGCCGTCGGAAGACTTTCCGGGGGACATCGTCCTTGACCCGTTCAACGGCTCCGGGGCCACCTGCGTGGCGGCCAAGTCGACCGGCCGGAGGTTTATCGGGATTGACATCAGCGAAGCGTATTGCGCCATGGCGAGACACCGCCTGGAGCCAAGGCGCTTTCCGCGCCCCAAGATCATGCTTCGGCGCCCCAGAATGCGCAGCGTGAAGGCGGAGCCTCCGCAGCCCGCGCTCTTCAAGGACATGTGAGTGGACGGGTACTGGGATAAGAAGTGGATGGACGTGTTTAGCGTGTCATTCCGAGCGAGCGAAGCGAGTCGAGGAATCTCGCCGTTATGCGTGTTCGGACAACGAGATTTCTCCGCTCGCCCTCGCCTTTGGCGAGGGCTCGGCCGAAATGACAGCGCCTGAAGTCCACGCTAAACACGTACAAGTGGATGGACCGGCCGCCGCAAGCCTCCCGCCTCATCTGAGAAGCATCAGGCTCGAAAGAGGGAGAGTGACGATTCGGGGGTCGTCCAGCGGCGGCATGTCCGTCTGGGTCACCAGGACCGCAAAGGGTGCGTTGTTCGAGGTATTCTCGATGAATGTTCGGAGCCCTTCCGTATCTCGTAACGCATCGATGCGTTTCTGATACTTGACCTCAAGAGGCACTCGCTTGGTACCCACGGTCATGATAAAGTCAATCTCCGGCTGATTTGAACGTTCGGGAAGGTGTGCCAGGTCAAGCGAACCAATCGTCGCCAGGGTGCTACCCGTTACGCTCTCGGCGATGTATCCTGCCAAGGTCGTGAGGTGAGGATTCTCGCTCAACCCAGGCGGGTGAAGGGGGATAACCTCCTGAAGCCAACTGGCTCGTAGCCCGTGATCCGCCAGGCAGATCTTGCTGGGACCCCGTTTCTTCTGGTTCAAGTCCCATTACCGGGGAGCACGTTTCCGGAACCCCCCATGCCCGGTCC